>JBAWYQ010000162.1:0-9297 GCA_037143475.1 Burkholderiales bacterium | reverse complement strand
ATCGATGCGCGACAGTTCTGGCGGCACAGTCTGCACACGGCAGTGGTCTCTCGGCACTTGGGCGCACAAGTGGCCATCAAGCCAGATCTGGCGTTTACCGTGGGTCTGATGCACGCCATTGGCGAACTGGTGATGCACCTGGGCATGCCTCAGGAGATGCTGGCAGTCGATGCCGCGCAGCGCCTGCTGGATCCCAACCGTCTGGCCACCGAGCAGGCTACCTTTGGCTACACGCACGCTGACGTGGGAGCTGAGTTGGCGCGCCGGTGGAAGTTTCCGACCCAGTTCTCAAAGGCCATTGCCGGCGCGGCCAACCCGCTGGCACAGACGGACTTTGATCCGCTGTCAGCCCTGGTGAATATTGCCGCCTGGCGCTCCCGGTCTGAAGAAAACCAGCTCAGCCTGCAGGAGCAGGAGGCAGACTGGTCGAGCAAGCTGGCCGCCAAAATTCCGTTGTCGCGCAACGCCGTGCTGCAAGACCTGCCGAGTCTGGAGGTGCTGAGTCAGGGGCTGGAGAGTTTGCTGGCCTGATCTGGCCTACGAACCCAATGTGGCATCTCGCTGGCTTGCCGGAATTGACACCCGCACCATGTTCTTGACTTCGGGCAGGCACGAGCCGCAGTTGGTGCCGCACTGTAGCGCAGCCTGTAACTGTCCGAGGCGCTGATCCTCATTGCCCTTGCAGCTGCCTAGTTGTGTGGCGATGGCGCTCTCCGTCACGTTGAAGCAGGTGCAAATCTGTTTGCCGCGTGACTGCACGGTCGCCGGGGGCTTGGCGTTTGGTGCCAGCAACATGCGGCCAAAGGCCTGAGCGGGGAGTTCGTCCTGCAGCAGGGTTTTAATCCAGTTTTGGGCGCTGGTGTCGCCGGCCAGCACGAAGGCGTTAAGCCGACGCTCACCCGTTGCGTCGGCTGGCAACAGCAAAATGGCACGGCGCTGGCCGCGTTTCTTGTCGGCATAGCGCAGCACATCAGTGCCGCCCAAACCCAGCACACGTTCAATGCTGGCAAGGACGTTGTCGGGCGGCGTTTCATAGGCGGCGGCACGAAACAGGAGGCCGCTTCGCTCGCGGCCAAATGGCGTGCAGCTGGCAAACGAAAACAGCGCCATCAGCTCCTTGAGCGTCTCACGCGCCTGCAAGGCCGTGTCGTCGGGCAACCAGGCCACAGCCAGCAGTGACCAGGGCAGCTCGGCCTTGAGTACCTTAATGGCGGCGTGTTTGAACTCGGGCTGTTTGGATGTGGGGCAAAAAGCCGGATTTGTCACTGCATTCACCCCGGTCAGTCGCTCGCCAATGCTGCTGGAGCCACTTAGAAACTCTTCGCCCCAGTGCATGGCCATGAAAGTCTGACGCGAAGCCAGGGTGGTGCTGCCCTGAACCGGTACGACGATGGAGCTGCGTTTGCTGGTGACGTGCAACAGATCGCCATCTTGCAGGCCCAGGCGGCTCATGTCCTGGCGGTTCATTTCGATGGAGGGCTCGGCCACGTGCCCGAAAAGGCGGCCCAGCGTGCCAGTGCGGCTCATGCCGTGCCATTGGTCACGCAGCCGCCCGGTGTTGAGTGAAAACGGGTAGCGCGCTTCACGCGGTTCGGCCACTGGTTCGTAGACCGCATTGGCAAATTTGGCCCTCCCATCGGTGGTGGGAAAAATGCCGTCTGTATAGAGTCGCTGCAATCCCGTCGTTTGACCTTCGGCAAGCGGCCACTGCTGTGGGCCGATGTCGAGCATGGCGTAGGACATGCCGGTGATGTCGAGGTCACGGCCCCGCGTGGATTCGCGGTGCTCGTTCCAAATGGACCCGGGGCTGGTGTAGGGGAATAGGGATTTGCCGGGGCCAATTCCCAATGCTTCCAGGCGACGCGCGAAATCGATGGCGATTGCCCAGTCGTGACGCGGTCCGTTCTCGCGCGGGCCGGGCGCCTGGACCGCCGCCCGCACCCGAGAAATTCGGCGCTCACTGTTGGTGACAGTGCCTTCTTTTTCGCCCCAGGTGGTAGCTGGCACCAGCAAGTCGGCATAACGGCAGGTGGCGGTGTTGTTAAAGGCTTCCTGCACCACCACGAACTCGGCGCGCTCCAGCGCGCGGCGCACGGTGGACTGGTCGGGCATGCTTTGGGCGGGGTTGGTGCAGGCAATCCACAGGGCTTTGATCTCGCCATCGGCGGCAGCCTGGAACATCTCTATGGCGGTCTTGCCGGGTTTTTCTGGCACCGAAGGGACACCCCACAGTGCGGCAACTTCAGCGCGATGCTTGGGGTTGCCCAGGTCACGATGCGCGGACAACAGATTGGCCAGTCCACCCACTTCGCGCCCGCCCATCGCATTGGGCTGGCCGGTCAGGGAGAACGGGCCGGCCCCGGGCTTTCCGATCTGACCGGTGGCCAGGTGCAGGTTGATTAGTGCCGCGTTTTTGACAGTGCCGCTGCTGGACTGGTTGAGGCCCTGGCAGTACAGGCTGAGCGTGGGTGTGCGCGCCGAGCCATTCAGGTGCTGCATACCGGCAAACAGGCGGGTCGCCTTGAGTAGGGCATCCTTGGTGATTCCGCAGGCCTGTGCCACCACAAATGGGTTGTAGTCGAGCACCGTGTTTTTGAGCTCTTTAAAGCCGTTCGTGTGGTTGGCGATAAAGGCCTCATCCAGCCATCCTTCCCAGGCCATGATGTGCAGCATGCCGTTGAAGAGCATCACATCGGTGCCGGGCTGTATGGCCAGATGCACATCGGCAATGCCGGCCGTGTCGGTGGTGCGCGGGTCAACCACCACCACGCGCAGGTTGGGGTTGGCCTTTTTTGCATCTTCGATCCGGCGAAACAAAATGGGGTGCGCAAACGCGGTGTTGGAGCCTGCGATGAAGATGCACTCCGCGTGGTTGATATCCTCATAGCAGGCTGGTGGCGCGTCGGCCCCCAGAGTCTGCTTGTAGCCGGCCACGGCGCTGCTCATGCACAGGCGCGAATTGGTGTCGATGTTGTTGGTGCCAATCAGTCCCTTGGCCAGTTTGTTGAAGGCGTAATAGTCTTCCGTGAGCAGCTGGCCGGAAACGTAAAACCCCACGGCGTCAGGGCCTTGGCTGCGGATAATGCGCGCAAAGTTTTCTGTAGCAACGCAAAGCGCTGCGTCCCATGACACTGGTTGGGCGGCCTCGCCCCGATGAAAACGTTGCAAGGGTTGCAACAGCCGGGATTGCTGTGTGACCGCTGCACTGGCCGTCAAGTGCAGGGTCGCACCCTTGGTGCACAGACGACCAAAATTGGCCGGGTGATCGGGGTCCCCCCGCACGCCGGTGATCTGGTTGCCTTCCGACTCAATGATGACGCCACATCCCACACCGCAGTAGGGGCAGGTTGATGGGGTCTGACGCGGGGCGGTCATGGACGGGCGGTCTCAGGCGGCGGCGCAGCTGGTCTTGGGGCCGGCAACGGGGCGGGTCTGGTCGATGGCGTGGCTGGCCAGTTCTACGGTGTTGAGTGACACCTGACCGCCTTCTACCTTGACTGCAAACTTGGGGGTGCAGCCTTCGTCGGGTGCTTCCGCCTGGCCGGTACACAGGCCAATCGTCCAATTGTGCAGTGGGCAAGCCACGCTGGTTCCAAACACAATGCCTTGTGACAGCGGTCCGCCCTTGTGCGGGCAACGGTCCAGCAGAGCGAAGACTTCATTGGTGTCGTTGCGGAACACGGCCACGTCCATCCCATCAGCCCGGGCGACGCGGCGCGAGCCCAGTACGGGGATGTCTTCAACGCGGCAAATCGGGGTCCATTCACTCATTTTGCTATTCCTTTTGTAGCGTCATCAGCAGTATTAACGGGGGCTATAAGCCAATTTTGGAGTCTATGTTCGCTGGTTGGCGTACATTCCGGTTACCCGATCCATGACGATCAGCAGGTTCTCGCTGGCCTGAAAAACGTCGACTAATGCTTTGGGCGTGCTCGACTCGGTAAGGGTGACCTTTTTCAATGCCGACTCAAAGAACAGCCACTGACCGTCGGCGACTTTGAGGTCGTCTTCAATCTTTTGTGTAGTCTCGGGTGCCTTGTGCAGAAGGATCATGGCACCACTGAACTCGTTGCGCGCTTTCTCGATTTCGGCGCTGGCCGTTGCTGCATCCACCGGGAGCCGTGCCGCCATGAAATACATGGCCATGCGCTGACTCAGCATGCGCTGGCGCCCGGCGATATTGACAAGTTTGCCCAAGGGCTTGGCTTGCACCATCTCGTATTGCACCGTGCCCTGATGGGCCAGGGTCAGTACGCCAGCGTTGAGCTGCAACATGCTGGCTGCGTTCTCGCGGGAGGGCGCGCTGCCTACCAGTGCGGCTTTGTAGCCGCTCCAGGACGTTTCCAGTTTGGAGTAGGTGTCCCTGATGTCGGCTGACGATGCATAGGATTTAAGCTCGACCAGTTGGCGGTCAAACAGGGCCATTGACTTGTCCAGTGCGACTTGTGCGGTGGACTTTTCGATGCCATGCACCAGTGCCAGCCAGGCTTTCCCCATGCGCTGACTCAGCATACGCTGACGCCCCGCCTTGTTGATGGCGTCGCCCAGGTCAGTGACCTGTGCATGCACGCTCAGAAGTGGCAGGCCGACTGCGGCAGCAATCAGTGTTCTACGGCTTAGCATGCTTGCTTTCATGGGAACCTCTTTTTGGAAAAGCGCCAGTGTCTCGCGGACCGGGCTTTTCAAAAATGGGGTAGTTAAAGAATTTCATGAAAACTCCACAATTGGTAACAAAACGTCATGGAGGTACTCAAGCGCCCAGTGCTTCGAACTGCCGGGTGTCCACGGCAGCTTTCTTGAAGTCAAACCAGGGGTCGGGCTCGCCCTCGAGTGCTTGCTGCAATTGCTCCCACAGGGCCTTGCGGCCTTCATGGTCTTCCAGGATGCGTTTTTTGACGTAATCCAGTCCGACGCGAGCAACAAAATGCACCGTGCGCTCCAGGTACCAGCCCTCCTGGCGGTACAGCTCGCAGAAGGCACCGGTGTACTCCAGCACCTCGGCGGCAGTCTTGACCTTGACCAGAAAGTGGGCGACTTCGGTCTTGATGCCGCCGTTGCCAGCCACATACATCTCCCAGCCGCTGTCCACGCCGATGATTCCCACGTCCTTGATGCCGGCTTCGGCGCAGTTGCGCGGGCAGCCGCTTACTGCGAACTTGACCTTGTGCGGGGCATACATGCGCCACATGGCATGCTCCAGGTCCTTGCCCATTTGCGTGCTGTCCTGTGTGCCCATGCGGCACCACTCGGAGCCCACGCAAGTCTTGACCGTGCGCAGCGCCTTGGCATAGGCGTGGCCCGATGGCATGCCGATGTCTTTCCAGACGTTGACCAGATCCTCTTTCTTGACACCCAGCAGGTCGATGCGTTGGCCGCCGGTAACCTTGACGGTGGGAATCTTGTACTTGTCCACCGCGTCGGCAATGCGGCGCAACTCGCTGGACGTGGTCTCGCCGCCCCACATGCGCGGGATGACCGAGTAGGTGCCGTCCTTCTGGATGTTGGCGTGGCTGCGCTCATTGATGAAGCGGCTCTGCGGATCGTCCTTGGCCTGTTTGGGCCAGGTGGAGATTAGGTAGTAGTTGACGGCCGGGCGGCAGAATGCACATCCATTGGGCGTCTTCCACTCCAGGAACCGAAAAGTGTCGGCAATCGTCATCAGTTTGTTGGCGCGGATGGCGTCGCGCACGGCCTGGTGGCCGTGGTCGGTGCACGCACACATGGCCTTGAGCTTGGGCGTGGCCGAGTAGTCGCCACCGGCGGTGAACATCAGCAGTTGCTCCACCAGACCGGTGCAAGAGCCGCAGGACGCGCTGGCCTTGGTGTGTTTGCGCACCTCGTCCAGCGTGAACAGGCCCTTGTCCTTGATGGCTTTGCAGATCGTGCCCTTGGTCACACCGTTGCAGCCGCAAACTTCCGCCGAGTCGGGCATGGCGGCTGCCTTGTTGTGGCCCTCGTGGCCGACATCGCCGATGTTGGACTCGCCAAACATCAGCCTGTCGCGGATGTCGCTGACATTGCGGCCATCGCGTAGCAGTTTGAAATAGTAGCTGCCGTCCACAGTGTCGCCATACAGGCAGGCGCCCACCAGTTTGTCGTCCTTGATGACCAGTTTTTTGTAGACGCCGCCGTAGGGGTCGCTCATGACCAGCTCTTCCGTGCCTTCGCCACCACCAAAGTCGCCTGCGCTAAACAGATCAATGCCAGTTACCTTGAGCTTGGTGGATGTGAGGGAGCCTTTGTATTGGCCAATGCCGAACATGGCTAGGTGGTTGGCCGCGACCTTGGCTTGCTCGAACAGGGGTGCGACCAGACCGTAGGCAATGCCGCGGTGGGCTGCGCATTCACCCACCGAGTAGATGCGCGCATCGGTGGTGGTCTGCATGGTGTCGTTGACGACGATGCCCTTGTTGCAATGCAGGCGCATGGCTTCGGCCAACGTGGTGTTGGGGCGAATGCCGACCGCCATCACCACCAGGTCGGCGGCAACGGAAGTTCCATCCTTGAACTGGATGGATTGGACACGGCCGCCTTTGCCATCATCGGCGTTGCCGAGCAGCGCCTGCGTTTGCGCACCCATCAGAAACTTCAGGCCGCGGTCTTCGAGCGACTTTTGCAGCATCTTGCCCGCCACCGTGTCCAGTTGGCGTTCCATCAGCGTGGGCATGACGTGCACCACGCTCACATCCATGCCGCGCAGCATCAGGCCGTTGGCCGCTTCCAGACCCAGCAGGCCGCCACCAATGACGACGGCATGCTTGTACTTGGTGGCCGCGTCGATCATGGCGTTGGTGTCGGCAATGTCGCGGTAGGCGATCACGCCATCCAGTTCCTTGCCGGGCACCGGCAGGATGAAGGGGTTGGAGCCTGTGCACAGCAGCAGGCGGTCGTATTCGGCTTCGGTGCCATCTTCGGTGCGAACGATGCGCTTGATGCGGTCCACCTCGACCACCTTTTTGCCAGCATGCAGCGTGATGTTGTTCTCGGCGTACCACGCAAAGGAGTTCAGCACGATCTCGTCCAGCGTCTGCTCACCGGCCAGCACGGGCGACAACAGAATACGGTTGTAGTTGGGGTGGGGCTCGGCGCCAAACACCGTGATGTCGTACAGATCGGGGGCGATCTTGAGCAACTCTTCAAGGGTACGCACACCGGCCATACCGTTGCCGATCATCACCAACTTTTGCTTTGTTTTTACTCGCATGTCCATGGTCATGCCGCCTTTTCTACGTGGGCTTGACGCGTGTACAAGAAGTCAATGACGGCCTTGCGGTAACCCAGGTACTGCGGGCTGTCAGCCAGCGCCACGCGGTTGCGCGGGCGGGGCAGGTCCACGCTGAGCACCTCGCCAATGGTGGCGGCTGGGCCGTTGGTCAGCATCACGATTTTGTCGGACAGCAGCACGGCCTCATCTACGTCGTGCGTCACCATCACCACGGTGCTGTTTGTCCGGGCCACGATCTCCAGCAACTCGTCCTGTAGCTTGGCGCGTGTCAACGCGTCCAGAGCGCCAAAGGGCTCGTCCATCAGCAAGACTTTGGGTTCCATGGCCAGTGCCCGGGCAATGCCCACGCGTTGTTTCATGCCCCCGGAGATCTCGCCAGGGCGCTTTTGGGCGGCTGGCGTCAGGCCAACCAGGGCCAGCGCGGCGTCGGTTCTGGCCATGAGTTGTGCTTTGTTCTCAGATGGTGCGCCGGTGCTCCTGGATGCTGCACCAAAGACGCGCTCCACACCCAGGTAAACGTTCTCAAAACAGGTCAGCCAGGGCAGCAGGGAATGGTTCTGGAAAACCACTGCGCGTTCTGGGCCCGGGCCTGCGATTTCGCGGTTGGCGCAGAGCAGGGTGCCTGCGGTGGGCAGGGTCAGTCCGGCAATCAGGTTCAACAAGGTTGATTTGCCGCAACCGGAGTGGCCGATCAGGGTCGCGAATTCGCCCTTTGCCACGGTCAGGTTGACTTCGCGCAACGCGGGGAAAAAGCCTTTGCGGGTTCTGAAGGTTTGCTCAACGTTCTGGACATCGATGTATTTCAAGTTGGTCATGACTTCACCTCCTCAAAGGTAAATGCGGTGGCGATTTTGATCAGGGCGTATTCCAGTACCAGACCGACGATGCCAATCACGAAGATGGCGATGATGATGTTCTTGACGTTCAGGTTGTTCCACTCGTCCCACACCCAAAAGCCAATGCCCACGCCGCCGGTCAGCATCTCGGCGGCCACGATCACCAGCCAGGCGGTGCCCACGGCCAGGCGTACACCGGTCAGCATGTAGGGCAGAACGGCTGGGAAAAGAATCTTGGTGACGATCTTCCATTCGGACAGGTTGAGCACGCGGGCTACATTCATGTAGTCTTGCGGTACGCGTTGCACGCCCACCGCCGTGTTGATGACCATGGGCCAGATTGAGCAGATGAAGATGGTCCAAATAGCCGCCGGGTTGGCGCCCTTGAACACCATCAGACCGATAGGAAGCCAGGCCAGTGGCGACACGGGGCGCAACAGGCTGATCAGCGGGTTGAACATGCGGCCCAAAAACTCGAATCGACCGATCGCAAAGCCCGCCGGAATACCGACTGCCGCCGCCAGCCCGAAGCCGATCGCGACGCGCTCCAGCGACATCAACACGTTCCAGCCCACGCCCTGGTCGTTGGGGCCTTTGCGATAGAACGGGTCGCTGAAAAGAACGACGGCCTGCTTCCAGGTTTCCCACGGACTGGGGATGCTGCTTGCTGTGCTAATGCTGACAACGGCCCAGATGCCGATGAGCAGGCCCAGGCCCAGCACGGGCGGCAACACCGACATGACCAGGCCGCGCCAGTCGCGCGGGGTGGGTACCGCAGTCGGTGCGGCGGCCATCACCGTCTGGGTCGAAGAGTCCAAGGATTTTGAGCCGCTAGCCCCCGTGGAATGTGCCTGGGCAGCTTCTTTTTTTATAGCAATGCTATCGGTCACCGCGGCCAAGGGGGAGTGGAAAACTGCGCTTACCATAGTGGGCTCCTCAGGCTTTGATTTTGAAACCGTCGGCGTATTTCTTGGGATCCTTGCCATCCCACACCACGCCATCCATGAACTTGGCCGTGCGCATTGCATCCTTCGGAATCGGCGCCTTGGCGGCAGTGGCGGCCTGCTTGTAAATGTCGACCTGGTTGATCTGCTTGGCTACAGCCAGGTAGTCGGGGTGGTCTTTGAGCAAGCCCCAGCGCTTGTGCTGGGTCATGAACCACATGCCGTCAGACAGGTAAGGGAATGTCACCGTGCCGTCGTTGAAGAATTTCATGTGGTTGGGGTCGTCCCAGGT
>JBAWYQ010000161.1:0-9403 GCA_037143475.1 Burkholderiales bacterium | reverse complement strand
AGCAACTCACCGCGGTCGCTCTCTTTGGGGTTGTAGATGATGGAGCCGTCATTGATGGCCATGTCGGCAATCGACTCCAGTTGATCCAGACCCACCTTGCCAGTTTCCTGCAAGGTGCGAGGCAATCCGCAGCGCTGATGGAGGTTGTCACGCAGCAACAGAATGATTTGCACTGCGCGACTGGCCCTGCGTGATTGGGGTGTTGCGGCATAGACCTCTGGCCCACCCAGTGGCAGCAGCAGCTCGCCAATGCGCGTGCCGTTCACACTTTCGTTGTACTCCAGCACGTAGGGCAACAGGATGCTCATGCACATGCCGTGGGGCAGGTGGCAAATGGCCCCAATGGAGTGCCCCAGCGCGTGCACCATGCCAACCATGGAGTTGGAGAATGCAATGCCCGCCATGGTGGAGGCCTGAGCCAACTCCAGACGACCCTGTGCGTCTTTCGGGTTGTCCATCACGGCCAGCAGGTTGCGGCATATTTTTTGAATGGCGGCCGTGGCATAGGCGTCGCTCATGGGGTTGGCACCCATGCAGGTGTAGGCCTCTACCGCGTGGGTCAGTGCGTCCATGGCGGTCGCCGCAGTCACCATGGGGGGAAGGGTCAGCGTCATGCGCGGGTCTAGCACGGCAGCGTTGGGCAGCAGGTAGTACGAGGTGAAGGGAACCTTGACGCCCGCCTCGGTGTCGGAGATGACCGCCACCATGGTGACCTCGCTGCCGGTGCCCGACGTGGTGGGGACAACAAACAGGGGCTTGAGGGCACGCTTGAGGTTGTGGGCTCCGGCGTATTGCAGCAAGTCGTCGCCACCCTCTGACACCAGAATATTGACCGCCTTGCTGGTGTCAATGACGGAGCCTCCGCCAATGGCAATGATGCAGTCGCACTGGTGATCGCGGTAGCTTTTGGCGGCCATTCGCACGGTGGCGAGGCTGCTGTCGGCAGGTACATCGTCAAAGACCGCTGTGATGGGTGCGCTGGACGATGAAAAAATGGCGTCCACCAGGGCCAGCAGACCAGCCCCACGAACACCCTTGTCGGTAATAACCATGGGGCGGCTGACGGACAACGCCTTTAGCTCAAACGGAAGGTGCTCCAGCGCCTGGTGTCCGGCGATGGTTTTGACCGGGCAAAAGAACTCGTAATAGGGTTTGGACATGGTTTATCTCAGCAGCAATACGTTTTTGACCAGCAGGGCGTAGATGCGCAGGGCTTTGCGGGTTTTATCTGCTGCAGGCAACTTGGGGTAGCGTTTGACTGCGCGAAGTGCAACCCAACGCGGCAGGATCAAAGCTTCCATGGTGTTGAGGCAGCGCACCAGCCTGATGGCGTGCGACACATCGCCATCTGCCACCATGCGGTCGTTTGCAAACGCTTGCGCCGTACCCTCCAGAAACGCCAGCACCAGAAATGCGTGCGAAACGTGCTTGAAACCAATCGTCAGATCGGGTCGTGCTTTTGCTACCCTGGCGCGGTTCAGTGTGCCGTCGCCAGCGCACTCCACCACGAAGCCCGGTCCTGCGGGCAACACTACCATCTGGATCTGGTAGCCATGGGGCAGCGGGGCCAATTCGGCACGCACACTGTCATCAACCCGGCTGGTGGCGACCAGCGCACGGCCGATGACCCACAGCATGATCCCGACGTAGAGGCGCTGCAGGGCCAGGCGCAGGGTGTGGCGGTTCATGGCGCGTTCGGCTGGGGCCTGTTCGTGATTTCCAGCAGGGTGGTGATTTGGGCGTCTTTTTCGCGCCAAAGCTGCTGCACCCATTGTGAGAAGGCTTCACGAAAGGCCGGATCTTGCGCGTAGTCGCCAGCCATGAGGTGTTTGGGAATCGGCAGGCTGCGTACCCGAACCACGATGCGGCGCACTTTGCCCAATAAAAAGTCGGTGAACGTGGGGGCGCCGTCGGGGTAGACGATGGTCACGTCCAGAATGGCCTGGAACTTGTCGCCCATGGCGTTGAGCGCCAGCGCCATGCCACCCGCCTTGGGTTTGAGTAAATGGCGGTAGGGCGACTGCTGCCGGGCGTGCTTGGCCCGGGTGAAGCGGGTGCCTTCCAGAAAGTTCATCACGCTGGTGGGAATGAGGGCGTACTTGGCGCAGGCCTTGCGGGTGGTCTCCTGGTCTTTGCCACGCATCTCGGGGTGCTTCTTGAGGTAGTCCTCGGTATGGCGGCGCATGAACGGAAATTCAAGTGCCCACCATGCCAGACCCATCACCGGTACCCATATGAGTTGCTGCTTCAGGAAGAATTTAAGCAGTGGAATGCGCCGGTTCAGCAGGTGCTGCAGTACCAGAATGTCCACCCACGACTGGTGGTTGCTGTTGACCATGTACCAGCTATGGGCGTCCAGCCCTTCAATGCCCTGCACGTCCCAGGTGGTGCGCTGGGTCAGGCCCATCCAGGCGCTGTTGCCCCAGATCCAGGCTTCGGCAATGGACAGGAGGATGGGGTCGATGGCCAGGCGCACCCCCTCGAAAGGCAGGATGAGCTTGAGCGACGAGAAAAGCAGCAGGATGGGTACCCAGAACAGCGCGTTAATGACCATCAGCAGCGAGGCAATCAGGAAGACCAGAGGCGCGGGGAGAAAGTTGAGCATGATGCTATGAATAGAGTAGCTGGTGACGCAGTGTTCACGGGGGCTATAGCCCTATTTTCTCATAGAAGCATAGGGTGTTGCGGCCTTTGGCTTTGGCATCGTACATGGCCTGGTCGGCTTGCTTGAGAACGTCCACCGCTGTTACGGTATGCCCCAGAAAAACGGTGGCACCAATGCTGGGGGTGATGGTGTGAGCCGCGCCTTGCAGCATGAAGACATCGTTCAGGCTGGACAGTATTTTTTCGGCCACGGTGGTTGCATGCAGTCGGGCGTGGTCGGCGCTGATGCTCAGGTTTTGAAGCAGCACCACGAATTCGTCACCCCCCAGGCGGGCCACGGTATCGACTTCTCGGACGCACTGTAGCAGGCGCAGGCCCACCTGCTGGAGCAACAGGTCACCTATGTCATGGCCAAAGTTGTCGTTGAGTTGTTTGAATTTGTCCAGATCCAGAAAGAGCAGGGCGCCGTACTTCTTCTGGCGCTGGCTGGCCGATAGGGCGGTCTCCAGCCGGTCATTGAGCAGGCGCCGGTTGGGTAGTCCGGTGAGTGCGTCGTGAAAGGCCAGGTGCGCAACGGAGTTGAGTGTGGCCTTCAGATCGGCCTGTGTTTTTAGCAGCTCGCCTTCGACTTCCTTGCGTCTGGAAATGTTCATCAGGGTGCCGACCATGCGCACGGGATGGCCGTGCTGGTCGAACTGAACAACCTTGCCACGGTTGCTCATCCATACCCAGTGTCCGTCCGAGTGGCGTGCGCGGTACTCGGCCTCGTAGGCCGTCGTGCTGCCGCTCAGGTGCGCGCGCATGGCGTCGAGCGTGCCGGGCAGGTCATCGGGGTGGATCAGGTGGCCCCAGGCACGGCCCTTGCTGCTGTCGTTGCGCTCGCGCCCCAGCATGGCGCAGGAACGTTCATCCAGGTAGTAGCCCTTTTCAATGGTCAGATCATGGTCCCACAGTCCCAGTTCGGCGCCCATGAGGGCCAACTCTAACTGCTCGGTGGTGTCGCGCAACTGGGCTTCCGCTTTTTTCCGCTCATGGATATCGCGCGCCATGCCCAGCACACCAATGGTCTGGTTGTTGGCGTCAATCATCGGCGTCTTGATAACTTCGTAGATGGTGGCGTCATCACTCAGAGGCGAATGCATGGGGCCTTCAAACCGGATGGTTTGACCAGCTTCGATAGTCATCAGGTCGGTTTGGCGAAACGCGTTGGACAATTCGGTGCCAAACCAGAAAACATCGGTGGTACCGGTCACACGCGAGGGTACGGTGCCCAAGTGCGCAGCGTAAGCCGCGTTGCAGGCGAGGTGGATGCCGTGGACATCTTTTAGCCAAACCCGGTCGGGGATGGTCTCAAGCACATTGCGCAGCAGGCTTTCATTGTGTTGAAGTGATAACGAGGCTTCGCGCTCCCGGGTCACGTCTTCGATGGTGCCCTCGATGTAGAGCGTATTGCCGGCATCGTCACGCACCAGGTGTGCGTGCTCGCGCACCCAGATGCGCTCTCCGGTTTTGAGGCGGTAGGTCTCCGACACAAAATCGGTGACGTGTCCATTGGCTTCCAGCAGGGTGATGAACTGCTGGCGGCGGCCGGGCTGCACATACGATTCGGCCCCAATGACCTTGGCATCCGCCAGGCATTCGGCTTCGCTGGCATAACCATTGATTCGCAGCAGGGCGGCGTTGAGCCGCACAATGGTGCCGTCCGCGGTGGACTGGTAGGCGCCTATGGGCAGCAGGTCAAATAGCGTTGATAAATTGCGAATCGACAAGACCGCAGCCTATTTGAGATTACCGGAAAGAAATTGGGCCAATCGCTCACTCTTGGGTTTGGCCAGAACCAGTGCGGGGTCACCTTCCTCTTCAATACGGCCCTTGTGAAGAAAAATCAGGTGCTTGGATACCTCACGGGCAAAGCCCATTTCGTGGGTCACGACCACCATGGTGCGCCCTTCCAGCGCCAGATTTTTCATGACTTTGAGCACTTCGGAGACGAGCTCCGGGTCCAGGGCGCTGGTGGGTTCGTCAAACAGCATGACCTCGGGTTCCACGGCCAGCGCCCTTGCAATGGCCACGCGCTGCTGCTGCCCCCCGCTCATGTGCGCCGGGTAGGTGTCCTCTACCCCGGAGAGGCCCACTTTGGTCAGGTATTTGCGAGCCGTCTCGACCGCTTGGTCTTTGGGAACTCCGAGCACATGGACGGGTGTCTCGATGATGTTTTGCAGCACGGTCATGTGCGCCCAGAGGTTGAAGTGCTGAAACACCATCGCAAGCTTGGTCCGCAGTCGCTGTAACTGTTTGGCGTCCACTGCATGCAACTCACCATTGGCTCCAGGTGCGAGCTTGAGCTCTTCACCAGCCACGCTGATGCGGCCTTCGTGCGGTTTTTCAAGCAGGTTGATGCAGCGCAAAAAAGTGCTTTTGCCGGATCCTGAACTGCCAATGATGCTGATGACGTCGCCGGCGTGTGCCGATAGCGAGACGCCTTTGAGCACTTCGTTGCTGCCAAAGCGCTTGTGGATATTGTCGACTTGCAGTTTAAGTGAGGTGGCGGTCATGGGCGCTTTGTTTGGAGGAAGTTCACAGTCAGGGTCTCAAACGCCCAACAAGTTTCCGGTGCGAAAAGGTTTGTCACCGGCAATTTTTCCCAACTCACCGCCGGCGCATACATACCGGTCACGGATGCGGGCATAGAAAACGCCAGCCACCCCGGCCAGCACGCGATGCGTCTGCTGTGCAATGGGGTCGATAATTTCGGCCACCAGGTCACCTACTTCGAGGGACTGTCCCGGCTCGGCGGCGAATACCACCAGCCCGGGTACGGCGGCGGTCAAGGTCTCGGAACCCGCCAGCGGTGTGGCATGGCACAGCGGCGCAGGCAATGGGGGAGGGGCCGGGCAACGCACGGCACCGATATGTTGCAAGCTTGCCATCAGGGCGCGGGCGTCGGTTTGCGCCAGGGCATGGCTGACCTCCGCTTCACCCCGCAATTCAATGGTGGCGCTACAGCAAGCCTGCGGCACTGGCGCGTTGTGTCCGATAGTTTTCAGCGCCTGCGCCAGCTGCCACCAGGCACCCGAAAGGCATTCATCAAAAGGACCGCACCCCGAGTTCCGTGCCAGCAAAATGGCCCGACTGCCCAGCAGGCGGGCAACAGGCTCGAGTTGGGGCCAGCAGCTTTCTTCGGTGTAGAAATGCAATACGGACTCGCAATCGCAATGCAGGTCCAGCACGACATCGGCATCAAAGGCCAGTTGCAGCAATATGCGCCGCAAGCACTGCAACTCGGTTGTGGGTGTCCAGGCCTGCAGGAAATCAGACATGGCCTTGCGTATGACGGTGACGTTGGCCTGCGGGTCCTCACCCAGCAGATCCTGAACCACCGGCAGTGTTGCTTTTGCCAAGTCCGGGTAGTGCCGGTTGAAATTCTCTGAACTGTTCAGTTCAAACCGCCCCATGGGTTTGTGATCCAGTCGTTGCGCCAGTCCAATGGGGTTGGCAACCGGGACCACAATGACTTCGCCACAAATGTTGCCGTTGTCCTGTTCGGCTTGCAGCAGGGGCAGCAGGTGGTGTGCAACCAGCATGCCGGGTATTTCTTCGGCGTGCAGGCTGGCTTGAATATAGACCTTGGGGCGCGCACCGGGCGTGCCGAAATGGAAACTGCGCAGAAATTTCTGGCAACCCAAACTGGGTGACAACAGGGCATGGTCCACTTGTTGCATGGTGTTCAGTGTGTGCGTGGCGCCAGGTACGCCAGGAAATGGTTTTCCAACAATCGAAAAACGCCAATTAAACAAAACGTCGCGACCAGATAAATGGCTGCTGCCGCCATGTAGGCCTCAAACGGCAGGTAATAGTCCGAGTAGATGCGTCCGGCTGCAGCGGTAATGTCGATCATGGAGGGTACAGCGCTGGCCAGACTGGTACTTTGCAGCATCATGACGACTTCATTGCTGTAGGCGGGCAAAGTGCGGCGCATGGCGCTGGGTAGCACGATGCGCAGCATGATTTGCGTGCGGTTCATACCAAAGGCCTGTGCCGCCTCGATTTCACCCGGGTTGGTTTCACGAATGGCGCCGGCAAGCATTTCTGCGGTGTATCCGGCCGTGTTGAGGCTGAAGGCCAGCAGTGCGCAGAAAAATGGTTCTTTGAAGTGCGTCCAGGGCCAGACCGTATCCCATCGAGCCTGAATCCATTCGAGTTGGCCCAGACCGTAGTAAATGAGATAGATTTGTATGAGCAGCGGGGTACCACGAATGATGTAGGTATAGGCACCGACGATCCAACGCAGCAGGGCCGAGGGCCCCGTCAGCAACAAGGCAAAAATCAGTGCCAGAACCGCACCAATGGCCAGGGACGAGAACAGCAGGCCCAGTGTGGTGACAATTCCGTTTCCAAACAGGATCAGGTTCTTGGTTTCAAAAATGATGGCCCAGTTCATAGCTGCACCCGCTTGCTACCCAGGCTGTATCGGTCATTGAGCTTACGCAAGGCGTAGAGCGATACGGTGGTGTAAACCAGAAACAGGGCCGCCGTAAACAGAAAAAAGGCAAAAGGAGACCGGGTGGCCGCACTGGCTTGCTTGGCCAGGTAAGTCATTTCTTTGAGGCCAATCAGACTCACCAGCGCAGTGGCCTTGATCAGCACCAGCCAGTTGTTGGTAAAACCGGGTAAGGCGTAGCGCACCATCTGGGGGGCCGTTATGCGCAGGAAGGCCTGGGTTCGACCCATGCCAAAAGCCCAAGCCGCTTCCATTTGACCTTTGGGGATGGCGAGAATGGCGCCACGGAAGGTTTCCGTCATGTAAGCGCCGTAAATGAAACCGATGGTGAGTACCCCGGCTAGAAAGGGATTAATGTCCACCGTTGCGTGACTGCCCATTGCTTCCAGCAAGTGGTTTAAACCAATGGTGCCGCCATAGAAAACCAGCAGCATGACAACCAGGTCCGGTATGCCACGCACGACGGTGGTGTACGCAGTGGCCAATCCAACCAGGGTCGGGTGTCCTGACAATTTCGCTCCGGCACCCAACAGCCCCAAAACGATAGACACCAGCAATGCCAGCAGGGATACACCCACCGTCAGGACCGCGCCTTGCAGTATGGCGATGTAGTAATCGTTCACGACAGGCTGGTGTAGTCAGGCTGGCAGCGCCGCAGCGGGGTGCTCCCCGCTTTGGTGCTGCGCCTTCAGAGGGGGATTACTTGCCGTACACGTCCAGGTTGTTGAACTTGGCAAAGTACTTGTCGTTGAGGGTCTTGTAGGTGCCGTTGGCGCGGATGGCCTTGATGGCGCCGTTGAGTTCAGCCTTGAGGGCATCTTCACCTTTACGCAGACCAATGCCGGCGCCAATACCGAAGTACTTGGGCTCATACAGCTCCGGGCCTACCAACTGGTAGTCCTTGCCTTCAGGCTTGCTCAGGAAACCACCAGTGACTTCCACAAAGTCAGCAACCGTACCGTCCAGTCGTCCAGCCTTGATATCCAGATAGACCTGGTCTTGCGCTTCGTAGGAAACAACGGTGACGCCTGCGGTCTTGAGTTCACCCAGCGCGTACTTTTCTTGCGTACTTGCCTTGAGAACGCCGATTTTCTTGCCTTTGATCGACGCGGGGCCATCAAATTTCACGGTGCTTTTGACGACAACGCGGCTGGGTGTGTTGTAGTACTTGTCGGTGAAGTCGATTTGCGCAAGACGCTCTTCGGTAATGGACATCGAGCTGATGATGGCATCGTATTTTTTGGCCATCAGGCCCGGAATCATGCTGTCCCACACTTGCTCAACGAAAACGCACTTGCGTTTGATTTGCTCGCACAGGGCGCTGGCAATGTCCACGTCAAAGCCGGTGGGCTTGCCGTCACCGGTTTTGAACGTGAATGGCTCATAGGTTGGGTCGATAGCCACTTTGAGTTCTGCCGGCGCTGCCACCGGTGCAGATGCTACAGGAGCCGCCGGAGCCGCTGGAGCGACTGCCTCTTCTTTTTTTCCACAAGCGGCCAGCATGGACGCAACGGCCACTGCCAATAAGAGTTTGTTCATATGTGATCCTTGAAAATGTCGAATGGCACTTGCGCGCCCGGTTAAAGCCAAAGCATTTGATTCTACGGGTTAAGCCAGGCAAAACGTGGGGCATTGTCAAGTTTGGGCTTGGGGTTTGTACGGTGGGGCGAGAATTGGCTGGGTAACCCCTTTCGGGTGTGTTGCCAAGCGCAAAACCTTACACTCCACGGTAATTACCCTAGCCCATGAACGCCCTCGTCGACGTCTCTTTTTTCCCGCGTGCCGCAAAACCACTGACCAGTTACCGCAAATACTGGGCTGCGCGCTTTGGCACGTCGCGTTTTTTGCCCATGAGTCGCACCGAGATGGAGCAGCTCGGGTGGGACAGTTGCGACATCGTGCTGGTGACCGGCGACGCCTATGTGGACCACCCCAGTTTTGGCATGGCGGTGATTGGTCGCATGCTCGAAGCCCAGGGTTTCCGGGTCGGCATCATCGCCCAGCCGGACTGGCAAAGCGCGGAGCCGTTCAAGGCACTGGGTAAACCCAACCTGTTCTGGGCCGTGACGGCGGGCAACATGGACTCCATGATCAACCGTTACACGGCCGACCGCAAAATCCGCAGCGATGACGCCTATACCCCCGGCGCTGCGGGCAACAAGCGGCCCGACCACGCGGCCATCGTTTACAGCCAGCGCTGCCGCGAAGCGTTCAAGGACGTGCCCATCGTGTTGGGCGGCATTGAAGGCTCGCTGCGCCGCATCGCCCACTACGACTACTGGAGCGACAAGGTGCGCC
>JBAWYQ010000160.1:0-9404 GCA_037143475.1 Burkholderiales bacterium | reverse complement strand
GCTGGCCGCAGTAGAACAGCAACAGCACACCCTGCTGTGGATCGCCGGCGTTGCCAGCTTGCTGCTGATGGGCTTGGCCTGGCAGTTTTTGCGTGGGCTGGCCCAACTCAACCACAGTCGCAATAATCTTGCCGAGCTGGTCGCGCAAAAGACGAGTGATCTGGAGTCCGCCATGGCAGCCGCCAACACCGCAAACCAAGCCAAAAGCTGCTTCCTGGCCAACATGAGCCATGAGATTCGCACCCCCATGAACGGGGTGATTGGCATGGTCGATATCCTCCAGCAGACTACGCTGAACACCGAGCAGCAGCGCATGCTGGGCACCATTTCGGATTCGTCCATGGCGCTACTGACCATACTTAACGACATCCTGGACTTCTCCAAGATCGAGGCTGGCAAGCTTGATATTGAGAGCATTCCAACCCGTCTGCGTGATGTAGTCGATGGGGTCGTCCAACTGATGAGCTCATCGCCGCACAAGAAGTCGACCACGCTGTCGGTGCGGGTGGCACCCGAGCTGCCGCAGTGGGCGCTGGTCGACCCCAGTCGCCTGCGCCAAGTTTTGCTCAACCTGTTGGGCAATGCTCTCAAGTTCACGGCGGGCCAATCGGTTCCCGCAGGCCAGGTGGCACTGCGGTTGGAGTCCTGTCGTTTGGGGGACGGTACGGCGGGTGTACGTTTTGCGGTGCAAGACAACGGCATCGGCATTGGCCCCGAGACGGTGGCCAAGCTGTTTCAGCCCTTTGCTCAGGCTGATGAGAGCACAGCACGCAAGTTTGGCGGCACCGGACTGGGCTTGTCTATTGCACAGTGCCTGGTGGAGCTGATGGGTGGGCGCATCACGGTAACCAGCAGGCTCGGGGTGGGCTCTGAGTTTTCTGTCGAGCTGCCACTGCGGCCCTGCGAACCGGGCCACGCACAGCCGCTGCAGCGCATGGCAGTCCCTACGGTGGAAGAAGCCGTGAAAACCCCGCGCCCGCTGGCCCCCACGGTGGAGGAAGCGATGCAAACCCACCGCCTGATTCTGCTGGCCGAAGACAACGAGACCAACCAGGATGTGATGCAGGAGCAACTGCGCCTGTTGGGTTACACCTGCGAAATCGCCGCGGATGGCGCGATTGCCCTGCAGATGTGGCAAGCCAATCGCCGGCGCTACGCCTTGTTGCTCAGCGACTGCCACATGCCCAATCTGGACGGTTTTGGGCTGACGCAGGCCATCCGTCTGGCTGAATCTGGGGGCACGCGGCTGCCCATCATCGCCATCACCGCCAACGCCATGCAAGGTGAGGCCCAGCGCTGCCTGGCGCGCGGGATGGACGACTACCTGTCCAAACCGATGCGCATGACCGAGTTGGCAGCGATGCTGCAGAAGTGGCTGCCCGTGCCTGTAGACGGCCACGCTACGCACACAGTCAACAGCCATTTTGGCCACAAACACCCGCAAACATTGCGTAAGCAGCTATGAAGCTGATAGCAAATTGTGTTGCATCGCGTAGCGCATGAGGTCGGCCATGTTGTCCACTTGCAGCTTTTCCATCAGACGCGCCTTGTGGGTGCTGACGGTTTTGCTGCTGATGAACAGTTGCTCACCGATGGCAACCAGGCTGTGGCCCTGGGTTAGCAGATGAAAAATTTGTAGCTCGCGTTCCGACAATGTCTGGTGCGTTGCGCTGGACGCTGAAGAAGCTTCATCAAACACCATTTTTACGGCGATGCTTGGATCAATATAGTTGCCGTGTGCCGCAACGGCGCGAATGGCAGTGAGCAGCACAACGGGCTCGCAGTCTTTGGTGATGAAGCCGTTGACCCCGGCCTTGAGCATGCGCGCCACAACGGCTGGGTCGTTGTGCATGCTGAGCATCAAGACGGGCAAGTCGCTCTGCTGCGCCCTGATCTGTTCAATCAGCTCTGCGCCGCGGAGGCCGGGCATGTCCAGGTCCAGCAGCAACAGGTCACATGGGTGCTGGCGCAGCAGGTCCAGCACCTCGGTGCCATTGGAGGCCTCGCCCACGACCTCAAAATCTTTCACCAATGCGAATATCTGCCGCAGGCCGCCGCGCACCAGGGTATGGTCATCGGCAATCAAAAGGCGAATCATGTGGCATCCCCTGTCGTCGTGATGTGGATCGGAACGCTGACCACAATCATGGTTCCCTGACCCGGCGTACTCGTGATTTCTGTCTGGCCGCGCAGGGCAATGGCCCGTTCGCGCATGCCCAATAGCCCAAACGACTTGCCCTGCGACACTTCAGAAGTAAGAAAGCCCTGGCCGTTGTCGCGCACCTCCACGCCCAGCATATTGCCGGCGCATTTCAGCGTGACCTGCACCTGGCTGGCCTGGGCGTAACGGGTAATGTTGGTGAGTGATTCCTGCACAATCCGGAAGACCTCTACGCCACGGCTTTCATCCATGTCAATGGAGTCTTGCTCTGTGCTGAAAGCGCATTCAATCGCGGTGCGCTTGGTGAATTCGGTGCACAGTCGCTCGATCGCAACGGACAGCCCCTTGTCCAGCGTGATGGGGCGCAGGCTGATCGTCACACTGCGCACGCCTTGCAGCGCACGGTCCAGCAGGGTTTTCATGTCGTCAACTTTTTCAATCAACGCCTGATCACTCGAACCCAAACGCATGGCCATGACCGACAAATCCATGCGCAGGGCGGTCAGAACCTGGCCCAGTTCGTCATGCACTTCCCTGGCGATGTGCTTGCGTTCGTCTTCCAATGCAGTGATATTGAACGCCACCAACGCCCGATACTGCCGATGCGCCTTGGCCAGTTCCGCGCCGCGTATGGATTCGGTGATGTCGGTATGGGTGACCACCACGCTATGGTGCTCGACGTTCAGTGGTGTGACCGCCATCGAAAACCAGCGTTGCTGCGTGGGTGAATGGCAGGGATAGACAAACTGGAACATTGGCACGCTGCCGTTGATCACAGCCAAGATGCCATCGGTGGCCAGTGAAGCATCATTCGGTGACGTGCCCACACTTGCCCCGCAAACGTCCAGATAATTGGCGCCGGTGCGCGTGTTGTTTGGGGGTATGCCGGGTTCAGTGCCATTTTCCAACGCAAACTTTCGCCATGCCTCGTTGACCGCCACGATGGTACCGGTGTGGTCCAGCACGGCAATTTGCGAGGGCACCGAGTCCAAAATGGCATTGCGGAATTGATCGTTGGCCAGCGCCAGAGCTTCGGCTTGTTTGCGTGTGGTGATGTCGATCAAAACAAGGCGTATCACTGTTGCGCCATCGTCACCGGCTCCGGCAATGGCTTGCAGGTTGACCCAAACAGGGTTCTCGCCGGGCTTGTCAATTTGCAGTTCGCACGACTGCACGCTGCCGGTGGCAGAAGCCCGATTGCACAACAGGTAATAGCCGTCCGCATCGGGCGTGCGCATGAAAGCAGACAGGGGCTTGCCGGGGAGGGTGGAGCGGGGCACGCCCAGCAGCGTCGCAGTCGTGAAGTTGGTTTGCAGGATCACGCCCCGCTCGTTGACCGTGACGTAGCCCACGGGCGCCAGGTCGTAGAAGTCGAAGTAGCGTGCCTGCGCAGCTTCGAGCGCCACTTGCGTGCGCCGTAACTCCTCGTTTTGCATCTCCAGCTCGATCTGATGGATGCGCAACTCATGGAGCGTTGCCCTTGCAGACTTAGTTGACAGGTGGACGTCGTCTGTGGACGCGCCAGCCTCATCGTTCATTGCGAGCGCCTCTGCCCGACGCATCAGCGCCTCGCGTTCTGGCGGGGCAAAAGGCGGTTTGGCGTGACTCACGCAGCGCCTTGCGCTGCATCGCCTGCTGGATCGCTCGGCTTGGCGCGTTCGGTCGTGGCAATGGCGTATAACTTGCCCGTGTCGTCCAGCAAGGCAGTGGAGATGATGGACACGTCCAGCACCGTGCCAGTGGAAGTGAGGCGCTGGGTCAGGTAGGGCCGCAACACTTCGGTGCGGCTCAAGCTGGCAAGCTTGACCAGCTCGCCCTCACGCTGGCTCTCGGGAATGCGCGCCTGTACATTCATGTGCAGAGCCTGCTCCTCGGTCCAGCCATACAGACGCACCGCGCCGGGGTTCCAGGCCAGGGTGCGGCCCGAGAGGTCTTGCACGGTGATGGCGTCATGTGCATCGCGCACCACCACGGCCAGGCGCAGCAGGTCGTTGGCTTTGTGCAGCGCCTCGCGTGACTTCACCATTTCGGTAATGTCGACAAACGAAATCACCGCACCCTCAATCACGTTGTCCAGCGTGCGATAGGGCTGAATGCGCAGGGTGTACCACTGGCCCTCGGGGGTTTGCACTTCACGCTCAATCGGCACCAGGGTATTGAGCACCGCCTTGATGTCGGTCACCAGAGTGGAGTAGCCCACCAGGTTGGACACGATGTGCGCCACCGGGCGACCCACGTCGGCGACAATCAAATTGATGATGGCGCGGGCAGCCGGGGTAAAGCGCAGGATGCGCAGTTGAAAGTCGACAAACACCGTACCGACACCGGTGCCGGCCAGCAGGTTGTTCATGTCGTTATTGGCGCGCGACAAATCCACGACTTTGGTTTGCAACTCCGAGTTGACGGTGGCCAACTCTTCATTGACGGACTGCAGCTCTTCCTTGGAGGTCTCGAGTTCTTCATTGGTGCTTTGCAGTTCTTCGTTGACGGACTGCATTTCTTCGTTGCTGGACTTGAGTTCTTCGTTGGAACTCTCCAGCTCTTCGTGGGTGCTTTGCAAGTACTCGTCTTTGGCGCGCAACTCCTGGGTGAGCGCATCGATGCGGCGCTGGGCGTCGGGTGCCGTGGTGGCTTGGCTGCCATCGGCCGCTGTCACAGCGATTTCCGGATCTGTGGGGGTGTCTTCCAGCATCACCAGGTACAGAGGCGCATCCGGAGCGCCAATTCCCGCGGTTGTCACCGGATGCACGCTGACATTGACCTGGGTGTAGTGCCCATTGGTCTTGACCCGCAGGTTGTTCGCAAAGCTGGTGGTTTGCGTGGCCACGGCGTGGTGTAGCGCTGTGCTGAGACTGGGGCGCAGACCTTCACGCGCCATTTTGAGAATGTTTTGAATGCCCGCCTCACCGGACGCAGGCTCCAGGTACATGCCGGTGCGCCCGTGCAGGTAGACGATGTCGCCACTTGCATTGACCAGCGCGCTGGCAGGGGCAATGTGGCGAAGCAGCGCTTGCTCCATCAGCTCGCGCAGCGGCATTTTCATGGGGAATGCCGATTTCTGTGCACCCCGGCTGGGCAGGGATTCATCGGTCGCCTTGACCGGGGCCATAAATCGACTCAACGTAGTGCGCTGCCCACCCAGCAGGTCTTCCTTGCGCTGGTACAGCTTGGCCTTGCGGTCCAGCACAGTAAACAGACTGTCAAATTCACCCACGCCTTCGGAGCTCCCCAAAAACAGCCTGCCGCCGGGGTTGAGTGCGTAGTGAAACAGCGGTATCAGCTTTTTTTGCAAATTCGCATCCAGATAAATCAGCAAATTGCGGCAACTGATGAGGTCGAGTTTGGAAAACGGCGGGTCTTTGATCAGGTCTTGCTCGGAGAAGACCAGCATGTCGCGAATGCCCTTGTGGATGCGGTAAGTTTGGCCACCGGGCTCCAGTGTGAAAAAACGTGCCAGCCGCTCGGGGCTGAGGTCGGCGGCAATGCTGGACGGGAAGAGGCCGACACGCGCAGCGGCAATGGCGCGGCTGTCGATGTCGGTGGCAAACACTTGCACGGTGTAGCCTAGTTTGAGGGCCTCCATGCGCTCGATCAGAAGGATGGCCAGCGAATAGGCTTCTTCGCCGGTAGAGCAGCCGGTGGACCAGACCCGCACAGTGCTGCCAGCGGGCTTGGCCGCAAACAGCTTGGGGATGACCTGCTCTTCCAGGACCTTAAACGCTTCGGGGTCGCGAAAGAAGTTGGTCACTCCAATCAGCAGGTCCCTAAACAGGGCTTCTACTTCGGGCGGCGTTTGCTGGAGGTATTTGACATAGGCATCGATGGTCTCGATCTGGTGCACCGCCATGCGCCGCTCGATGCGCCGGTAAATGGTGCTGGGTTTGTATTGCGAAAAATCGTGCCCGGTCTGGGCGCGCAGTAGTACAAAGATTTTTTTGAGCGCACCTTCTATCTTGGGCGTAGCCGGCATTCCCGAACGCGGCAGTTTGCCAAAGGCGTGGGCGGCGTATGCGATCAGCTGGGCTGGCATTTCAGCCGGGGGCAACTGGTAGTCCACCAGGCCGGTGGTGATGGCGCTGTGCGGCATACCGTCAAACTCGCTGGACGCCGTGCTTTGCGCCATTACCATGCCACCGGCGTCCTTGATTGCGCGCACGCCCAGCGTGCCGTCGCTGCCGGTTCCCGAGAGCACAATGCCGATGGCGTTCTCGTGCTGGTCATCGGCCAGCGAATGGAAAAAATAGTCTATTGGCAGGCGCTGTCCGCGCGGGGCGACCGGCTCCAGCAGGTGCAACGAGCCTTGCAAAAAAGCCATGTCGTAGTTGGGCGGGATGATGTAGGCACAGTTGGGTTTGACGACCATGCCGTCTTCCACTTCGAACACCTGCATACGGGTGTAGCGGCGAATCAGGTCGCTCAAAATACTTTTGTGGTCGGGTGCGAGGTGCTGCACCAGCACAAAGGCCATGCCGGGGTCGACATCATTGGGCATGCCGGAGAAAAAGGCTTCAAAGGCCGCCAAGCCACCCGCAGAGGCGCCGATGCCGACGATAGGGAAGGTGCTGGAATTTGGGTCCAAGGACTCGGAAGGCGGGATGTGCCCGCTTTTTGGTTCATTTTTCATGGGGATCCCTGGCCCAATGTTCAATGGGCTGTGAGTGGCGTTGGTGCGGTTCACCGAGTTTACGCCCTGGCCCTGGGCTACCTTCGTAGAATCAGGCAACCCGTTGCATAAAGGACTTTCCATGGCCCCGTACCCCCATTTGCTGCAGAGCCTCGATCTGGGCTTTACTACTCTTAAAAACCGTGTCCTGATGGGCTCCATGCATGTGGGGCTGGAAGAAGTACCCAATGGCTTTGCCCGCATGGCTGCCTTTTACGCCGAGCGCGCCCGCGGCGGCGTGGGCCTGATCGTGACCGGTGGCATTGCCCCCAACGAACGCGGCCGCCCCATGAAAGGCGGCGCCATGCTGACCACCGAGGCCGAGGCCGAACACCATCGCCTGGTGACGGACACCGTGCACAGGGAGGGCGGCAAGATCGCCATGCAGATCCTGCACTTTGGGCGCTACTCGTACCAGAAGGACCTGGTGGCACCCAGCGCGCTGCAGGCGCCCATCAACCCATTCACGCCCCATGCGCTGACCACCGAAGAGGTTGAACAAACGGTGGAAGACTTTGTACGCTGCGCAGGGTTGGCCCAGTTCGCGGGTTACGACGGGGTAGAGATCATGGGCTCCGAGGGCTATTTGATCAACGAGTTCATTGCCGCGCGCACCAACCACCGCGACGACGAATGGGGCGGCAGCTACGCCAAGCGCATTCGCTTCCCGGTGGAGATCGTGCGCCGGGTGCGCGAGAAGGTGGGGCCCAACTTCATCATCATCTACCGCCTGTCGGCGCTGGACCTGGTGGAGGGCGGCTCCACGCTGGATGAAGTCATCGAACTGGCGCAGGCCATTGAAGCGGCAGGTGCGACTATTCTGAATACCGGCATTGGCTGGCACGAGGCGCGCATCCCCACCATAGCCACCAAGGTGCCGCGTGCGGCCTATGCCTGGGTGACCCAGCGCCTGATGGGCAAGGTCAAGATTCCGCTGATTGCCACGAACCGGATCAACACGCCCGAGGTCGGCGAGCAGCTGATTCGCGACGGGTTTTGCAACATGGTCTCTATGGCGCGGCCGTTCCTTGCCGACCCGGAGTTTGTGCGCAAGGCAGCCGAGGGCAAAGCCGACGAGATCAACACCTGCATTGGCTGCAACCAGGCCTGCCTGGACCACACCTTTGGCGGCAAGATCACGTCTTGCCTGGTCAACCCGCGCGCCTGCAACGAGACCGAGCTGGTGATTGCCCCAGCCGCCAAAGCCAAGCGCATTGCAGTGGTGGGCGCAGGCCCGGCGGGATTGAGTTTTGCCGTGACGGCTGCCCAGCGCGGCCACACGGTGGAGTTGTTCGATTCCGCGTCCGAAATCGGCGGCCAGTTCAACATCGCCAAACAGGTGCCGGGCAAGGAAGAGTTTTACGAGACCCTGCGCTACTTTGACCGCCAGTTGAAGTTGAAAGGTGTAAAGCTGTCGCTCAATACCCGTGTAACCGCTGACGCCCTGAAGGCGGGCGGTTTTGATGAGATCGTGCTCGCCACTGGTGTAACGCCCCGCACCCCCGACATTGAGGGCATCAACCACCCCAAGGTACTGGGTTATCTGGATGTGCTGCGCGACCACAAAGCAGTTGGGCAAAACGTGGCTGTTATCGGGGCCGGTGGCATTGGTTTTGACGTGTCCGAATACCTGATGCACAGCGGAACCAGCCCCAGCGTGGATGCGCCCAAGTTTTATGCCGAGTGGGGCATTGATACGTCGTACGCCCAGGCCGGTGGCATTCAGTCACCGCAGGTGCAGATGGGCCCGCGCAAGGTGCATCTGCTGCAACGCAAGGAGAGCAAGGTGGGCGACCAGTTGGGCAAGACAACGGGCTGGATTCACCGCACATCACTCAAGGCGCGCCGCGTGGGTATGACGCCGGGTGTGCAGTACCAGAAGATTGACGACGCCGGGTTGCACATTCGTGTGGGCGATCAGGAGCAGGTGGTGCCGGTTGACAACGTGGTGCTGTGTGCCGGGCAGGAACCACAGCGCGAGTTGTTGGCCGCACTACAGGCCGCCGGTTGCTCGGTTCACCTGATTGGCGGCGCAGACGTGGCCGCCGAGCTGGATGCCAAGCAGGCTATCAACCAGGGCACGCGCCTGGCAGCCAGCATTTGACGGGCAGCATTCACCAACTATTCAGAGGTCCACCTCCATGACATCAGCCCCCAGCCACCTCAAGCCCGCCGTTGCGGCCTCGCTCGCCATCTGGCACGACATGTTGGCCCGTCGCGACCTCGCAAACCTGTCGTCCATCGTGCACCCGGACGCAGTGTTTCGCTCGCCCATGGCCATCCATCCCTATCAGCCGGCAGCGGCGTTGATTCTGGTGCTGAGTACCGTGATTCAGGTGTTCGAGGACTTCACCTACCACCGCCAACTGGCGTCGGATGATGGCCTGAATGTGGTGCTGGAGTTCAGTGCCCGCGTGGGCGACAAGCAGCTCAAGGGCATTGACCTGGTGCGCTTTGACGAGGCGGGCAAGATCGTGGAGTTTGAGGTCATGGTGCGCCCCCTGAGCGGCCTGCAGGCGCTGGGTGCCGAGATGGGTGCGCGCCTTGCTGCGCATATGCCGGCGTTCAAGGTGAAGGGGT
>JBAWYQ010000159.1:0-9532 GCA_037143475.1 Burkholderiales bacterium | reverse complement strand
AAAAGTGGGAAGCACTGGGCACGCCGGTTGTGGGCGGAACTGCGGCCCAGTTTGGTGAACTCATCAAGCGCGACACGGTGCGCCTGGGAAAAGTGGTGAAGGATGCAGGGGTAACTCTGGATTGAAAGTCGGAACTGGTCAGGTTAGATTGAAGATGTGCAGGTATTTTTAAAATCAATAGGAGACAACATGAATATTCGTTTTGCAAAATTGGCTTCCCAAGTGGCTTTGGCTTCGGCCCTGTTCAGCATGTCTGGCATGGCCAGCGCGGCGGACCCCATCAAGATCGGCGTGTCCGGACCGTTCACCGGTGGTTCATCCTCCATGGGGGTCAGCATGCGCGATGGCGTCAAGCTCGCCGTCGACGAAATCAACAAATCGGGCGGCGTGCTGGGTCGGCAGTTGCAGATCATCGAGCGCGACGACGAAGCCAAGAATGAACGTGGCGTGCAGATTGCACAGGAACTGATCAACAAGGAGAAGGTCACAGCGACTGTCGGCTTCATCAACACCGGTGTGGCGCTGGCTTCGCAGCGGTTCTACCAGGAGGCCAAGATTCCTGTCATGAACAATGTGGCGACCGGGTCGGCGATCACCCACCAGTTTGATGACCAACCCGAGAACTACATCTTCCGCAATGCGGCTCACGACAGTATTCAGGCTCCCATGCTGGTGGAAGAAGCCGTCACGCGCCGCAACTTCAAGAAGGTCGCCATTCTGGCCGACTCTACCAACTACGGCCAGCTTGGCCGTGCCGATCTGGAAAAAGCACTGGAGTTGAAAGGCATCAAGGCCGTGGCCGTCGAGAAGTTCAACATCAAGGACGTGGACATGACGCCCCAGTTGCTCAAGGCCAAGGCTGCGGGCGCCGAAGCCGTGTTGACCTACGCCATCGGGCCTGAGCTGGCGCAAATCGCCAACGGCATGACCAAGCTGGGTTGGAAAGTGCCCATGATTGGCAGCTGGACGCTGTCCATGGCCAACTTCATCGACAACGCAGGCCCCGGTGGTGAAGGCGCGCGCATGCCACAAACCTTCATCCAGGAACCCACAACGCCCAAGCGCCAATCCTTCATCATTGCTTACCTGAAAACGTTCAACCCCAAGAACGCGCGCATCGACTCGCCCGTGTCGGCCGCACAAGGCTATGACTCGATTTACCTGCTGGCCGCTGCCATCAAG
The DNA here is from genome assembly GCA_037143475.1 of Burkholderiales bacterium. Lineage (GTDB taxonomy): Bacteria > Pseudomonadota > Gammaproteobacteria > Burkholderiales > Burkholderiaceae_C > Allorhodoferax. The sequence continues at coordinate 8,350 of JBAWYQ010000159.1, read as the reverse complement.
CAAGCCAACTCGGTTGATGGTCCCAAGATCAAGGCGGCACTGGAAGACCTGAAAGCCCCCGTTGACGGTGTTGTGACCACCTACAACAAGCCCTTCACCGCCAAGGACCACGACGCTATCACCGCGAATATTCCGGTGATTGGTGAAGTCAAGGGTCAGCGCGTGGTGTATGCCTACGAAGCCGACCTGAAGAAAGCATCGGAAGTGCGCGTCAAGGACGTCAACGCCAAGGGCGCTCTGGCAGTCAAGAAGTAATTTTCGGGCACTTCGCCCTTTCGGGTAGCGACAGCGCCGCGCTGGCCATACTGGCTGGCGAGGTACTGTTGCAAACCTGCACTTCCTGCGTTTTTACTTCTTACTTTGGTGAGTCCACTTTATGGAAATCCTGCTTCAACTCATTTATAGCGGCATCGCGCTGGGCATGATTTACGCGGTCATCGCGTTTGGCTACCAGTTGACGTTCCAGACCTCGGACACCCTGAACTTTGGTCAGGGTGACGCACTCATGCTGGGTGCCATGGTGGGCCTGACACTGGTCAACATGGGAGTCAACTTCTGGCTCATGCTGCCGCTGGTTATTGTGTTCGGACTCCTACAGGGCGCCGTGGTGGAGCGCATTGGTGTGCGCCCGGCCATCAAAATCAAAAGCGAGTTTGGCTGGATTATGTCCACTATCGCGCTGGGCATTATTTTCAAGAATGTGGCCGAAAACGTATGGGGACGTGATGACCTGAAGTTTCCATCACCTCTACCAGAATCCCCCATTCAGGTTTTCGGCGCCAACGTGCTGCCGATGGAAATCCTGGTCGTCGTGGGCGCGGTTCTGATGATGGTGGCCGTGGAATTTTTCAACCGCAAAACCATCTACGGCAAGGCCGTGGTTGCCACTTTCAATGACCGTGATGCAGCCAAGCTCATGGGCATCAATACCGGACTGGTCATTACATTCTCATACGCGCTCTCTTCTGCGACGGCCGGTTTTGCGGGCGCGCTGATTGCGCCCCTCACACTAACTGGCGCCACCATGGGTGCCGTGCTGGGACTCAAGGCCTTTGCCGTGGCCATCATCGGCGGCCTCACCAGCGGGCTGGGCATCATTGTGGGCGGCATCATTTTGGGCGTGGCCGAAACCACGACCGGTTTCTACATCTCGACTGGCTATAAGGATGTGCCGGGGCTGGTGCTGCTGTTGCTGGTGCTGGCGTTTAAGCCCTCCGGGCTGTTTGGCAAAACCGCAATCAAGAAAGTCTGACCATGAACCGCAAGTCGTTTTTCGCGGCGGTGGCCGGCCTGACCGTGCTGGCCTGCGCGCCGCTGTTCACCCACAACCCTTATTACATCCACATGATCGGCACGATCATGATCTACGCCATTCTGCTGTTTGGTCTGGACATTGTGGTTGGGTACACCGGGCAAGTTTCTCTTGGGCACGCAGGTCTGTTTGGTGTGGGATCGTACACCGCTGGCGTGCTCTTCATCAAGCTAGGGGCACCGCTATGGGTCATTATTCCGGCCAGCGTGGCAGTCACGGCAGGGTTTGGCGCCCTGCTCGCCCTGCCCGCATTGCGGGTCTCCGGCCCTTACCTCGCCATGGTGACGCTGGCGTTTGGCACCATCGTGCAGATCCTGATCAACGAAATGGATTTCCTCACCGAGGGGCCGCTTGGCATCAAGATACCCAAGCCTTCGGTGGCAGGCATACAGCTCAATGAAAACGGTTTTTACTGGTTGGTGTTTGCGCTGATGGTGCTCTCATTGGTCGTGGCAGACCGCATTTTGCGGTCGCAAATCGGTCGTGCTTTTGAAGCCCTGCGCGGCAGTCCGGTAGCGTCGGACTGCATGGGGGTCTCGGTCTATCGATACAAGGTTTTTGCGTTCGTCATCAGCGCGGGTTATGCGGGTCTGGCCGGTTGTCTATATGCGTACTCCGAACAATACATCTCGCCCAATACTTACAACTTTGAACTGACAGTGCTGTTCTTGCTGGCCGTCATCATGGGCGGACGCAAGACCCGTACGGGTGCTCTGCTGGGCGCGGCCATCATCGTGATCCTGCCAAAGCTGCTGGACGACCTGGAGCTGTTTCGAATCGTCGCGTCGACGCTAGCCGTACTGATGGCCGTCGGTGGCGGCATAGGCATCGCAAAGAAGATAACCACCCCAAAAGCGATGGCTATTCCGGTACTGGGCACGATGGCTCTAGCCGGGTTCTCATTCTGGCTGCAGTCCATTACAGACTGGCGTCTGAGCATCTTCGGCCTGATGATTCTATTTGTGGTGTACTACCTGCAGGACGGCATTGTAGGTTTTGTGCGAAACCTTTTTGCACGTAAAGGTGGCGCCGCCGATGACCACGCGTTTCGAACGATTGACCGCTCCAAAGACTCCATCATGGTGGCATCCAACACCGGCCACATTGAAGCCGGACATGACCTGCTGACAGCCAAGGGCGTGCTGATGCAGTTTGGTGGCCTCAAGGCCATCAACCTGGTTGATCTGCACGTCAAGCGCGGCACCATCCACGGGCTGATCGGCCCCAACGGCTCGGGTAAGAGCACCATGATGAATGTGCTGACCGGCATCTATGTGCCAACGTCGGGCAGCATCGAGTTTGCGGGTCGCTCAGTGGTCGGGCGCACGTCGTCTGACATTGCGCTGTCGGGCATTTCGCGGACCTTCCAGAACGTGCAGCTCTTCGGTGAAATGACTGCCCTGCAGAACATCCAGGTGGGACTACACCACAGCTTTGCCAGCAATATTCTGGACGTATCACTTCACACGCCCCGATACAGGCGTGAAGAAGAGGCATCGGTGGAACGCGGCTTGGGACTGATCAACTTTGTGGGTCTGACCGGTCTGGCACATGAGGAGGCTCGCAACCTGCCCTACGGCAAGCAGCGACTGCTGGAAATTGCCCGCGCCCTGGCGCTCGACCCGCAACTGCTGTTGCTGGATGAGCCTGCAGCGGGCCTGACCGCACCCGACATCAAGGAACTCGTGACCATCATCCGCAAGATCCGCGACCACGGCATCACTGTGATCCTCATCGAGCACCACATGGATGTGGTCATGAGCATTTGTGACTCGGTATCAGTACTGGACTTCGGACAGAAGATTGCTGAAGGCAAGCCCGCAGAAGTGCAGGCGGACGAAAAGGTCATCGAGGCTTACCTCGGCGGCACGGCAGCATAAGAACGCGGAGCACTACTATGTTGCACATCAAGAATCTCGAAGCGGGCTATGGCAAGGTACAGGTGCTGCACGGCATCTCAATGGACATCCCTAAAGGCAAGGTTGTGACCCTGATTGGCTCTAACGGCGCCGGTAAGACCACCACCATGCGCGCCATCTCGGGAATGATCCAGCCCACGGCGGGCGAAATTACGCTGCACGGCAAACGGGTGGATGGACTGGAGTCCTATGCCATTGCCAAACAAGGGTTGGCGCACTCACCCGAGGGGCGTCGCGTATTCGCCACCATGACCGTAACTGACAACCTGATTTTGGGCGCCTTCCCGCGCCTGACGGGCAGTCGCCCCAAGGGCGATGTACCCGGCGACCTGGAGCGAGCGATGGAGTTATTCCCACGCCTGAAGGAGCGGCGCAACCAGTTAGCCGGCACGCTGTCGGGTGGCGAGCAGCAGATGCTGGCCATGGCACGTGCGGTCATGCTCAACCCCGAAATCGTGTTGCTGGACGAACCATCCATGGGACTCGCGCCGATTCTCGTGGAAGAGGTCTTTCGCATCATTAGTGACTTGAAGTCCCGTGGCGTCACCATGCTGCTGGTGGAGCAGTTTGCCGCCGCCGCGCTCAAGGTGGCCGACTACGGCTACGTGCTGGAAAACGGCCGCATCTCAGTGCACGGCGAAGCAAGTAAATTGCGCGATGACCCGGCCGTCAAGGCGGCCTACCTGGGCGGTGGCCACTGACGCGGGCGTGGCGCGGACTGCCTGCAACGATTGGCACAAGCCCCATGCGCCCTAGCGGGCCACCGCCGAACGCATGGAGCGGGCAACATACAACATACAGCCGATCACGAGCAGCACGCCCACCAATACGCCCGGAAATACCTGAACCAGCGTCAACGTCTCGCCCTTCAGCACCAGCATCATCAGCGTATTTTGCGAGAGCCCAGGCACCCATAGGTACCACGGCGCATCGCCCCCGGGATTGAGTACGCTCACCACGGGCGCCAATCCAACCAGCGTGATGACCAACCCACTGCCCGCCTGCGCCTCTTTGAAGGTTTTGGACCGAATGGCCAGCGCCATCAGCACTGCACCAAGACCTGCGGCCAGCGGAAATTGCAGCAGTAAAAAGGCAAAAACCTCAGAAATGCCGAACTGAAACATAGCCTGTAGACTGTCGCTACGCAGGAACCACTGCGCGGGCACGAAACTCAAGCTTGCAATCAAAGCCACCACCATGCCCAAAATGACAACAGCACCCCACTTGCCAATCACCAGAGCCAAATGTTGCACCGGGTTCATCAGCAAAGGCTCTAATGAGCCGCGTTCGCGCTCGCCAGCGGTGCTGTCCAGAGCTGCGGTCAAAGCTCCATAGAGCACTGCCATGATGATGAACATGGGAATTATGGCCGTCACCCGGGTAGCACGCGCCTGGATGCTCGCCAGATCCCGTTCATCAATGACAATCGCTTGTAGCAACTCAGTCGAAACACCGCGTAGCGCGAGACTAAGGACCGCGCGCTCCTGATTGAATCCCATCAACAGCCGTTGCAACCCTGGCAACCCAACACCCGCACGCTGGTTGCTGCTATCACTGACCAGTTCAACGCTGGGGCGTTCACCTTCCTGCAACTCGCGCTCAAACAGGGGGCCTACGACCAGCACTGGCTCCAGCAAGGTAGAAGCACGCAACTGCGCTTCATAATCTTGTGGAGCGACCATGATCGTGTAGGTCTGACGCTCCAAATAGTTGCGCAGGGTAGGCGCATATTCCATTCCAGCCACCATCACCTCGCGCTTTTCCGCACGCTCCTCCAGCGAAGCTATCAGCCCGGAAATGGCCAGCAGCAACAGCGGCCCCATCAGCACTGCAGGAATCATCAGCCGCAGCAGAGTGCGTCGATCACGCAGGGCATCCACCACTTCCTTAACCAGAACCACTCCAACGCTTCTGAAAAAACTGGCATTCATGCAGCAGCTCCCGCGTCTTGCACTTCAAACGCAAGTTTGACAAACGCGTCTTCAAATTGGGTCTGTCCGGTCTGGGCGAGAAGTTCTTCCACCGTGCCTTCGGCCACGCATTGCCCTTTAGCCATCACCACCACATGCTCGCACAACTGCTGCACCTCGGGCATGATGTGGGTAGAAAAGACGATGCACTTATTGCCGCCTTCGGGCGACTTTAAGAACCGCAGCACTTCACGCAAGGCCCGCGTGGCTAGCACGTCCAGTCCGTTGGTAGGTTCATCCAGCACGATGTTGTCCGGGTCGTGCACCAGTGCGCGCGCCAACGCGGTCTTCATGCGTTCCCCCTGGCTAAATCCTTCGGCGCGCCGGTCAAGAATGCTGCCCATGTCCAGCAGTCTCGAAAGCTCTTGTGCTCGTGCATGGGCAGTATCGATATCCATACCCTGCAACCGTCCGAAATAGACGATGTTTTCGCATGCCGTCAAACGCTGGTACAGACCATGCGCGTCGCCCAGTATGCCCATGCGCGCCAGTGCCTGACGGGATTGGTGCGCAACCGCGATGCCATCCACGGTGATGGTGCCACTGTCAGGCTGAAAGAGTGCACCCAGCATCCGCAATGTCGTCGTTTTACCTGCGCCATTGGGACCCAGCAGCCCGGTGATGCGACCATTCGGTGCTGAAACACTCAACCCAAGTACTGCCTGAATCGACTGCTTGGGCGCCCTGCGAAAAGGCTTGGATGTACCGTTCACCACGAACTGCTTGCTGACATTGACAATTTCGATCACGACTGAGCCCCTTTGGCAGTGCCAATCTGGGTGGGCACAAATACGGGTGGGCGCGGCACCTCGGAGGCGCAATCCGCCCGCTGCGGCAATGCTGCGGCATCAGTGGGCGCAACAATGAATCGGTACACCACATCGCGCATGCAACCAATTCCCATTACGCCATGCCCCGCCTCAGGAATCACAATATGCTGAGCCTTCTCGCCCAATGCCATCGCAACCCGCGTACCGTGCCGAGATGGTGTTACCGGGTCAACGCCGCCACTGAGCACTAACACCGGTGAAGGTGTGACCGGAACGGTGTAAAACGCCTGTGCAACCTGCCCACGCGGCCAGAACGCACAGACGCCTTCGTACATTTGCGCTTCGACGGGGCCAAAATCTTCACCCACTGCTTTTTCAGCGTTCGCAATGCGTGGCGCATCTTCAGAACACACAACCGCAAAATGCATACCCATAGCCAAGCGGATCGCCTTGCGGTTGCCCAACGCGCTCGAAAGACCAGCAAGCCCTGAGAAATTACCGTTTGAAGCGGCATCGATAGCAGCGGGCAACGCAGATGTCAGGGCGGGCGAATACAAAGGCGTTCGAATCAAACGCAACAAGTCAGAACGGGTCAGCTCAAATCGCTCCAATTTACCTGTAACCGGATGGGTCACCGATACTTGGCTGGGCAACCCTCCAAGCAAATCACGCCACTGCTGGCGCAGGAGAGGAAACTGTTTTGCGCATGCGGTTGGGCCGTTGGTATCGACCTCGCAAGCTTTGAGCATGGCATCCAGCGCGGACTGTCCGTCAGCAGAAGAGCTCACTGGCAAGACCATATCGGGCGGTGCCACACCGTCCATGACCGTACGACGCACCTTCTGCGGAAACTGCCGCAGGTACTCCAGTGCGGCACGCGTGCCATACGACGCACCAATCAAGTTCCACTGCGGGACATCCAACTGATCGCGCACGGCATCAAAATCCTGCATAGCCAAGGTCGTGGTAAAAAAACGCATGTCCCCATAAGGCAGCTTTGCCAGAGCCTCACTGCATTGGCGCAAGCGTTCAAGTTGCTGCGCCAAATCAACACTTTGCCGCACGGGCAGTCGCGACTCATCTGCACAATGCAAAGGTGCCGAGCGGCCGGTTCCGCGCTGGTCGATAAAGACAAGGTCGCGTCGATTATTCAATCGTGCCAGCTGCGACATGAGCGCGGGTGCCGCATCAATAGCGCTTTGTCCGGGTCCACCGGCCAACATAAGTACCGCATCCGTCTGCTTGTTTCGCGCCATTGCGGGCACCACAAGGAAGTGCACGTCAATCATGGGGCCTGTGGGTCTGGACGGATCCAGTGGACGCCGCACAGTACCGCACTGCAACTCGTATGGCATGCCTTGGACCCGGCAAGGGTGGGTTTTCGCTTGGCCACCGCCAGCCGCGACAGCGGCGACAGGAAACAATGACAGCCACAGCAGGCAAATCAATACCACCGTATTCGACAAAAGCCCAAGTCCTTTCATTCCATTCCCCTGATTGATCACAGGAAACCCACGCGATTGGCGCGAAGTATCGCACTGCCCCTTACACCCAACATCAAAAGTGGGACGGCGCACCACTTCTGAAACCTGAGCACGCAAGCAGGTCCCAGTTCGCGGACAATTCCGGCCTGAGAGGCGCCCTGGCATTTTGATGCGTCGAAGAAATAATTTTCATGAAATCACCACTGATGAAGCATTCATGCATCCGGACAGGCGTCTGGGCCCTGCTGTGGCTCTCAACCAGTCACTTTGTGCCGGCGCGGGCACAGGACATTCCATCCAACAGCGGTGAGCCGGTGCAGCGCACGCCCGGAAGCAAGCTCGAGCGGGTCGAAATTTTGGGCAAACAATCCAGCGACAACGACTTACGTCGCCGAGCCCAGACGGCCAAACAGATCTATGGCCGTGAAGAACTCGACAAGTATGGTGACGGCAACGTGGCCGATGTTCTCAAACGCTTGCCGGGGATCACCATGCAGGGCAATACGCCGCGTATGCGGGGCCTGGGCTCAGGCTACACCCTTATTCTCATCAACGGTGACCCAGCACCGCCGGGTTTTGCGCTGGACCAACTGGACCCGGCCCAGGTAGAACGTATCGAAGTCACCAAAGGGCCGACAGCCAGCCAGAGCGCACAGGCCGTTGCCGGTGCCATCAACATCGTCCTGAAAGATGCGCCCAAGGTATCACAGCGCGACTTACGCTTGTCGACGGGTTACACCGTGGACCGCCCCACGATTTCGGGCAGTTTCACCCTGGGCGAGAAGTGGACCGACCTTTCCCTTTCCCTGCCGATTTCGTTGTTTGAGTGGCGCGGGGGGAACATCAGTACCGTGCTGCGCAATGCGCCAGGGCTGGACGGGCAAAACTCGCTGTC
>JBAWYQ010000158.1:0-9573 GCA_037143475.1 Burkholderiales bacterium | reverse complement strand
CCGGTACCATTGCCATCCGCAGGACCGCGCCCAAATTGCCCGGTCAACGGGTTGTAGGCGGTGTAGCCACCCTTGTTGTCGGCGTTGTGGTTGCGGTATGAGCCTTTGATGCTGAGATCATCGGTGGGGCGAATGCTCAAGCCCAAGTCCACCAGGGTGGTGTCGATACGCTGCTTGGCACTTTGTTGACTCAAGGCCGCCGTGGTGTTCCAGTTGGACACCAATGCGGAGCCTGCGGGGTACCCAATGTTGGCGAGAGTAGTACCAAACGTAGTGACTCCCGCGGCAGCCAGTTGTGCACTTTGCGCTGGAGAAATAGGTGCCTGCAGCACATCGTCCTGCAGACTGCTGCCGAACGATACTGACGCGTTCAAGCGCCCCTTGAAGAAGTCTGGAAGTGACCGCGCAAACTCTCCCTTGACGTTGTATGCGGAGTTGTCAGGGTAAAGGTCATAAGTAGCCGTCCCGATAGCTGCATAGGGCGTAATCGAATTCAACAACGGGTACTGGACGTTAAGCGTGTCAATGTTGTTCCTGAACACCGAAGCCATCACCCGCACATTGGCCTGCGTGAGTTTGTCAGCATATTGCAGACCGGCCAGGAACTCGTGGGTCAGATAGTCGATCGGTTCAGCAATTTCGGTCGAAATATTGGCCTCATTCATCGCAAACGGCCGTACACCTGTGCGCTGCTCGCGGGTGTAGCTGGCATAGCCCTTCCAGTTGTCACTCAAGGTTACGTCATAGCGGGCACCCGCCTTTTTGCGCACCAGGCCGATTTCGCTCTCGGGAACAGGGGCCAGATAGTTCTGGATGGCCAGTGCCTGCCCGCCTTGCGCGGTAGTGACCACTGTATTGGAAGTGGCAGAGCCATTGCCAGCCGTGGTCGGTATGTTGCCCGTCACTCCATTGATACCGAGCAATGCCGCCCCGTTGGAATAGAGTTGTGCAGCACCGGTATCAGGTTTGTAATACCAGCAGGGCGCGGCAGCGGTGCAATTTGAAAGCGCGGTAGACCACACCGGTGCAGCTGTGGTTCCGGTATTGGTGTTGCCGTTAGTCGTTTGAGCAAACCCGAGTTGTGTGGCTTGCGCAGCGCTAGTGACGGGCACCGCCTTGTAGTTGGCGCCAGCCAGGGTCAGGTTGCCCGTACCCTCACCGGCATACAACGATTTCCAGTTGGTCGAGAACACGTGCAGCGTCTCGTTGTAAAACAGCTTGAGCTTCCAGTCGTTGTATCGGCCCATCTGCACGCCATAGAACTGGTCGCTTTGGCCCGTGCCCCCGCCAAATGCAGAAGCGTAATTGGCGGTGTCGGGCTTCTCGCCTTCGACCACAAAATAGTTCAGGTAAGCGCCGTTCTTCAGGTCTTTGTACTTTCGGAACGTGGCGTCTTTGATGCCGGCATCGCCGCCCACAACACCCGCTTCAATACCGCCCTTGTATTCCCAACCTCCCTCGGTTTTATTGACCTCGTCATCCACTTCGGAGGGCAAGCCGTAGAGCTGCCCGGTGGGCGAGCGCAACACGGTATCCGCACCATCCGCAGCCAGCGCACGGGGCATTGCCGAGCGTCCAGGTGGATTGAGCGTATTGCCGTTGGCCATGTCTACGCCAACGGCGGAGTCAGCGTATGCCGAGCCAGCACCCCATTGGGCGATAGCGACGCCGATGCTGATGGCCAGTGTTTTCAAGCGGGGACGAGTAGCCATGGTCTTGATTCCAGGGAATGTGAACTGTGTCATTGCGTATCTCCTGTATCAACGCTGGAAGCGAGCGCCCAACGGGCTATTGCTACCGTGAATGGTCGAGTGGCATTCCTGGCAGGAGCGACCGGTCATGCGTTTGGTAGGTGTTGCGCCACCCAGTACATTGGTATTCGAAATGGCGGTAGCTGTATTTCCCAAGGTGTTGTTGGCCCAAACGGCATGGCCCATGGTGCCCGTCGTGCTATGGCAACCAGAGCACAGCATGGGTCGCGTTTGTACCAAGAGCTTATCGGCGTTGGATCCGTGGGGCGCATGGCAGTTCATGCAGTTTTCCCGTACCGGAGCGTGCTCCCACAAGAACGGGCCTCGCTTTTCCGTGTGGCAGGTGTAGCAAAGTTCATTGACCGTGTCGGCCTTCAACAACTTCTTGGCAGTGCTTCCGTGGGGGTTGTGGCAATCCACGCAAGTCATCTTGCCCTCAGGAACCGGCATATGCGACTTCTTGCGGAACTCGGCACGTTGCTGCTGGTGGCAACTCTGGCACGTTTCGGTGATACCAGCTTTCTTCAGCAACCCTGCGTCAGAAAACCGAGCCATAGGGTTGTGGCAGTCCGAACACGACAATTTGTTGGTGGCATGCACGGAGCCCGGCCAGTTGATGCGCTGCCCACCCGAGTGGCAGTTCAGGCACTGCCCGGTCTGTTTCTCGATGGGGCTATTCCAATCCTTGGAAAAACCGATGAGCTTGGTCCTGTCCTTGGTATCGGCCACGTGCAGCGAACCATTGCCGTGACAGGCCTCGCAGACAGACTTCTCGGTGTCATTGCGTGGGTTTTCCCGAAATATCTTGGCGTGCTGCGTGTGCCCGAACAACGATTTCTCGGTGTCGTGGCAGTTGCCGCAAACTTTTTCGCCAACGATTCTTGCATTCGCCATGGGGTCGGTTTCGGCCAGGGAAGGACGCGCAAACAGCAACCCAAGCACCAATGCCGTTGTAGCCACGGTGCAAATGCGTAATATGGAAAGAGAACGATGTTTTGCCATGCTTGATGCCCTTCTTGGTGCGGATGCGGGCGCCATCAAATGCCCTAATTGCCTCATAGATGTAACCGAGCGTAAGCAATCGCTTAAGGAAATGGCTTAAGAAAGTAAACATTTCCTTAAGGCTTTTTAAGATTCAATGGAATTTGCCCGAAAATGTCCGCAGTAACCCTAGGGTTTTCCGATGGCATACGGGTATTCACCGAGTTCAGAATGCCGCAAACCAAAACAACTGGTCCAGAGAAATAACATGCGCCTCCTGCTTGCTGAAGATGACGCCTTGTTGGGGGCTGGATTGCGCGCCGCGCTAAGCAAATCCGGATTTGCGATTACCTGGGTACGGGACGGAAAAGCAGCGCTGGACGTACTGGCCGTTTCGGAGTTCGCCGGGATGGTGCTTGATCTCGGTCTTCCCGGCATGAGCGGGCAAGACGTTTTGCGGAAAATCCGCGCTGGCGGCAAGGTGCTGCCAATATTGATTCTGACCGCCAGGGACACCACGCAAGACAAGGTTCTTTGCTTCGAAAATGGAGCGGATGACTTTCTGGTCAAAACGACTGACATGGAAGAATTGATAGCCCGATTGCGCGCCATGATTCGTCGAACGGTCCGAATGGGCGGATCGGTTCAGTTTGGCGATCTGGTTCTGGACCCCGATACACACACCGTGACGCAAAGCGGCATTGCAATCAAGATTTCCAACCGCGAGTTCGACATCTTGCGTGCGCTGGTCGAGGGGGCCGGTCGCGTCCTTACACGCAACCAGCTCGAGCAAGCGCTGTATGGTGGATCCAGCGGCGTAGAAAGCAACGCAGTCGAGGTTCACATCCACAATCTGCGGCACAAACTGGGGCACAACGTACTCAAAACCATACGCGGGGTGGGCTATACGATTGCAAGGAAAGAGCCGTGACCGCTCGTGCAAAGTTCTCCTTAAGTCGGCGTCTGCTGGCTGGACTGATCACGGTGACGTTTGCCTACTGGGTCGTGGTCGCGTGTCTTACCGTTCGAGACAGCGTTGACGAGGTGTATGAGCTCTTCGATGTCCACCTAGCCCAAACAGCCTTGGCTTTGCTTCGTGTCAGCGACCCGGATGACACGGAAACTGCCACGATTCCGATGCGGGCTGACACGCCCAGCCTTCTGTCGGTATTTGGTCAGTGGCCAAGTTTTTTGTCAGACGAAAGTAGGCGTTTGCCAGGACGAAGCGAAGCAGGAACCATTCACTCACTGCACACAGCATACGAAAAGAGCATCCGCTATCAGGTCTGGAATACGAACGGGGCCCTGTTGGCCAGTTCTGCCAACGCGCCGCCTGCGCCCCTTACGCTGCTTGACGGCTACTCCCAAACCACTGACTCTCTGGGCAAAGTCTGGCGCAATTTTGGCGTTTGGGATCAACACCACGACTTTCGCGTTCTGGTGTCGGAAGACTACGCTTTGCGGGGCCAATTGCTGCGCAACATCACTGCCCACGTGGTCAGCCCATTGGCACTCGGAATGCCAGCTTTGGTACTCCTGCTATGGATCGCCATTGGCAAAGGACTCAACCCGCTGCGCGTGCTCACCCGTGAGATTGACGCCAGAAAGCCGGACAACCTCACGCCATTGGATGCGCACAATACCCCTGACGAAGTGCAGTCCATGGTCGAGGCGATCAACGGACTCCTTGTCCGCATGGACTCGACACTGGAATCGGAGCGACGATTCACCGCCAACGCGGCCCACGAATTGCGAACACCCTTGGCGGCTATCCAGGCACAACTCTATGTGACCCGAATTGCGCAAACCGAACCAGACCGCCAGTTCGCCATGAACCAACTGCAAAGTGGAATTGAACGTGGAATTCGATTGGTGGGACAGTTGCTTACACTGGCGCGGCTAGATCCGGATCAGTCTCTACCCGATGCAGCGCCGGTTGATTTGGGCAAGATGGCCCAATCAGTTTGCGCGGAGTTGGCATTACTTGCCCTCCAGAAGAACCAGCATCTGGAACTTCATGTGGACCCTGAATTGCCCTCTGTGACTGGCAACACAGACATGCTGAGCATGCTGCTTTCAAATTTGATCGATAACGCCATCCACTACACGCAGAACGGCGGATCCATCACCATTGCGGTTCGCAAGGGTGATGCGTGCTTGAGGATGGAAGTCAGTGACAACGGCCCGGGTATTCCAGTGGAACAACGCGAGCAAATGTTTGCCCGCTTCTCCCGCCTTGGCGCTGCGGATCAGCCCGGAACCGGGCTTGGCCTTGCCATTGCACAACGCATTGCACAGCTGCACGAGGCCCGCATCACGCTGAATGACGGACCACAGGGGCAAGGTATCACCGCCCAGGTGTGCATTCCTGCGCTGTTGGCTGTTACGGCTTGATGGTTGCTTCTTCGATCAGCACCTTGTAGGCGTAACCGGATCCAAAGTCCTTATCAACCCGAACCACCCCGGTAACCGTTACCACGTCACCCAGTTTTGCCTGCCCGGCTGATGTGACCAGAATGTCGTTGGTATTACTGGCTTCGGAGCCCGATCCGTCGCGCAAGTGGATCCAGTTTTTCCCCATGATTTCCGGGCTGTACTTGACGACCTTGCCGCGAACCTGAACCGACTTGTCCTTCAATTCGGCACTCTTGGTCACAACCTCGGCCACCGTTCGCGCGTTATCACCCGTGGCTTTGGCGACCTTGATGGGGGTGTTGTCCTGCGCCTTGGCCGCGCCGGGCGGTGCGCCGGCTACGCCCTTGTTGCTGCCCGCCAGGTTGCCAAAAATGATGGTAGAGAATGTCTTCTTGAGCGCCTTGCTCTCAAAGTTATTCATCACCATCGCATCGCCAATCGAGATGGTTGCTCCCTTCTTGAGGGGTGCCTTGCTGACCGCAGCCCATGTTTCGCCGTCCTTGGTTTTCAGGCGGACATAGGTGTAACTATCAACATCCTTCACTTCCTGAATCACCCCGGTCACTACCCCGTCCGCTGACGGTACAACTGCCGGCGCGTCAGCCGCCGAGGCAGACAGGGCGAACGCCACGCTACAAGCCAGGCAAGCCGTTACTAAAAATTTCATGAAATATTCCTTATTAAACTTGGCAAAACAAAACACCCGGGGGCGCCCGCACACTGCGGAACCTACGCCATTTTTTCCAGCGCCTCTTTCAAATGCGCCACGGTGCGCTCGACGTTGTGCAACTTCTCCAGCCCAAACAGCCCCACGCGGAAGGTGCTGAAATCGGCTGGCTCATCGCACTGCAGTGGGACGCCGGCGGCGGTTTGCAGGCCCTGACCCAGAAACTTTTTGCTCGACTGCAGCCCAGGGTCTTCGGTGTAGCTCACCACCACGCCCGGAGCCTTGAAACCCTCAGCCGCCACGCTGACGATGCCCTTGCTCTCAAACAGCGCGCGCACCTTGGAGCCCAGCTCGATCTGCTCAGCCCGTACTTTCTCAAAACCGTAGTTGCGCGTCTCCTGCATCACTTCGCGCAAGCGTGTCAGGGCGTCGGTCGGCATGGTGGCGTGGTAAGCGTGGCCGCCGCCTTCATAGGCTTCCATGATCTGCAGCCACTTCTTCAAATCGCAGGCAAAGCTGGAGCTGCTGGTGCCGTCAATGGCGGCACGGGCGCGCGCGCTGAGCATGACCATGGCGCAGCAGGGCGAGCCGCTCCAGCCTTTTTGAGGTGCGCTGACCAGCACGTCCACGCCGGTGGCTTCCATATTGACCCACATGGCGCCCGAGGCGATGCAATCCAGCACCATGAGTCCCCCAACGGCATGCACGGCATCACTGACGGCGCGCAGGTAGTCGTCGGGCAGGATCATGCCGGCGGCGGTTTCCACATGGGGCGCAAACACCACGTCCGGCTTCTCACGGGCGATCGTAGCTACCACTTCGTCGACCGGGCAGGGGACCCACTGCGCCTGCTTGCCGTCGCCCACGCGGCGGGCCTTGAGAACGGTGGATGCACTGGGAATACGCCCCATGTCAAAAATTTGTGTCCAACGGTAGCTGAACCAGCCGTTGCGGATGACCAGCGTCTTCTTGTCCGTTGCAAACTGGCGGGCCACGGCCTCCATGCCAAAAGTGCCGCTACCCGGCACCAGTACAGCAGACTTGGCGTGGTAGACCTCTTTCAGAATGGCCGAGATGTCTTTCATCACGCCCTGGAAGCGCTGCGACATGTGGTTGAGCGCACGGTCGGTGTACACGACAGAAAATTCGAGCAACCCGTCTGGGTCAATATGGGGCAAAAGGCCAGGCATGGCAGTCTCCAGAAGTAATCACGTATTTTTTACGAAGACGGGCAGCTTAGCATGGGCTGCGGGGCACCACGCCTACCAGGTGTCGATGCTGGCAACAACTGGTAGTTCAGCCACTCGCCCGGCCTGCAAGCCACGCGCCAGCCAGACGCGCGTGTCAGCCGGATCAATCACCGCATCAATCTCCAGCGTGGTCGCCATATGGATGGCACTGCCCCGGTCGTACTGGTGAGCTACCAGTTTGTCGTACAGCGCCTGGCGTTCCAGCCCGTCGGGGGCGGCTTCCAGTTCTTTCTTGAAGCCCAGACGCACGGCACCCTCCAGCCCCATGGCACCAAACTCCCCGGTGGGCCAGGCCACGGTGAAAAGTGGCGAGTGGAAGCCCCCGGCCGTCATGGCCATGGCGCCCAGTCCATAACCCTTTCGCAGCACCACAGAGAGAAAAGGCACCCGCAAATGTGCAGCGGCAACAAACATTCGGCTCACATGGCGCACCTGTGCCGTGGCTTCAGTTTCGGGGCCAACCATGAAGCCGGGCGTATCCACCAGACTCACGATCGGCAATCCATGGGCGTTGCAGAGTTGCATAAAGCGCGCGGCCTTGTCTGCGGCGGCGGCGTCAATGGCGCCTCCCAGGTGCAAGGGATTATTGGCCAGCAGGCCTACCGGACGACCTTCAATGCGGGCCAGTGCCGTATGGATGCCTATTCCAAACCCGGTACGCAACTCCAGCAGCGAACCAGTGTCCGCAATGCCCTGCATCGCCAGGCGGGTGTCGTAGACGCGCAGACGGTTCTCGGGCACCACATCACGCAGGGCCAGTTCCGGCGGCGCGGTGAAGTCTTTGGTTGCACCCTGAAAGAACGACAGGTAATGCCGGGCCGCAGCTACTGCCTGCACTTCGTCGTCCACCACGATGTCAATCACCCCGTTGCCATGTTGCACGGCGGACGGACCAATCTGCTCCGGCTTGAACACACCCAGGCCGCCGCCCTCCACCATGGCCGGGCCCCCCATGCCGATATTGCTGCCACGGGTGGCAATGATCACGTCGCTACATCCCAGGAGCGCGGCGTTGCCCGCAAAGCAGCGCCCTGCCACGATGCCCACCACCGGCACCTGGCCGTTGAGGCGCGCATAGCTGGCAAAGGTGGCCACGTGCAGACCCGCCACGATGGGCATGTCCACATCACCGGGGCGGCCCCCGCCGCCTTCGGCGAACAGCACCACCGGCAGCTTGTTTTGCAGCGCCAGCCCCAGCATGCGGTCGGTCTTCTGGTGGTTGCGCATGCCCTGCGTGCCGGCCAGCACCGTGGCGTCGTAGGACATGGCCACCACCTGGTGGCCATTGACGCTGCCAATGCCGGTCACCATGCCGTCGGCCGGGGTGTTCTGGACCAGGTCTTCTTCGGAGCGGCGACTGCGTTGCGCGGCCACCGCCAGGGCGCCATATTCGATGAAGCTGCCGGGATCACACAGGTCGGCCATGTTTTCCCGCGCACTGCGCAGGCCCTGTGCGTGGCGCTTGGCAATAGCCTCGGTGCGGCTGGCGTCCGATGTGAAGGCCTGGCGAGCCAGCAGGCGCTGCAGGTCAGCGCGGATGCCCTCGGCCTGTGGCCCGTCATTTTTAACGTTTTTAGCCTTTAGCCCCCGCGGAATATGCGTGAAGCGCTCTGAAATACATAGCAAATCATGCTCGGAAACCATATCCCCCACGGCAAACAGCAGCTCGACCACCCGCCCGTCGGAGGATGCACGCACCTCGTGCTCCATCTTCATGGCCTCCAGAATGACCACGGTATCGCCTGCGTGCACCGGGTCGCCGGGTGCAACCAGCCATTGAACAATCTGGGCCTGCAAGGGGGAGCGGATTTGAAGCATGCGGCATTGTGCGGCAAGGCCAGCGACGTGGGCGTCAAGCGAGTGACACCGCCAATTTGCTCCACAATCGCAGAATGCAACACTCACCCCTGATTGAGATGACCCGCGGCGGGACATTGGAGAACCAGCACTTTGGCTCGGTTGCCGTGGTCAACACGCGGGGACAACTGCTGGCCTTTGCCGGCAACCCGCACTGGCTGACCTTTACCCGTTCCACGTTGAAGGCGCTACAGGCCCTGCCGTTTATGGAAGCAGGCGGCCCCAAACACTTTGGCTTTGAACAAGAACACGTCGCCATGCTGTGCGCCAGTCACAGCGGCGAGGCCATGCACGTGCAGGCCGCCCAGGACATGCTGGAGCGCACCGGGCAAACCTACAAGGCGCTGCGTTGCGGTTGCCACGTTCCCTACCACTTTGAGATAGCAGGAAGTGCGCCCAGCCCTCATGAAACCTTCGATGAGCGCTACAACAACTGCAGCGGAAAGCACGCCGGCTTTGTTGCCTACTGCGTGCAACACGGCCACAGCCTGGGCGACTACGAAGCATTCGATCACCCGCTGCAACACGCCATTCGCCGCGATGTAGCCCGTGCAGTGGGCATGGACGCCCATGACCTGAAGGCCGGCGTGGACGGCTGTTCGGCCCCCAACTACGCCATGCCATTAGCCAAACTGGCCACCGGCTATGCCCG
>JBAWYQ010000157.1:0-9619 GCA_037143475.1 Burkholderiales bacterium | reverse complement strand
CGCTTGTTGCCCAACGCTCTGTTGGACAAGGTACTTTCCGGGCGACCGCGCAAACGTCGCATCACTGGTGATTGATGGAACAGCCAACAAAAAAGGACCCGAAGGTCCTTTTTTGATTGGAGATGAACTCCGGTAGCTGCTTAGTAGCTGCTACGGCCACCGCCGTAACCACCGCCGCCGCCGCTACGGCCACCGCCGCCGCCGCCGCCACCAGTGCGGGGAGGGCGTGCTTCCATTGGACGCGCTTCGTTAACCACGAGACCGCGGCCACCGAATTGTTGGCCGTTCATGCCGCCGATAGCTGCTTGTGCTTCAGCATCGCTGCCCATTTCCACAAAGCCGAAGCCTTTGGAACGACCAGTGTCACGTTCCATCATGACTTTGGCGCTGGAAACGGAACCGTAGGCTGCAAACGCTTGTTGCAAGTCTTCATCACGGAAAGAATAAGGCAGATTGCCTACGTAAAGTTTGTTGCCCATGTAAGGACTCCTCAAAATAACTCTCAAAACGCGATGGTGTCCAAACCCGCAATCAACAAACCAATGAAGACTTAAAGCAGACGCGAAACTGGTAAATCACCGCAAACTCGTAGCGCCGAAATTTCGGCAATACTGCACCATTATGCGGGAAATTTGCTGGTTCGCCTAATTTTATTTTGGAAATACCTCGCCCTTGGACGCGTCATCGGATGCGTAATAGTTGCGCCATTGCCGCAAATTCTTTCGTATGTATGCCCACCAGCCAGGTCTTGATCTGCGAACGGTTGCCAAAAGGTTGCGGTTTGGCCAACTGGGCGTTGGTGTTATTGAGGACCGTGGGATGAAATATGGGTCAACGGATTACCCAAAGAAGGACGACCCTTGTGATCAGCCTTCTTTTTACCGTCATGCGGTATTACTGGATCAGGCCTTCGGCCTTCATGGCTGCGATGACGGCAGGGCGTGCGCCTACCCGTGCGCGATAGGCCACCAGGTTGGCGTAGGGAGCCAGGTCCAGGCCCACATACTTGCCCCAATTGGTGACTACGAAGAGGTAGCCGTCGGCGACGGTGAACTGGTCGCCCATCAGGTACTGTTTGCCGGCCAACTCGCCGTCCACCCACTGCAGTCGGCCCTTCAGACGCTCCAGTGCAGCCGCCTTGGTGTCGGGGTGGGTGGTTGGCACGAACAGGGGCGAGAAGGTCTTGTGCAGTTCAGTGCCGATGAAGGTCAACCACTCCTGCAGTTTGTATCGC
Organism: Burkholderiales bacterium; assembly: GCA_037143475.1. Taxonomy (GTDB): domain Bacteria; phylum Pseudomonadota; class Gammaproteobacteria; order Burkholderiales; family Burkholderiaceae_C; genus Allorhodoferax. The sequence continues at coordinate 8,385 of JBAWYQ010000157.1, read as the reverse complement.
TCATAGGTGCCGTTGGCGGGTGCCAGTTTTTTGTCGGGTGCCTGGTCGGCTATGTATTGCACGATGGCCGGGCCTTCGTGCAGGCTGCGGCCATCGTCCAGCGTCAGGTAGGGAACGTAGCCCAGAGGGTTGACTTTGTAGTAGTCGGAACCGTCGGGCAACTGGTGCGTCTTTGTGGGGGCGGCGATGGCTTCAAATGCCAGGCCGGCCTCGTACATGGCAATGTGGGGTGACAGGGAGCAGGCGCCGGGGGAGTAATAGAGTTTCATGGGGTTCCTTGGTGCGAGGGTCTTGCGAAAGTGCAGATCGCCATGCTAGCGAGAAAACGGTTTTGGTGCAGCAGCCTGCCTTTACCGGCACTTCACACGGATTTAAGACAGGCTTCAGATGCGGCCTGTACAGTGGGTGTTTTCTACCTCTGTCAGGGACCAAGATGTCTTCACAACCGGCTCCAAAACGTTACAGCACCCCCAGCATCGCCATGCATTGGGCGATGGTGCTGCTTTTTGTGGCGGTGTACGCCTTGATCAATGTGGCCGAAGGGTTCGAAAAGGGCAGTGCCGGGCGGCAGATGGCGCGCGACTGGCATTTCACGTTTGGCCTGCTGATTTTTGCCTTGGTTTGGGTGCGCATTGCGCTGCGTGTGATGGGAACGACGCCACCGATTCAACCCGCGCCATCGGCATTGATGGAAAAACTGGCCAAGGTCGGCCACCTGGCTCTGTATGGGCTGATGGTCGTGCTGCCCGTGGTGGGTTGGCTGGTGCTGAGTGCGCGCGGCAAACCCATTCCCTTCTTTGGTCTGGATTTGCCGGCTCTTATTTCGCCCGACAAGGCGTTGGGCAGCCAGCTCAAGGAGCTTCATGAGCTGGGCGGCAATGTGGGTTATTTCCTGATAGGCGGCCACGCGGTAGCCGCTCTTTTCCACCACTACGTGTTGAAGGACAACACGCTGCGCCGTATGGGATTTACGCGCCAGACTTGATCAGGTCGGCCGCCTTCTCGCCAATCACCATGGATGGCGCATTGGTGTTGCCGGTGATCAGATTGGGCATGATGGAGGCATCAACCACGCGCAGGTTGACAATTCCGTGCACCCGCAGGCTTGCGTCCACCACCGCCATGGGGTCGCTAGCCGGACCCATCTTGCAGGTGCCTACCGGGTGGTATTCGGTGTCGGAGTTCTTGCGCAGGAACGCTTCGATCTGTGCCACATTGTTGCGCTGCAGCGGGTGGAGTATCTTGCCCCGGTAGGAAGCTAGCCCGTTGGACTCCATGATGTCAAAGCCCATCTGCGTACCCTTGATCAGGTCGGTCATGTCGTCGGCATTGCTGAAGTAGGCGGGGTCGATCAGCGGCGCGTCGGTTGGCCTGGCACTGGCGAGTTTGACAGTACCACGGCTCTTGGGTCGCATCAGCGTGACGTGCAGCGTATAGCCGTGGCCCAGGTGGGGTTTGCGGGTGTGGTCGTCCACAATACTGGTACAAAACGCCAACTGGATATTGGGGTAATCCGGGTTGTTCTGGGTCGAGATAAAACCCTGGGTCTCGGCCACGTTGGATGTGATCCAGCCGGTGCGCTTGCCACGCCACTGGAATATGGCCTTGAGCAGTGCCCAGGCGCCCCGCAGTGATGTGCCAATGGTGTCTTGCCAGCGGTGCGTGCGGTAGATCAGCACGGTGGTGATGTGGTCTTGCAGGTTCTGGCCGACGCCGGGAAGATCATGCTGCACGGCTATCCCCTGCTGTTTGAGATGCGCTGCAGGGCCGATACCGGAGAGCATCAGCAATTGGGGTGAGCCGTAGGAGCCACCACTCAGAATGACTTCGCGTTTGGCTTTGACTTGCAAAGTTGCACCGCCTTGCAAGTACTCTACGCCGGTGGCGCGCTTGCCATCGAGCAGCACGCGACTACTTTGCGCACCGGTGATGATCGTCAGGTTGCCCTTGGCCTTGTGCGGGTCAATATAGGCGCGGGCCGAGTTCCAGCGCTCGCCACCTTTTTGGCAGACCTGCGCGGGCGAGACACCAAATTGGCTGGCGGCGTTGTAGTCCGGGTTGCGCGGAATGCCTTGTTCCACGCAAGCCTGAATGAACGCCGCATTGACCGGGCTGGGGCTGCGCAGGTAGGCTACGTTAAGAGGGCCACCCATGCCGCGGTATTCGGTGGCGCCGAAGCATTCGTTGTTCTCGGAGCGTTTGAACAGGGGTAACAGGTCCTGGTAGGCCCAGCCGGGGTTTCCTTGCTCCGCCCAGTGGTCGTAGTCGCGCCGGTTGCCACGGGTGTACACCATGGCGTTTATGGAGGATGAGCCTCCCATGACCTTGCCACGCGGCTGGTAGCCCTTGCGGCCGTCTGCGAACCCGGCCTGTGGCACGGTGTTGTAGCCCCAATTGTTGAGATTCAGGTGCGGTGTGGCGGCAAAGCCCAGTGGTGCACGCACGAAGACTGTGTTGTCGTCTTGGCCAGCTTCTAGCAGGCAGACTGTTACCTTGGGGTCTTCGCACAGGCGACCGGCTACGGCGCAGCCAGAGGCGCCACCACCGACCACAACATAGTCAAATTCTTGCAAGCTCATGGGAAACCTTTAATGTGGGCCGGGCAATCAGCGCCCGGCATGGGGCAGTCGGTCAATGGACTTACTTGGTGAGGAAGTCGAGGTATTTGGTGGCAAACTTGCCATATGGGGGCCACAGGAACTTGACGGCGCTGAATGAGGCTTGGTAGAACACAGGTCGCATTTTGGAGAAGGTCACAAAGCCTTCGTAGCCGTGGTAATGGCCCATGCCGCTGTCACCTACGCCACCGAATGGCAGGTCGTGCTGTCCGACGTGGAACAGACCGTCGTTCACACTGACGCCGCCGGACATCACGCGGTGCAGCAGGGTGTGAATCAGGTTCTTGTCATTGCTGAACGGATAGAGTGCCAAGGGGCGAGGCCGATCGTTAATGGCCTGGATGGGCTCCTCAATCGAGTTGTACTCCACAACCGGCAACACAGGGCCAAAGATTTCGCGGGTGCGCAGGGTGCAGTCTGCGGGAGCATTGAGCACCAGGTGCGGCGCGATCTTGTGGGTGGCAGCATCCCAAGCGGGGCCGGGTATGAGTTGGACCAGTGTGGCGCCGCGTTCGCGGGCCTCTTCCATTGCAGCGACCACGCGGTTGAAGGAGCGCTCGTCAATCATCGAGGTGAAGTCAGGTGTATCCAGTGTGGGGTAGCGGCCCACCACAATTTCTTTGGACAGGGCCACAAACTCCTGAACCTTGGCCTTGGGCACATAGGCGTAATCCACCGTGGTGCAGATCTGGCCCGCATTGAAGCACTTCACAAAGAGCAGGCGCTCAGCCGCTTTGCGCAGGGGGTAGTCATCGCAAATGATGGCCGGAGACTTACCGCCGAGCTCCAGCGTAACGGGGCACAGATTGGCCGCGGCGGCGGCCATGACTGCGCGACCAGTTTGACCGGAACCCGTGAACAACAAGTGGTCGAATTTGAGTTGGGAGAACTCGATGCCAACGCCGCCGGTTTCGTCAAAAAAGGCCAGTTTTTCCCTGGGGAAATAGGCCGGACACTTTTCGATCAGCAACTTGGCCAGGTGGCGCGAGTTTTCCGACATCTTCACCATCGAGCGATTGCCTGCGGCAAAGGTGGCGATTAGCCCGCTGAAGCTCAGGTTGATGGGAAAGTTCCACGGCACGATGGCGCCGACGATGCCCAGGGGTTGGGGTATGACGCGGTTGCTGGCACCAAAGAAGTTTTTCCAGTCGACACCCCGGCGCTGGGGTTTCATCCATTTGCGCAGCGACTTGATGGTGTGGTCCACGCCGTCAATCACCGTAAAAATTTCAGCAAAAAGGGTCTCGTGGCGCGAACGGTTGCCGTAGTCGGCGCTGATCGCGTCCACGATGGCATCGCGGTTGTCCTGAATAAAGGCCTTTAGCTTGAGTAAGTCTGCCTTGCGCTCGGCAAAGCTGGGGTACGGGTGGGCAAAGTAGGCAGCGCGTTGCAGAACCAGGGTTTCTTCCAGCGTGGTTCGAATGGTGTCGGTTGGGGTGACACTGTGCAGGGGTATGACGGACATGGTGGTTCTCACTTGGTAATTCGGGTCTCGTCCAGATCGACACGCAGTTGCCACTCTTCGGGGCTGCCTTTATCGGGCAGAGAGGGAATGTTCATGTGCAGTTTTTTGGATTGACGATGCGTGAACGTTAACCCCACGCTTGACGCAAGACTGTTAAAAATTTAACAATCTAGGGTATTCACTGGGTGGAAATGGATGTTGTACTCAAAAGACGAATTACTGACAGCTTTGTCAATCAACCCGTGGTTTGGAGCGCTTCCCCATGCCGAGCGCAAGCTGATGCTCGCTGCTGCGGACCTTCAGCACGTGCGGGCTGGCGAAATGCTGTATCGCAAGGGGGATCCGGTAGGTGGCTTTTATGGGGTGGTGAAGGGTGCTATCAAGGTGTCCACACTGGGCGAGGACGGGCGCGAGGGTATTCTCTCTGTGGTGGAGGCGGGCGTCTGGTTTGGCGAAGCATCGCTGGTCGACGGTTTGCCCCGTCCGCATGACGCCACAGCGGTGCAACCGAGCGTGGTTTTGGTTATCGGTCAGGCGGCGTTCAACCGACTGATGCAGCGTGGTGTGTTTGCCCGTGCCATCGGGCTTTTGTTGTGCGGTCGGTTGCGTGCACTGTACGGAATGGTCGAAGACTCCATGCTGCGCTCGACCCGAACCCGTATTGCTCGGCGCCTGCTGAGCTTGGCCCGGGGCGACGCGACCATGTCCACTGATGCACGTGCCAGTGTGACCGTGTCGCAGGAAGCACTGGCCATGATGCTGGGCATCACCCGGCAAACCTTGTCCAAGGAGTTGAAGGTCCTGGTCCATGCAGGTGTGTTGAGCATGGGCTATGGGCGCATCGAAATAGTGTCGCTACCGGACCTGGAACTGTGTGGCGCGTTGGCCTGAGCGATCTGCAACGCACGCCACGATGCTTTTGGTGGTGTCTTGTTTCTACGATGCCAAGCGCTGGGCGGCCCAAAGCACCTGTCGTACTACGGCCAGCACGCCGTCATGCTGTGATGGCAGCTTGAGTTCGCCGGCGTCATTGAAGGCATCACCGGCCCGACCCAGGGCGTATTGCTTTGGCGCGACCCAGCACTGCGCGTTGGCCATCAGCGGGTTCAAGTGGCTGAGCGAGCGCAGGCCACCCAGAGCGCCGGGGGATGCACTCATCAGGCCCACAATCTTGCCGCGCATGGATCGGTCACCGTCGGACCAAACCGGGTCACCCGCAACCGGGCTGCTAATCCAGTCAATGGTGTTTTTCAAAAGGGCGGTGTACGAACCGTTGTACTCGGGGGAGCAAATGATCCAGGCCGGGTGCTCGTAGGCAATTGCCTTCAGGCGCATCACATCGGCCGGCGTCCCACGTGCTTCCAAGTCGGCGTTGTACAGCGGCACGTCAAAGTCTGCCAAATTGATGTGACTGACCGCGGCACCCTCCGCAGTTGCCATGGTGGCTGCAGCCGCGGCCAGGCGGCGGTTGAAGGAGTTGTGGCGGGTGCTTCCCGCAAAGACGAGTAGTTTCATGGTGATGATTGTCGCCAAAGAAAGGGTTGGTGGTCGGCACTTTGGCGGCAAATGCGCCCCACAGGTAAAATTGTCAGCTTCTCCCTCGACCCCTGTGTGCCGGGCGCGCACCTCTCTATCCCATGTTGTATCCACAAGAATTTGATGTCATTGTCGTCGGCGGTGGACATGCCGGTACCGAGGCGGCACTGGCTGCGGCCCGAATGGGCTGCAAGACTTTGCTGCTCAGCCACAACATTGAGACGCTGGGGCAGATGAGTTGCAACCCGTCCATCGGAGGCATAGGCAAGGGCCATCTGGTGAAAGAGGTGGATGCATTGGGTGGCGCCATGGCGCTGGCCACGGACGAAGGCGGCATCCAGTTTCGCACCCTCAACTCCAGCAAAGGCCCTGCTGTGCGTGCCACGCGGGCCCAGGCAGACCGTGTTCTGTACAAAGCCGCCATTCGCCGTATGCTGGAAAATCAGCCAAACTTGTGGTTGTTTCAGCAGGCGGTGGATGATCTGATGGTGGAAGGCGACCGCGTAGTGGGCGCCGTGACCCAAGTGGGTGTTCGCTTTCGCGCCAGGACCGTGGTGCTGACAGCGGGCACTTTTCTGGATGGCAAGATCCATGTGGGTCTGAGCAATTACGCCGCAGGCAGGGCAGGCGACCCTCCGGCGATTTCCTTGAGTGCCAGACTTAAAGAGCTGAAGCTTCCGCAGGGCCGTTTGAAAACCGGCACCCCACCACGTCTGGATGGTCGCTCCATTGATTTCACCAAGTGCCAGGCGCAGCCCGGTGATGGTATGCCTGGCGGCATGAGCCCGGTCATGCCGGTGTTCAGTTTCATGGGGCGATTGGATATGCATCCGCAGCAGATGCCTTGCTGGATCACCCACACCAACGAGCGCACGCATGACATCATTCGAAGCGGGTTCGATCGCAGCCCCATGTTCACCGGCAAGATCGAGGGCGTGGGCCCACGCTACTGCCCCAGCGTGGAAGACAAGATCAACCGCTTTGCCGACAAAGACAGCCACCAGATTTTTCTGGAACCCGAAGGGCTAACCACGCACGAGTACTACCCCAACGGCATCAGCACCAGCCTGCCATTTGACATTCAGTATGAACTGGTGCGCAGCATGGCGGGGCTCGAAAACGCGCATATTCTGCGACCCGGCTACGCCATTGAGTACGATTACTTTGACCCCCGCTCGCTCAAAAGTAGTTTTGAGACGCGTCAGATCAGCGGACTGTTTTTTGCGGGTCAAATCAACGGAACGACGGGTTATGAAGAGGCGGCAGCCCAGGGTTTGTTTGCCGGAGTCAATGCGGCGCTGCAGGCGGGTGCCAAAACGTCATGGGCGCAGGACAGTTGGGTGCCTGGGCGTAACGAGGCTTATTTGGGCGTGCTGGTGGATGACCTGATCACCAAAGGCGTAACCGAGCCTTACCGCATGTTCACCAGTCGGGCCGAGTTTCGATTGCAGCTGCGTGAGGACAATGCGGATGTGCGCCTGACCGAAACCGGGCGCAAACTGGGCCTTGTGGATGACGCCCGTTGGAATGCGTTTTGCCGAAAGCGTGATGCGGTGGCAGTCGAGACCGAGCGATTGCGAAGCATCTGGGTCAGCCCGAAGAATTTGCCCGCTGAAGAGTCTGAGCGGGTGTTGGGTAAAGCCATAGAACATGAATACAACCTGGGCGACTTGCTGCGCCGCCCCAATGTGGGCTACGCGACACTGATGTCGCTCGATGGTGGGCGATACGCCAGCCCGGGTTTGCCAGTGGCCCACGACGTTTCACGTGAAACAAATTCGGCTGATGCTTCGGCAGCTTCGCTTGCGCAGGACGTGTTCGTGGCCGCCGTCGTGGAGCAAGTGGAGATTGCCGCCAAATACTCCGGCTACATCGACCGCCAGAATGACGAAGTGCAGCGCGCGGCCCATTACGAAGATTTGCGTTTGCCAGTTGAGCTGGACTATATGCAGGTCACGGCCTTGAGTATCGAAGCGCGTCAGCGCCTGACCAAGCAGCGCCCTGAAACTTTAGGGCAGGCCTCGCGTATGTCGGGGATTACCCCGGCGACTATTTCTCTGCTGCTGATCCATTTAAAGAAGGGCAAGTTCCGGGGATTTGCTGAGCCGGTAGTGGATGCTGCCTCTGCTGTGGAGGTGCCCGTCTGATGCACGCGTTGGAATCAGGGTTGCGCCAGGGCCTGTCGGGGCTGGACCTGGTGCTGGATGATGCCCAGGTCAAGCGCTTGCTGGACTATCTGGATTTGATTCAGAAGTGGACCAAGGTTTACAACCTGACCGCGGTGCGTGACCCGGCTGAGATGCTGACCCACCACTTGCTCGATAGTTTGACTGCCATTGCACCCTTGCGCAGGCAACTTGAAGGCGTGGGGTCGCCTGCGCATTTGCTCGACGTTGGCTCTGGCGCAGGGTTGCCGGGTATTGTGATTGCGATCTGTTGCCCGGATATCAGCGTGCATTGTGTTGACGCAGTCGGGAAGAAGGCCGCCTTTATTCAGCAGGTGGCCGCAACTCTGAAGTTGCCAAACTTAAAAGGCTTGCATGCGAGAGTGGAGTCTTTGACTGACAAGTACCACGTCGTCAGTTCGCGCGCTTTTGCGTCATTGGTGGATTTTACGAATTGGTCGGTTGGGGCGCTGGCGGAGCAGGGCGTCTGGATGGCCATGAAGGGCAAGCACCCCGGGGATGAAATTGCAGCGTTGCCGGTTGGTGTAGAAGTGTTTCACGTGGAACAACTGAAGGTGCCGGGGTTGGATGCTGAGCGGTG
>JBAWYQ010000156.1:0-9698 GCA_037143475.1 Burkholderiales bacterium | reverse complement strand
AGCGCGCCAAGGCTCCTGCGCTGGCTCCCAGACAAATTGCAATGACAGGCCACATGACGCCAATTTCCCAGTTTTGTATTCCCCGATGAATTTGCCGGGGAGAGGATGAATCCTATCCTCACCGTGCTTCGGCTGATGGATATGCATAGCCTGTGATCATAATTGGCCATGAACCTGCGTTTTGTGGAAGCCTTTTACTGGGTTGCGTCGCTCAAGAGCATTTCGCGTGCGGCCGACAAACTTTTTTTGACCCAGTCCGCTATGTCGAGTCGCATTTCGACTCTGGAGGACGAGTTGGGGGTGCTATTGCTGGATCGACGCGACAAGCAGTTCAAACTAACCGTGGCCGGTGCACGGTTTCTGGTGTACGCCCACAAGTTGCTGGAGTTGCAGCGCGAGGTCAAAGCCGAGATGGGATCCGGGACTCCCATGGCCGTGGCTATGCGCATTGGTGCGATTGAATCGGTGCTGCATTCCTGGCTGATTCCCTGGTTGGAAAAACTGCGCCTGGACCAGCCCGGCCTGGAGCTGGAGTTGACGGTGGAAACCACACCGGTGCTGACGGATCAAATCCAGCGCGGCACGCTGGACCTGGTGTTCGCAGTGGTGCCAGCGTCTGCTGACGGGGTCCGCAACCATGCGCTGCCGCCCATGGAGATGGCGTTTGTGGGCAATCCCACACGGCACACCAAAAAGAAATACCGGCTCGATGAGTTGGCTGAAATGGAGTTGCTGACCTTCCAGAAAGGATCCCAGCCCCACGTCACCCTGCTGGACCTTTTTCGCCAGCACCGTCTGGAGCCCAAAAAGGTGCACGCTATTTCTTCGATTTCCGCCATGGTGCAACTGGTGCAGGGTGGCTTTGGTGTCGCTTTGTTGCCCCGCATTGCTGTGCAGCGGTTGACAGGTTTTGCTGATCTCAAGGTGCTGAACTGTGATGTGCAGTTGAAGTCCTTGCCCATCCACGCCAGCTACCGCACCAGCCCAGCGTCCTCGATGGTTGAAACGGTTGTCGAGTCGGCGGTGGAGTTTGCCGATCGCGCCACGGGCACCAAAACGGGCAGCCCGAAGACGGTGTCCGTGTCAAAAAAGGTGCATAAGGGTAAATCCTTATGATCGAAAAAATCGATGCTGCAAGCAAAAAATTATGAATTTGCACAACCCCATGTGAACTTCCACAATCCGCCAATCGTCATCAAAATGACTTATGCACTAGGGATTTCACGTGAGCACTTTATCGCAGTCCATACCGTCGTTTTTCACCCCTGAGGAAAGTCGCAGCGCACCTCAGGTGCGCAAGATGATTCGCCAGGGAGTTTGGCATTCCCACACCAGCGGGCTGGCCAGCGACCATGTGCAGGGCAATGTGGTCATTCTTCCCGAGGCTCTGGCCAGCGACTTTCTCCGCTACTGTCAGCGCAACCCCAAACCCTGCCCCGTGCTGGCGGTGTCGGAGCCGGGCCAGGCCAAGTTGCCTAGCCTGGGCGAGGACATCGACATTCGCTTTGACCTTCCGCGTTACCGCGTGTGGCGCGATGGGGTCGTGGTCGATGAACCGATTGACATTGCTGCCGTGTGGCGGGACGACTTGGTGACATTTGTGCTGGGCTGCTCGTTTTCGTTCGAGCAGGCCTTGCTGGAAGCGGGTCTGCCCTTGCGGCATATCGCCCAGGGCAAGAATGTGGCCATGTACCGCACCAATATCCAGACCCAGGCGGCGGGCGTGTTCAGTGGCCCCATGGTGGTGTCCATGCGACCCATGAAGGCCGCCGCCGCAATACGCGCCGTGCAGGTGACCTCTCGCTTTCCCAGTGTGCATGGAGCGCCGGTGCATTTGGGCGATCCTTCCCTAATCGGCATCCGCGACCTAGGTGCGCCAGAATATGGCGATGCAGTCGAGGTGATGGATGACGAAATTCCGGTGTTCTGGGCCTGCGGTGTTACGCCTCAATCAGCCTTGGTCCAAGCCCGCCCAGCGTTTTGCATCACCCACGCGCCCGGGGCGATGCTTATCACGGATCTGCTTAATCAGCAACTTGCCTCTTTTTAAGCGTAAGAGTTTGAAGTATCGGTGGGTGGTATGTTTGGTGTCGAATGGTTCAATCAATTTAAAAGGAGTGTGTCAATGAAAAAATACCTATGGGCTAAATTGGTCGCGGTAGTGGGTGGTGCTTGCATCACGGTCAGTGCGTACGCGCAGCAGGAAGTCAAGATCGGGGTCATCTACCCGTTGACGGGCCCGGGGGCCGCGGTGGGTGCGGAGTTGCGCAACGCCTTGGAATTGGCAGTTGACGTTATCAACAACGGCGCGCCAGGTATTGCCGAACTGCCATTCTCGGCCGGCAAAGGTTTGCCCAACCTGAAGGGTGCCAAGATCAAGTTGGTGTTTGCCGATCACCAGGCCAACCCCCAGACCGGTGCGACCGAGGCCGAGCGTTTGATTACGCAAGAGAAAGTAGTGGCGCTGGTGGGTGCCTACAACAGCGCGGTGACGGCCACTGCGAGCCAGGTTGCCGAGCGGGCGGGCATTCCGTTTCTGAATCCTGAATCGTCGTCTGCTTCGTTGACGCAGCGCAATTTCAAATGGTTCTTCCGCACGACACCGCATGATGATTTGTTTGTGCACAACGCCTTCGAATTCTTGAAAGAGCTGGAGGCCAAAAAGGGTATCAAGCCGGGCGCCATTGCATCCCTGAACGAAAACGGTTTGTGGGGCACCGAGACTACCAAGTTGCAGGCTAAGCTGGCACCGGAATTCAAGTTCAACCTGGTCAAGCAGGTTGCCTATCCCGCCAAGACCACGCAGCTAACCTCCGAGGTGCAGACGCTCAAGGCCGCCAATCCCAACCTGGTATTGCAGTCCTCCTACACCGCGGACGCCATCCTGTCGATCAAGACCTATAAGGAACTGGGTTTCTCGCCGGACATGATTCTGGCTAACAATGCCGGCTTCACCGACACTGATTTCATCAAGACCTTGGGCAAGGACGCCGAGTACATCATTACCCGTGAAGTTTGGGCACTGGACCTGGCCAAGACCAATCCGCTCATCAAGCAGGTTAATGACTTGCTCAATAGCCGCTACAAGATCAACTTTACCGGTAACTCCTCGCGGACCTTTACTGGCCTGATGGTGATGGCCGACGCCATCAACCGTGCGGGTTCCACCGAACCCGAAGCCATCCGCAAGGCGCTGGTGGAAACCGACATGCCCGGCAACAAGCTCATCATGCCGTGGAAAGGCGTGAAGTTTGACGCGACCGGACAAAACACGCTGGGACAGGGCATTCTGGTTCAGATTGTGGACGGCAAATACAACACCGTCTGGCCCTTCAATATGGCAGCGCGTGAAGTCATATGGCCCATGCCGAAGTGGGAACAGCGCAAGTAAGTTGCTGGCGACGACGCACTTGTTAAGAAAGACACACCATGACTACGGAAATCCTTTTGCAGACGCTTGCGTCGGGCATTTTGATTGGGTTGATTTACGCACTGGTTGCCATCGGCCTGACCATGATTTTCGGTGTCATGGATATTGTGAACTTTGCGCATGGTGAGTTCCTCATGCTGGGTATGTACTCCAGCTTCTGGCTGTTTTCTTTGTATGCCCTGGATCCACTGCTGACCTTACCGCTGACGGTCATCATGTTGTTTGCGTTTGGCGTGCTGCTGTACCGGTTGGTGATTGTGCGCATCATCAATGCACCCATGTTGTCGCAAATCTTTACAACCTTTGGCATCATGATCTTGCTGCGTGGCGTGGCGCAGTTTTTCTGGAAGTCTGACTTCCGTTCCATCGAGAACTCTTCCGTGAGCGGTACGGTGAAGTTGGTGGGCATCCAGCTTGGCAAGCCACAGTTGGTGGCCGGCGTGGGTGCCATCGTCATCACCGGCCTGATCTACTTCTTTCTGAACCGGACACGGCTTGGCGCCGCATTGGAAGCTACTGCGTCCGACAAGGAGGCGGCACGCCTAATGGGTATCGACTCCCACAAGATGTTCTCGCTGGCCTGGGGTATAGGTGCGGCTTGTGCCGGGGCGGCGGGAGTTTTGCTGGCGACTTTTTTTCCGATCTTCCCAGACGTTGGGGCCAACTTCATTCTGCTGGCTTTCGTGGTGGTTAACCTCGGCGGTTTTGGAAGCGTGACCGGTGCCTTTTGGGCAGGTATTCTGGTGGGTGTGATTGAGGTCATGGGCGGGTTGCTGCTTGGGCCACAGTACAAGACTGCCATTGTGCTGGTGCTGTTCCTGGGCGTGTTGATGTTCCGCCCGCAGGGCTTGATGGGCAAGGCATAACACCATGAAGAATTACCACTTCGCCATCTTCACCCTGGTGGCTGCACTTCTGTTGCCGGCGGTGATAGATTCCTCGCATCTCAATATGGCGATTCTGGTGCTCATGGCGGCACAGGTCGGCGTGGCCTGGAATATGGTCGGCGGCTATGCCGGGCAGGTGTCACTGGGGCATGCCGCGTTTTATGGTATCGGGGCCTATGCTTCGACCCTGTTGCTGGTGAAGTTTGGCGTCAACCCGTGGATCGGTGTGCTGACCGGTGGCGTGGTTGCGGCACTGCTGAGCCTGGCATTTGGCTGGTCATGCTTTCGCCTTAAGGGCCACTACTTTGCTATGGCCACCATTGCTGTTGCCGAGCTGGTGCAGATTTTCTTTACCGAGTGGGAATACGGTGGCGCGGCCGTGGGCCTGTATGTGCCCCTGGACAAGCCGGGTTGGTTGTGGATGAGCTTCTCCACCAAGCTGCCGTACTACTGGCTGGCGCTGGGTCTATTGTTGCTCACGCTGGCCGCCAATTGGTGGATCGAGCGCAGCTACCTCGGGTACTACTTCAGGGCCATCAAGGATGAGCCAGACGCTGCACGCAGCATCGGCATCAACATTGCCCGCTACAAACAGATTGCGCTGTCGGTCAGCGCCTTCTTTACGGCCATCGGTGGCAGTCTGTATGCGCAGAAGGAGATATACATTGACCCGAACTCGGTCCTGTCCACCGCGCTGTCCATCAAGATGGCACTGGTGGCCATCCTGGGCGGTGTCGGCACGCTGTTCGGGCCTGTCATTGGCGCGGTGATCTTGACCAGCATTGAAGAATTCACGCGCATCTTCTTTGGCGGGACGGGGCGTGGCACGGACGTCATCATCTATGCCAGCCTGATCATCGTGATCGCGGTGTTTTACCCTACCGGCATCATCGGCTGGATGCGCAGTTTCAGAGAACGCCGCGCGGCGCGTGCCGATGCATCGCGGCAGATCGCCGCCCACGCAGCTTCCGCAAGCACCAACAACGGGGAGGCCGCATGAGTCTGCTGGAGGTACACCAGGTCAGCAAGCGCTTTGGCGGACTGACGGCCAACCAGGACGTGTCGTTCAACGTCGATGCCGGTCAGGTCGTGGGCCTGATAGGACCCAATGGCGCGGGCAAGACCACGTTGTTCAACTGCGTCGCCGGGTACTTTGCACCCAGTGCGGGCAGCATCATGCTCAGTGGTCGCAACATCGCGGGCCTGCCACCCGAGGCCTGTGCCAAGGCGGGTGTTGCGCGCACCTTCCAGGTGGCGCGCACCTTTGGCAGCATGACGGCCTGTGAAAACGTGATGACGGCCGCGATGCTGCTGCAGCACAACGTGGCCCGGGCCCGCGTGGCAGCCTTGCAGTGGCTGGCCTTCGTCAATCTGGAACGCTTTGCGGACAAGCCCGCAGCGAGCATGACCATCAGCGAGCAGCGGCGTCTGGCAGTGGCACGCGCACTGGCCATCCAGCCCAGCATCCTGCTGATGGATGAAGTGATGGCGGGCCTGAATCCGTCCGAGGTTCGACTGGCGGTCGACGTCGTTTTAAAAATACGCGATAGCGGCATCGCTTGTCTTATCGTGGAACATGTTCTGGAGGGCATCATGCCGATTGCCGACAAGATCGTGGTGCTGGACCGTGGCGTGAAGATCGCTGAAGGCACACCCCAGCAGGTGTCGAATGATCCGCACGTCATCACTGCCTACCTGGGAGATGAGTGATGCTGGCGATTGATCATCTCAAGGTCTGTTACGACGACGTGCTGGCGGTCTCCGACGTTAGCCTGCGCGTCAAGCCCGGAAAAATTGTGGCCCTGGTGGGTGGCAATGGCAATGGCAAGTCCACCACCTTGCGCGCCGTGGCGGGCTTGAACGCTGCCGCAGCGGGCAGCATCACATTCAACGGCCAAGCTATTCAGCGCATGCCGGCGCACAAGCGGGTGCCCCTGGGTTTGTCGCTGGTGCCCGAGGGTCGGCGCCTGTTTCCGCGTCTGACTGTGCTGCGCAATCTGGAGTTGGGCGCCTTTACCCGCATCGACCGCCATGAAGTGGCCCGCGGCATTGAGGAGATGCTGGCTTTGTTTCCCATCCTGAAGGAGCGCGCCACTCAGTTGGCTGGCACCATGAGCGGAGGTGAGCAACAGATGCTGGCTATTGCCCGCGGACTGATGGCCCGGCCCAAGCTGCTGATGCTCGACGAGCCGTCCTGGGGCATTGCGCCCAAATTTGTGACCAAGGTGCTCGACGTGATCCAGCAGGTCAATGCCACTGGCGTCTCCATTTTGCTGGTTGAGCAAAACCTGCAAAAAGCCTTGCATATTGCGCACTACGGCTACGTCATTCAGACCGGTCGCATCGTGATGGAGGGCGCGGGGCAGACCTTGCTGCACGACGAACGCATCAAGAAGGCATACCTGGGCCTTTAGGCCCTGGCCACTTCAGGAGTACCGAATGAAACATCTTTGGATTGCTGCGCCGTGCGCGGCCGGGGTGAGTCACGCCTTGGACTTTTCCTGCGAGTGGATTCGCCCGTTTGGCATCGAGGCCAATGCCAACTTCGTCTCCTCATCTTAATCAAACCCGAAGGCCTCATCCGAGAGCAGAATCATCATGCAAAACAGCAACACCCCCCTGGACCGCAAGCTCTGGCAATTCTGGATCGACCGCGGCGGCACCTTCACCGACGTGGTGGGCAAGCGCCCCGACGGCACGCTGGTCACGCACAAGCTGCTGAGCGAAAGTCCCGAGCAGTACCGCGACGCGGCCGTGGCCGGCATTCGCCATCTGCTGGGTCTGAAGGCGAATGAGCCGGTTACGCCAGACGTGGTGGAGTGCGTGAAGATGGGGACCACCGTGGCCACCAACGCGCTGCTGGAGCGCAAAGGCGAGCCCACATTGCTGGTGACAACGGGGGGTTTCAGGGATGCGTTGCGCATTGCGTACCAAAACCGTCCCCGAATCTTTGACCGCAACATTGTGCTGCCCGAGTTGCTCTACAGTGCGGTCGTCGAGGCGCAGGAACGGGTGGGCGCGCATGGGGATGTGATCGAACCCCTGAATGAGATGCTATTAAAAGAGGAGCTGCTTGCGCAGTATGCACGAGGGATGCGCGGTGTTTCAATAGTTTTCATGCACGGCTACCGCTATACCGAACATGAAAAGGCGGCGGCCCGCCTGGCGCGGGAAGTGGGTTTTACCCAGGTCAGTACTTCTCACCAAATCAGCCCCATGATGAAGTTTGTGAGTCGGGGTGATACCACGGTAGTGGACGCCTACCTTTCACCTATTTTATTGCGCTATGTTGAGCAGGTGGCGGGCGAAATGCCAGGCGTGCCGCTGTACTTCATGCAGTCGTCCGGTGGCCTGACCGACGCCCATGCGTTCCAGGGGAAGGACGCGATTTTGAGCGGCCCCGCAGGCGGCATCGTTGGCATGGCCCGTACCGCCGCGATTGCGGGCATTGAAAAAGTCATTGGCTTTGACATGGGCGGCACATCGACCGATGTGTCGCACTATGCAGGCGAGTTTGAGCGCGAGTTTGAGACCCAAGTCGCCGGCGTGCGCATGCGCGCGCCGATGATGAGCATCCACACCGTGGCAGCGGGTGGCGGCTCGATTCTTACGTTTGATGGTTCGCGCTTTCGGGTGGGCCCGCAGAGCGCAGGTGCTAACCCGGGCCCAGCCAGCTACCGTCGCGGCGGCCCGTTGGCTGTAACAGATGCCAATGTGATGCTGGGCAAGGTGCAGCCGCGGTACTTCCCCAAGGTGTTTGGCGCGCAGGCCAATGAGGCGCTGGACGCTATCGTGGTGCATGAAAAGTTTTCTGCCCTGGCTTTGCAGACGGGGCGTGCACCGGAAGAAGTGGCCGAAGGTTTTATCGCCATCGCCGTGCAGCAGATGGCCAACGCGATCAAGAAAATTTCAGTCGCCCGTGGCTATGACGTAACCCGCTACACCCTGCAGTGCTTTGGTGGTGCCGGTGGTCAGCACGCCTGCCTGGTGGCCGATGCGCTGGGCATGACGCGGGTGTTTGTGCACCCGCTGGCAGGTGTGCTGTCGGCCTACGGCATGGGGCTGGCAGATCAGACGGTTATTCGCGAACAGGCAGTTGAGGCCAAGTTGGTGCCACAGGCCATCCCGCAGGTCAGTGCCCAACTCGATGCCCTGGCCAAAGTGGCCGAAGCGGAATTGGCTCAAGAACAGGTCAACCAGGGTCAGATCACCACGCATCTGCGCGTCCACGTTCGCTATGAGGGAAGTGATGCGGCGTTGGTGATTGCGTACCCGAAGGGCGACGACTGGGCGCCGCAGGACATCGTGTCGCAGATCGAAGCAGGGTTTGAAGCAGCCTATCGGCAACGCTTCTCATTCTTGATGCACGGCAAGGGGTTGATCGTTGAGGCGGTGTCGGTGGAGGCGGTCATTGCCGGTGACGCCCCGGCCGAGCCGCGCTACACCATGCATGCTCCGCGTGACCTACGTCAGAGCGGTGCGGTGGCCGAGATGGTGCGTATGTATTGCGATGGCCAGTGGCTGGACGCGGCATTGGTGGTGCGTGAAGCGCTGCGCCCGGGTGACGTGATTGCCGGCCCGGCCATCATTGCCGAGAAGAATGCCACTACCGTCGTCGAGCCTGGCTGGGAAGCGACATCGACAGAGTTTGACCACCTGGCCCTTGTCCGTATTGCGCAGCGCGCTATCAAATTCGCAGCGGGAACGACGGTGGACCCGGTGCTGCTGGAGGTGTTCAACAACCTGTTCATGAACATTGCCGAGCAAATGGGCCTGCAGTTGCAGAATACCGCCTACTCGGTCAACATCAAGGAGCGGTTGGACTTTAGCTGTGCGCTGTTTGATGCCGAGGGCAACCTGATTGCCAACGCACCCCACATGCCGGTGCATCTGGGCTCCATGGGCGAGAGCATCAAGACCGTGATTCGCGAGAACAAATCGAGCATGCAGCCGGGCAATGTGTATGTGCTCAATGACCCCTACCATGGTGGCACGCATTTGCCAGATATCACTGTCATCACGCCGGTGTATCTGGGCGACAAGCCCTTGTTTTATGTGGGTAGTCGCGGCCACCATGCCGATATTGGTGGCACCACACCGGGCTCCATGCCGCCGTTCTCCACGCGCATTGAAGAGGAGGGCGTGCAGATCATTAACGTGTTGCTGGTGGACCGGGGTGTGTTGCGTGAGGCCGAGATGATTGAGCTGCTGCAAAGCGGTGAATACCCGAGTCGCAACCCACAGCAGAATATGGCTGACCTGAAGGCCCAGATTGCTGCAAATGAAAAGGGCGTGCAGGAACTGCACAAGATGGTGGAGCACTTCAGTCTGGACGTGGTGCAGGCCTACATGGGGCATGTGCAGGACAACGCCGAAGAGTC
>JBAWYQ010000155.1:0-9711 GCA_037143475.1 Burkholderiales bacterium | reverse complement strand
TCCATGCAGCGGTCAAGGCCGCCATGATGCAGTACAAGTGCACGGCTGATGCTACAGAGATTCTGGCTACTCAGGAATTTGTGTTCAAGATTGATTGAGGTTGGACGGGTATGTGTCCGAGCGCCATTCGAACCCTTTACTTCGTTAGTCAATTTGCTTGCCAGGACATAAAGCCGAAGCAGGTCGCAGGCGCGCGCAAAAGGTGTAGGAATGGGCAGAGAATTGTTTGCCGGTATGCGCCGCAACGCGCTGACGGCTGAAGAGGGCGTATGCAGCTGGCTGTAAGGTCCGAGCCACCGCCTCATTGACTCCTTGCATTGGATAAATATGTCGTCTATTCACGCTTTAACAGCCTTGCAAGTCATGCAGGATGCTCCCGTCATTCCCGTTATTGTGCTCGACAACGTGGCACACGCAGTGCCTATGGCGCGTGCGCTGGTCGCGGGTGGCGTCCGTATGCTGGAGGTTACCTTGCGCACACCGCAGGCGCTGGCGTGCATGGAAGCAATTGCACGAGCTGTGCCTGAAGCCGTAGTGGGTGCGGGCACGGTGCGTACACCGGCCGATGCGCAGGCCGCGGCCCGTGCCGGTGCCCGGTTTGCCGTGAGCCCAGGATACACGCACGCAGTAGGACAGGCCTGCCGCGATGCGGGTCTGGCGCTTTTGCCCGGTGTGGCAACGGGCAGTGAAATCATGTTGGCACAAGAGGATGGGCTAAATGAACTCAAGTTCTTTCCTGCCATGCAGGCGGGTGGGCCAGCCATGCTGAAGGCGTGGAGCGGTCCGCTCTTCGATATCCGGTTTTGTCCCACTGGTGGTGTAACGCTGGCCAATGCCCATGATTTTCTGGCGTTGCCGAACGTGGTGTGCGTTGGTGGCTCTTGGCTGGTGCCTGCAGAGGCGCTATTGCATGGAGATTGGGAGCGCATTACGCAGCTCGCGCGGGACACAAAAGCGTTGGCCAAGTCGCCTTTTTGCTTGTGATTGTTGCTGCACTAGCGCCGCACACTGGTGGTACGGCATCGAGCGAGAGGCGCGCAATCTATCAGTCGAGGAACGCTTGGACATGAGACAGGCCTGGGCCAAGCCACTGGATGAGGAAATGCCCATACGGCCGCAACTGGATTGGAGTGGTGGATAGGTCCGTAGTACCGATGAAGCCAGGAAATGCAGGTGGAGGGAAGGGTCTTAGTTCGAGACGAACGCAACATGCGGAAAGGGACAGGAAAATCGGCAACCTATGAAATCCTGTAACCGTTCAGAAACTGCAGACGGCGTGACACCCAACAGCGAGGTCAGAAGTTGGGTATTGCTTCTATGCGCTGTACGGCAAGATCTACCGATCAGACATTCACGGTTCCAATTTGGTCTTTTTTTGGGATGTCACGGGCGGGGGTACAAAGTACATCAAGTACAGCTGGTTAGTGTGAAGTAGTTCGACCACCTATGCATTTGTGGACTGCGAGTCATCGCCAAGCCACGGTGGTTCGCACCAAGCCGCATCCGGCCGCCAAGTAGCCGCCCAGGCTGGCAACTGCTCGGCAGGCATGGGGCGAGCAATGCCGTAGCCCTGGGCCAGTTCGCAGCCCAGATGCAGCAGTGCGGTGCCGTGCGCAACCGTCTCTACCCCTTCGGCAATCACCTCCCGCTTGAAGGCGGCGGCCAGCCCGATGACGCCCTGCAGAATGGCCAAGTCATCGGGGTCTTCGAGCATGTCACGTACAAAGCTCTGGTCGATCTTGAGCAGCGTCACCCGTAAGCGTTTGAGGTAGGTGAGTGACGAGTAGCCAGTGCCAAAGTCATCCAGCGCAAACTTCACGCCTATTTTGTGACAGGCCTCGATCACCTGTGACACCTGCTCCATGTCTGCCAGCGCACTGGTTTCCAGCACTTCAAGTTCCAGGCTGCTCGGATTGACTTGCGGGTGCTGGGCCAGAATGGCTTGCAGGCGCTCCATAAAGTTGCCTTGCTGCAACTGGCGTGCGCCAATGTTGACGCTCACGGCCAGGTCCAGCCCGGTGGCGTGCCACACCTCTATTTGTGTCAACGCCGTGTCTATCACCCACTCGCCCACTGCCACCGCCAGCGGGTGGTCTTCGATCACAGGCAGGAATGTCGCTGGTGCCAGCAACCCCTTTTCGGGATGCTGCCAGCGGATCAGCGCCTCGGCACCCATCACCTGGCCGCTGTGCATATTGACCTTGGGCTGGTAGTGCAACACGAATTCGTGTTGCGCAAGCGCCAGACGGATGCGTTCCAGGCTTTCGTGGTGCACGCGCATGCTGCTGTCGTAATCGGAATCGAAGACGTGGTAACGGTTCTTCCCGGCAAGCTTGGCCTGGTACATGGCCTGGTCGGCCTGGCGCAGCAGTTGGTCGGCCTCGATCTCGTTGGCTTGAGGGTAGAAAGTCACTCCAATGCTGGCCGAACCTTGCAACGCAACCGCACCAAATTGCACCGGCGCTGACGCGGCGCCACGCAAACGGGTCAGCATCGGCACGCAGTTCTCGATGCCATCCAGATCGGTCAGCACTGCCACAAATTCGTCCCCGCCAATCCGTGCCAGCGTGTCGCCTTCTCGCAGGGTGTCCTTCATGGCCGTGGCCAGATGAATGAGCAACTGGTCGCCCACACCATGCCCATGGCGGTCGTTGACGCCCTTGAATCCATCGAGGTCCAGGTAAACCACGGCGAGCTGTTGACCGCGCCGCTGGGCCTGGGCCATGGCCTGTTGCAGCCGGTCGGCAAGTAGCAATCGATTCGGCAGATTGGTCAACGCATCGAAGTGGGCGATGTGCTCTAGCTGGCTTTGGTGTTCCTTGACGGCGGTGATATCAGAGAACAAAGCTACATAATTCTGTGTGACGCCATGGGGATCGCGCACGGCGCTGATCGTCAGCATTTCGGCATAGATCTCACCATTCTTGCGCCGGTTCCAGATTTCGCCGTACCAGTGACCCTTGACTTCCAGACTGCGCCACAGATCGGCGTAAAACTCCGGCCCTTGCCGACCGGACCTCAGGATGCGCGGGTTCTGTCCAATGACGTCTTCACGCGAATAACCAGTAATGTCGCTAAAAGTAGCGTTGACGTCGATGATGTTGCCGGCGGCATCGGTGATGGTAATGCCTTCCCGTGCATGCGAGAAGACGGTGGCAGCGAGTTTGAGCTTGGCTTCAGCGTGCTTGCGCTCAGTGATGTCGATGCAAGTACCTACCCATTCCCTGGCCGAGCCATCGGCATTAAAAAGTAGAATGCCCCGCACCATAAAGTTCCGATACACCCCGTCGGCATTTCGGAGACGGTATTCTGTTGAATAGTTACATTGTTGGGCGACGGCGATACTCACTGCCTTGTCGGCGGTATCGCGGTCTTCAGGGTGTATGGCATCCAACCATTTCCAACCCGCTACTTCTTCCAGGCTTTGCCCGGTGTATTGCCTCCACATCGGCGCGTCTTCGACTTGTCCATCGGGCAGACATGACCAGCCGATCTGACCGGTAACTTCTAGCGAAAATCGATAGCGTTCTTCGCTTAACCCTAATTCTTCCTCCACCCGCTTGCGCTCAGCATCGAGCCGTGCAAGCGAAGCCTGCGCTTGCGACACCCGGTCCAGAATTGTGTCCCGCATAGCCGTGGCAACCGAACCGACCGATGAGACGTCCCCGCGGCCAACACGGTCGATTCCTGAATAGACATCTTTCAAGATGCCACCAAGGATGCACTCCATGCTCTCACTAATCATCAGCATTTGAAATTGTGAAATTTCTCGTTTCCAATTATCAAAATCACCAAAAAATTGACTTCAAATTTGCAGGGACAGGTACCCGGCCTTTTTTCCATCCAATCGAAAAGGTAAAACCAGTGACTTTCCGGCGTGACGTACAGTAATCTCGTAGTCACCGAGGAATCCACGCAATTGGGCTACACCTCTTGCATTGGTATGCAGGTCTGCGTTGGTCCACCAAGTTTTGGTCGTCCGCTCAATATAGACTTTGCCGTGGGCTCGCAAATTCCAATCCTCATCCCAGAGAGCAGCCACTGGAAACCAGTGCAATCCAGCCCAAAAGCCCCACTGCACAAAGCCGATGACTCCGGGGTGACTGAATACAGCTGTCATGAAGTCATCCAGGTACCGAGCCTTGAATTCATCGTCATTGCTATTAATGTCGAACTCACTAATTTGAATAGGCAATCCCAAGCTGGCCATAAAGTCGAGACGCTCCAGAACATCAGGGATACCGGGAGGAGTTCCCCCAATGTGGCCTTGCTCCCCAATAGCATCAATGGGTGCACCTTCTTCCCTAAGCCGCTTTGCCGTGTCATAGAAGTGTTGGCTAGGCGAGCCTGGGCCCCTCCCCTGAAACAAGGTGTAATCGTTCAGAAATAGCTTTACCCCAGGGGCTCCGGTTCGGGCTGCCTTGAACCAGGCCGCCTCCTCGGAATAGCCCAATATGTCCTGAACGTTGTGGTTTGCATATGGTTCGTTGAGGACATCCCATTGATCAAACTGATTTTGGAGGAGACTTGTTTGATCTGCAATATCGCTAAAAATTTTGGTGCGCAATGCCTGAGGCTCATCCTTGAACTGGGCCAATGGCGGCGTTTGCCGCCAGGAGGGCCAAACCATTACATGCCCCCGAATACCAAAGCCTCGTTCCCTTAGCCAGACGTTGGCCTGCCGCGCGCCTGCTCCACGATCTTCGGGTTTATGCTTTTCCCAGTACTTTGTCTTCAGTTCGTTTTCATAGACTACTTGATTGAAATATTTGGCGAGTACCTCACGATACTTCTGAGCGTCTTCACTCTTTTGGTCAAGAATCCATGAGGATTGAATCGCGGTGCCCCAATTGAAGGCGTGTCGCTTCATGCGCACCGCTACTTCTGCGTCTGGCACGGGCTCCCCCTTTGCGTTAACTACCGATACAGTTAGATCGCCTTTGCGAATTTTTTCGATTCGTTTGTCTGCCTGTGCTCGCCACGCCGCATTGGCATCGTCGCCTTCGTAGCGTACCGTACTGCGCGGCAGGTCAGACAACTTGACGTTGGGCCCATAGTTAATCAAGCGCACGGGGCCCAACTCAAATCTTTGCGGGTAGTGATCAAAATTGATCACAAAACGCACGTCCTCCGGCTTTACGTCCTTTCGCAGTACAAAGGGAAAACTGGTTTCGGTCCAGTTCTTCCCAAAGGAAATGCCCCGTTCTACATGTGCGGGGAAGGTAGGCTTCCCATTTACGAGTTGCTCGAGTCGAACCTCAACGAAGGATTCGCCGGTCTCGCGGCTACTGGTGCGCGAACGTGCCTTGACTGAGATCCATAGAACATCGCCCTGTAGCATTGAGCCCTTGACGTCCGCTGTCAGTCCAAACTTGCCCTTGGTGAGTGCAGCGCCACTTGTATCGACCTCAAGAGCCATGGGGAAAAGTTGATCCGTCACAGCAACCTGCTGAGTAATTGGTGCCTTGGCAGTAGGCCCAAAAGGCACAAAACTCGCCACCCCATTGGGTAGCAGAGACTGTCCAATAATTGTTGCCATCACATTTTGTGACAAACAAGTCCAACCAAAACCAAGTAGCACAAGGGCAATGACCCTTGCCAGCTTGGCGCCCACCAGTACCCGAATTTTTCCGCACCAATCCATGTAATACCCCACTAATTTCTTCCATGGCGTCAGCTATGTAAAACAAGCATTCGACGCGTTTTGTTAAGAGCAAACACTTGCGCAAACGCAAGCCACAGAATGATAGGGCGACTGCTTCATCGATAGCGAAAAAAGGTGGAATCCAGTAAAACTCGCAAGTCTAAATAGCATGTTTCGTAATTGCCGGAAGCCCCTATACACGGCATTATTCGTCCGTCGAACTAGAAAACTGATTGCCTATTTTGACCGCAACTAATTGTTTGATGAGACCAAAGAATAACCCCAACCACCAGGAGACAGCATGACAATGAATAACAAATGCCCAAATTCGAAAACGCCTGTCGCAATGGCGGTCGCGGTACTAACCGTGCTTGGCTCGCTAATTCCGGCCTACGCACAACAGTCCGACAATGGCAAGACCACCGACAATGCCGACAGTGGAAAATTGGACAGAGTCGTAGTTACCATCAACAAGCGAGCGGAGTTGGTTGAGAATGTTGCTGCCTCAGTGAGCGTGATGAGCGAACGTTTCATCGAGCGCAATAACATTAAGGATTTTGATGATCTAGTGAATTACGCGCCGTCAATCACGTTATCGCCATCTACCAATAACTCAGGTGTTGGCATCAATATGCGTGGCATCGGTACCATCCAATACGGCATGGGTACCTCGCCGGATGTGGCTATCGTTGTCAACGATATCCCCATCGTGTTGCAGGGCGCAGCATTTCAGGATTTGGCGGACGTTCAGCGAGTGGAAATTCTGAAAGGTCCTCAAAGCACCTTGTTTGGTCGCTCTGCCATTGCCGGCGCCATGGTTATCACCAGCAAGCCTGCTGGCGGACTGCTTGGAGGTAGCGGCTCCGCAGTGATCACGAGCGATGGTGAGCACCGCATCAAGGCCGCGTATGGTGGCACGGTAAGTGATGGGTTTGCCTATCGCGTGGCCGCATCCGAATCGAATTTTCCGGGCAATGTGAACAACTTGACCGATGGATCCAAGGTCAACGGAAATGGCGGGAAAACTTTCATGAGCCGGTTTCTGTGGACGCTCACACCTGATCTGGATGTCGAAATTTCGCCGCGTTACAACTGGTCCAAGTCGACCTGCTGCGCTCTAGTTTTCAGCGGCCTTTCTGTGGTTGACCCAACAAAGCCGATAGGTAGTTTTACGGTCAATGGCACTGCGCTGACGCCGCTTGTCGCAGGTGGCGCTACCGTCTCGGGAGACCCAAGCGCGCCTGGTTCTGCTCTATACGGCATCAACGTGGGAAGGAGAAACGTCGACATCCGCAATGACTATCCCAATGGGAACACAAATGAAACCGTCGGCTCCGGTCTACGCGTCAACCGTCGCTTTGACAGCGGCTCCACTCTAAGTTACATCGCCGGTTTTGAAAGATCGAAGTCGTGGGATGTGCGGGATCAGGATTTTGTCGATCTCTCCACCTTACCGTTTATGAAAAACGGAGCTGGTCAGTTATCGGGGATGGTCGGTGGCGTGACCCAGAACGGAATCAACGATAGCAGAGCGGTTACGCAAGAGCTGCGCCTGACTTCCCCGGATGATGGTGCTGTTCGCTACGTGGCTGGGCTTTGGTACTCGTATTTCAATACCTACCGGCATTTTGCCCGCGGCGTCACAGGGCTTAGTATCACCAGCCCCGTCGAAATGGATGTGAATAACCCTACCACCCAGATAGCGGCGTATGCCAATGCCAACTGGGACTTTTCACCCGGTTTCACGCTGGAAGGTGGTCTGCGACTGAACCGAGAGATCTCTGGCTATACCTATTCGCGCTCCGCGGGTCCGACAGGTGTGTATTCGCCGACGGTGTTCCTGGAAAGCCAGGACAATGCAGAGAATGCGATCACAGGCAAGCTCAGCTTGCGTTACCAATTCACGAAAGACTTGTCAGGATATGTTCTGCACACCACTGGCTACAAGGGGATGGCCTACGACATTACCAGTACGATGTCTCCTGCGGTGTCCAACCCCGTGGCTTCGGAGACTGCGAAGAACTACGAACTGGGCTTGAAGGGTAACTTCTTGGAAGATACTCTGTCGATGAGTTTTGCCGCATTCAATACAACATTCAATAACTGGCAGCAGAAAGGAACCTCGATAGACGAAACAGGCGTAGCGACCGGAAACGTGCTGTTGAGCATTCCAAAGGTTACAACCCAAGGTGTGGAGCTCGATATGTCCGCTGTGTTGTCCCGGCGTTTGCGTCTGAACTTTGGGCTTGCCTTGACTGACGCGCACTATGGTACTTACTTAGGTAGTTGCTACACTGACGCCACCAACACCGCAGTATCCCCTGGTAGCACGGTCGGCATACTTGGAGGTGTTGCTGGCAGAAATTCGAATTGCACAAACGTTCCGACTAAGTCGACAACTGGCGTAGCAGGCGTAACACCGCTGCAAGATATCGACGGCATGCAATTGGTTAACGCGCCGAAGGTCAAGGTCAATATTGGCGGTCAGTATGACCTGGACATGGGTACCTTGCCGTACAAGGTCTTTTTGACCGGTTCCATGCGCTATGTCAGCGAGCGCCAGCAGCAAGTGTCCATGGACCCTCGTTTCATCAAGCCTGCGGAAAAGATAACCAACATCGGCATGGGTATCAGCGACCTCAAGGAAATTTACAAGCTGAGCCTATTCGTCAACAATTTGTTCGATGAACAATATGGCGGCTACTTGATCTACAACAACAGCGGTGGGGTCATCGGAAATGCCCTGGTTACGACCTGGACGCCGAATCGTGATGCCTTCCGTTACTTTGGTGCTCGCTTTGACATGAAGTTCTGACGGTAGCTATCAGCCTGCTCAATAGCGCAAGCCACCCCGACCACATTGCCAACTTCTTCCGTCAGACCGGCAACCGAATGCCGGATAACGAAGAAATTCGTTCAATCGGGGGTGCCTGGGCGGGGCGGCATGCCAATACTACCTAACTCGATCGCACATGACCGTTAATGCAATTATTGATACAGTAGCAAAACTAGACCACCTAGCGTCCGATGATGTTTCAAATCGCCGGTTTGATCTCTTGGGTATTGGTGAGTGTATGGTTGAGTTCTACTCCGAATCACCATTGCGAACAGCGAGCATCTTGCGACGATCCTATGGCGGTGATGTGCTCAATGCACTGGTTGCATGCGCGCGCCTTGGTGGCCAATGTGGCTTTATCACGAAGGTGGGCGATGACCCGTTTGGCGACGGCCTGCTGAAGGCGTGGATTCAGGAGGGAATTGACACCGAATGTGCACCACAAACGGCAGGGGATAACGGTGTTTACTTTATTTCTACCGCGGAAAATGGCGAGAGGGAATTCACGTACCGTCGTCAGGGTACGCCAGCATCTTGTCTTGACGTCTCTGACATAGATGAGGCGTACTTAGGGCAAGCTCGTTGGTTGCTCTTGTCGGGCATTACGCAGGCCTTATCCCCCAGCGCTCGGGCGGCGACGTTGTCGGCCGCACAAATAGCAAAACGTTTGGGTGTTCGGGTTGTCTTTGATCCCAACTATCGACCTCGGTTGTGGGGCAGCCAAGGAGGCGTTGAGGCTGCCCGTTCCGCGTTTCGGGAGATTGCCCGATATGCGGACTGGGTGCTCCCTAGTCACCCAGTGGACTCCGCTCTGCTTGATTCGACGTTTGAAGTTGGCGACAACGCTGCGTTCTTTACCGCCCATGGGTTTACTGCCTATTGCCCAAATGTTGCACTCAAGTGTGGCGCAGACGGTTGCATTGTCAGCATTGAAACAGGTGTACAGATAATTCCCGGCGCCGTAGCTCGCACAATAATTGACACTACAGGAGCAGGCGATCTTTGGAATGGATGCTTTTTGCATCAACTCATGACGGGTAACTCTGCCAATGATGCCGCAGTCTTTGCTAACAAGCAGGCTGCAGGAAAACTCGCGCATCGCGGCGCTATACCACCGTCAAGAGTAGGGTAGGTGCGTACACGACGATCGAAGTAGTCATCAAGTTATAAATATGATGCTCGCGCATAGATCGCGAATGATGACAGCTACGCACCCACCAGTGCAGCACTC
>JBAWYQ010000154.1:0-9850 GCA_037143475.1 Burkholderiales bacterium | reverse complement strand
GTTTATTTATACAGTATAAACACTCTGCGATTTCTCTGCTCTACAGAAAAGATTACTATTCCCTTGAGGATTCACTCACCACACCGTCTGACTTTTTGCGTCAACGACACATCCCATTCAAACAACCAATGGCCGTGCCATAACAGAGAGTACATAATTTCCTATGCGAACAAACCATACACACATCTGCATGGCAATCGCCTGCCTGATCGCAAGCAATGCATGGGCCGCCACCGCGCCCGCTGCAGCCAATACGCAACTCTCATCAGACAGCAAAGCAGCGCTCGCTCGGTATGAGTCAGACAAAAAGCTGTGCAATGACGAAACCAGTTCTCGCGCACGCCTTCAATGCCGCCGCGATGCCAAGGATGAATATGATCAGGCAACTGCAACCGCCAAGAGCAAAGCGGTGGCGGCCACTGGGCCTGTAGTAGCACCCACAGCGCCTGCGCCATCTCCAGTCCCAGCCGCAACCGAGCCGGCATGCTCAGAATGCGGACGTGTCATGGCTGTCGCAGTGACCCAGAAGGCAGGGGACTACAGCGCGGCGGGCGTGCTTGCCGGTGGAGCCATTGGCGCTGTGCTGGGGAACCAGATCGGCGGAGGTTTCGGCAAAGACTTGGCCACCCTTGCCGGCGCTGCTGGGGGAGCCTACGCTGGAAAAGTCATCGAAGAAAAAATGAAAACCCACACCGTGTGGACCGTCACCGTGCACTACGCCAACGAGAGCAAAGTCAGCTTTGATTTCACTGCCGACCCCGGCTTGCAAGTGGGCGACAAGGTCAAGAATTCTGGCAGCACCATCGTGCGTCAGTAGAACACAGGGGCAAGTGCCACGCAGTCAACTTGCTTGTTCTCCCTGGGAACTTTTGTCCAACTGCTACTCCGGTCGCAACAGACCAGGCTGCGGTAAAGGCCGACAAGGCGCAGGCCAAAAAAGACCGTACTGCGGCGTTCGTCAATAATGCGGCGGCAACTCTTCACTGGCCCGACTGAAGGTCTGGCCAGCGCCTTCAGGTACTTGCTGGCGAAGTTGGCGCACTTCGCGCATCAGCAAGTCAATCTCCTGCTGCTGGCGCACGACGACCTGGTTGAGCTGGTCCAGCAGGTCTTCCTGGTAGCTGACCTTGATTTCCAGATCGGTCAGGCGCTGTTCATTGGTATCGTTTGGGTCCATGGCGCTATTGGACACCATGCACGGAGCACCTCACCCGCCGTAACGACGAACTTCACGCAACATGAACAGATAAAGCCCTTCCACCTTTTCCCGCGCCCACGGCGTCTTGCGCAAAAACTTCAGACTGGAGCTCACGCTGGGATCGTGCGTGAAGCACCGCACCGGTACGCGCACGCCCAGCTCTTCCCAGCCATAGTGCGCAGACAGCTCGGTGACGATGGCTTCCAGCGTCTTGCCGTGCAGGGGGTTGCGGGCCTGGTTCTTGGGGGGAACAGGCGTTGGGACCGGATCGGGTGACGATGTCATGCGTTTACCCTGGCAGCAAACGATACGGAACTGCGACTTATGGGCTCAGAGAGTTTGAATGAGATTACCATTTTGGTTCTTTCAACCGATTAAGATGCATGACTTTAAGCGCGTCGGGCAATTTTTACACTGGGAGAGAATATGACAACGCTTGTATTGCATGGCTTTAGCGCAAGCAACTACTACAACAAAAGCAAGATCGCCCTGCTTGAAGCGAACGCTGACTTCACCGAGCACTCCGTCTTCCCAGGCGACATAGACCGACAAAGTAGTCCCTTGCGGAAGGCGCCGTACCTGACCACGCCAAATGGACCCATTTGCGAAAGTCAGGTCATTGTGGAGTATGTCGCTCAAACCTACCCGGGCGCCAAATTATTTCCGCAAAGCCCATTTGAAGCCGCCAAAGTACGCGAGCTGTGCACTTTTCTAGACGTTCACCTCGAACTGGTCGCGCGCCGACTGTACGCAGAAGCATTCTTTGGCGCAAAGGTGAGTGACGGACTCAAAGATGCAACAAGAAAAGAGCTCGGCAAGAATGTCAAGGCGTTCTTCCTACTGGCCAAATTTTCACCCTATGTGGCCGGTGAGTCGTTCACAGCGGCGGATATTTCTGCCTATACACACTTGCCAATGGTGCGGGCCGTGGGCAAGAAGATTTACGGCGAGGAATTGCTGGGTGAGTTCGATCTGAAATCCTATGTGGCAATGCTGAATGCTCGCCCCGCTTTTGCAAAGACCGCTGCTGACGCTGCCGCTGGTATGCCAGCATTTACGTCGTATATGCAAGCCGCGATGCAGCAAGCCCCGGCCCCCAAGTAGCGTTGCCCGTCAACCGCCCCAGAGTGCATGCATGGTTCCCGCAAAACGTGCGTCACTCTGTACCCGCACGGCCTGCCCCGCCACATACACGGCGTCAAAGCGAGCGTCCGGGCTGGAGAAAACCAGGGCATCCAGCATGTGGTCTGCCGGGATGCCCAACAGCGCGGGTGACTGCGCATCCAGCACGCAAAAGTCGGCCCGTTGGCCTATGGCAATTCCGCCAAGGGCCTGACCACTCGCCGCCAGGCCACCAGCCAGAGCGGCTTCAAACAGGGCTGCTGCGCTGGCTTCGTGACCTATTACCTGGGCGGCCATATTGCGTTTGCGGTAGGTCAGGCGTTGCGCGTATTCCAGCAGGCGCAGTTCTTCGCTCCAGCGCCGGGTGACGTGACTGTCCGACCCTATGGACCATTGGCCTCTCACGGCCGCATAGCCCGGCAAGTCAAACACGCCGTCGCCCAGGTTCGCCTCGGTGGCCGGGCAGATGACGATGGACGCACCCCGCGCCCGCACGCCTGCCAATTCAGCGGGGGTCGTTTGCGTGGCATGCACAAGATTCCAGCGTGCGTCGACCTCGGCATGGTTCAACAGCCATTCGATGGGACGCTGGCCCGTGTGAACCAGGCAGTCGTCCACCTCTTGGGTTTGCTCGGCGATGTGGATGTGTACCGGCAGAGCGGCTTTGTTTGCATAGGCCGTCAACTCTTTCAGCGCCGCAGAATTCACTGCACGCAGTGAATGAATGGCCACGCCCACGTTGATGCGGGCGTCCCCCGCCGTGTGGCGCTGCACGTCTTCGACGATGCGAACGATGCTGTCGGGAGTGGACGCAAAGCGGCGCTGATCGTCCCGCAGCCCCGTGGCGGCAAAGCCCGAGCGCATGTACAGCGTGGGCAACAGCGTCAGGCCCATGCCGGTGCGCTGGGCTGCGCGCACCAGAGCCAGCGACATCTCGGCCGGGCTGGCGTAGGGTGAACCACCAAGGGCATTGTGCAAGTAATGAAACTCGCAGACCTGGGTGTAGCCACCGGCCAGCAGCTCGGCATACAGTTGGCTGGCGATGATTTCCATCTGCTCGGGCGTGACGCAATTTGCAGCCGAGTACATGCGGTCGCGCCAACTCCAGAAGTCGTCCGCCGCGCCAGTCCCATTGCTGCGCCGCTCGGTCAGGCCGACGATGGCCCGCTGGAAGGCGTGGCTGTGGGCATTGACCACACCGGGCAGCACGGGGCCATTGAGGCGCATGGCAGACGCTTGTTGCGCCGCGCTGGCGTTGGGCTCGATCTGGCTCCAGGTGCCGTCTGCGGCGACACCCAGTAGCACGTCATGGGCCCAGCCACCCTGCACCCAGGCTTGCGCTGCGAAGAATTGCTTTGCTTCACTTTTCATAGCGCCTCACGCATATTTTCAGAGGACTAGAGACCATTTCCATCAACAAGGGTTGGATTTGTGAGGCCAGCGCCTCGTCGTACGCAAAGGGCGCCACTTCCTGCATATAGAGGCTTTGGCACATCTCCAGCTGAATGGCGTGGATGTCGTTTGCGGGCTGGCCATAGTGGCGGGTGATGTAGCCGCCCTTGAAGCGGCCATTCACTGCGGTGCTGAATTGGGCGTGCTTGGAGCAGGCCTGCACCACGGCTCCGGTGATGGCATCGCTGGCGCTTGCACCGCTGGCCGTACCGATGTTCAGGTCCGGCAAGCGACCTTCAAACAGCCACGGAATTTCGGAGCGGATGCTGTGCGCGTCCCACAGGAGGGCATAGCCGTGCTCGGCCTTAAGCCGCGCCAGTTCGCCTGCCAACGCCAAGTGGTAGGGCTGCCAATAGTCGTTGCGTCGCCGTGCGCGCTCCGCGGCATCCGGCTCGTGCCCGCTCTGGTACAGCGGCTCGCCGGTGAAGAAGCGCGTGGGGCACAGCTCGGTGTTGGAGGCGCCGGGGTACATGGGCGCATCGTCGGGCGGGCGATTCAGGTCGATCACATAGCGCGATGTCGTTGGCAACAGCACGCTGGCGCCCAGCGTGTCCAGAAAGTTGTAGAGCCGCGCCAGATGCCAATCGGTGTCTTCCACCTCCAAGGCTCGCGGCACATAGTGGGCGCGCAGTTCGGCGGGGATGTGGGTGCCGATGTGCGGCATGCTGACCAGCAGGGGCACGCTGCCCTGCGTGAGGGTGTAGATCGTCATACCACTTGCCCCTTGAATATCGTTTTCAATCGCGGGTTGCCACCCAGCGCATAGGCCAGTTCGGCCGGGCGCTGTACACCCCACAACACAAAGTCGGCACGCTTGCCAGTTGCGAGCACCCCTCGGTCCGCCAGGCCCAGTGCTGCTGCCGCGTTGCGCGTGACGCCGGCCAGCGCTTCCTCGGGCGTCAGTCGAAACAGCGTGCAGGCCATGTTGAGCATCAGCAGCAGCGAGGTGCAGGGAGAACTGCCCGGATTGCTGTCGGTGGAGAGGGCCATGGGCACACCGTGCTCACGCAGCAGGGCAATCGGGGGCAACCTGGTTTCACGCAGGAAATAGAAGGCACCGGGCAACAGCACGGCCACCGTCCCGGCCTCGGCAATAGCCTGCGCGCCCTCGGCAGAGAGCCATTCCAGGTGGTCGCAACTCAGCGCGTGGTAGCGCGCAGCGAGTTGCGCGCCGCCGCTGTCGCTGAGTTGCTCGGCATGCAGCTTGACCGGCAGGCCCAAAGCCTGCGCTAGCGTAAACACCCTCTCGATCTGCGCCGGGCTGAAGGCGATGCGCTCGCAAAAGCCATCGACCGCATCGACAAGCCCCTCGGCGTGCAAGATAGGCAGCATTTGCAACACGGCGTCCACGTAGTCATCCGTGCGCCCGGCAAATTCCGGTGGTACGGCGTGTGCACCCAGGAAGGTGGTGCGCACATCCACCGCGTGCGTCTGGCCCAAGGCACGGGCCACTTGCAGGCACTTGCGTTCGTGGTCCAAGGCCAGGCCGTAGCCGGACTTGATCTCGATGGTGGTCACGCCCTCGCCCACCAACTGCTGCAGGCGCCGGGCACTACCCGCTTGCAACTCTTGCGCACTGGCGGAGCGGGTGGCCTGCACGGTGGATGCTATGCCGCCACCGGCACGGGCAATCTCTTCGTAGCTGGCACCGTTCAGGCGCAGCTCAAATTCGTGGGCACGGTCGCCGCCGTACACCAGGTGCGTGTGGCAGTCGATCAGCCCGGGCGTGATGAGGGCACCACCGGCATCGTGCTGCACCGTGCAACGCGCCAAAAGATCAGGGGGCAACTCGGCGCGCGGACCCACCCAGACCAGCATGTCACCGTTGGCAACCAGCGCGGCATCGTCGATCAACCCATAGGCGTGAGGCGCGTCGGGCACCATGGTGGCAGCACGGCAATGGGTCCAGAGTTGAAGGCTCATACCGACATCTCCATCCACAGCGCGTGCGGCGCGTGGACCTGCACAGTGGCTGATTTTGCAACCGTACGCCAGATCAGTGTAGCCGGTTCGATGTAGACTTTTTCAGAGTCAACTAGCACGCTAGCCCCCGAATTGATTGCGTAGACAGCTACAGTTTTTGTAGCAGGCACCGTTGCTTGAAAATCCCCAAGGACGCGGACCATGCGCGCCGGCAGGCTGCTGCCCTGCACCATCAGGTTGAAGTCTTGCGTGGGGCCGTTGATCAGCTGGCAATCGGTGGCCAGACCACCGTCAAAACACAGGGGTGGATCGGTCAACGTCAGGCGGTGTTCGCCCGCGCCTGCCGCGTCACTGTCCGATGGCGTGCGCACGTTCAGCACCACGCCGGCCCCCTGCAAAACCGCAAACCAGCGCGTGATGCCTTCAAAGCGAGAGAACGGTCCGCTGGCAGCGACCTCGGCCACCGACATGCGCCAGACCCACTCACCCTGTGTAGGCCAGGCGGCCAGTTCACGGGTCACGCCGCCGCCATTGCGCCAAGGCGCGGCCTGCACGTCGGCCAGATGGATGGTGTGCCAGCTCATGCCTGAAACTTCCCCGCAAAGCTATAGCGTGATCCGGGGTACACCAGGCGCACCACACTGGCGACATGCGCGCCGCTTACAGTGCGCCGCACCATGGCCAGGCAAGCCTCGTGCGGCGGAATATTCAGCTGCAGCGCCTGCTCGGGAGTGGGCAGACAGGCCTCTATGGAATAGCTGGCTTCGGTCAATGGTGCCTCGATCAGCAAGTGGCGGGTGGGCGTCGTCTGGGTGAAATCGGTCTTCAAATAGTCGGGCGCTGCGGCCGGATTGACATAACGGTCCTCAAACTGGATGGGGACGCCGTTTTCCAAGTGGACCAGCACGGTATGAAATACTTTGGCCCCGGCGCGCAGTCCCAACGACAGCGCCAGATCAGCGCCCGCCTTTTCGGCCTGGCTGAGCAACACGCGCGCACCATGCACATGGCCGCGCTCCACCACCTCTTCCTGAATGTCGCGAATGGTCAGGTTGGACGCAATGCGGTGCAGCTCGGCCACAAAGGTGCCTGAACCCTGTATGCGCGTGACCATGCCCTCGGCGGTGAGTTCGCGCAGGGCGCGGTTGACCGTCATGCGGCTGATGCCAAACTGCTGCATCAACGTGGCCTCGCTGGGCACCGGGTCGCCGGGTCGCCACTCGCCGGAGCTGATGTGCTGCTGCACGAAGGCTTTGACTTGAAGGTAAGCGGGTGTCATGGATCAAATTCTAACGCGGTTGACACAAGTTGTATAGACAAGTAATAATCCGCCACCAAATAAATTTGAGGAGTTGCCCATGTCTGATCTCTCCAACGCCAATTTTCTAAGCAGCAAAGCCCGCCCGGTGCGTGCGCCCCGCGGGTCCGAGCTGAGCTGCGCCAACTGGCAAATCGAAGCAGCCTACCGCATGCTGCAAAACAACCTGGACCCCGAAGTCGCCGAGAACCCCGATGAACTGGTAGTCTATGGCGGCATTGGCAAAGCGGCGCGCAGCTGGAGCGCCTATGACGCCATTCTGGACAGCCTTCGCAAGCTCAAACCTAACGAGACACTCATGGTGCAGTCGGGCAAGCCGGTGGGCGTGTTCCGCACCCACGAGGGCGCACCGCGTGTGCTGATTGCTAACTCCAATCTGGTTCCCAAGTGGGCCAACTGGGAGCACTTCAATGAGCTTGACCGCAAGGGCCTGATGATGTACGGCCAGATGACCGCCGGCAGCTGGATTTACATTGGCTCGCAGGGCATCGTGCAAGGTACTTATGAAACATTTGTCGAAGCCGGTCGCCAGCATTTCAATGGCGACCTGACGGGCCGTTGGGTGCTCACCGCGGGCTTGGGCGGCATGGGCGGTGCGCAGCCTCTGGCCGCTACGTTTGCAGGCGCCTGTTCGCTCAACATCGAATGCCAGCAAACCAGCATCGACTTCCGCCTGCGCACCCGCTATGTCGACGAACAGGCCACGGACCTGGATGACGCCCTGACCCGCATTGCCAAGTACACCGCCGAAAAGAAGGCGGTATCCATCGCCCTGTGCGGCAACGCGGCCGACATCGTGCCCGAACTTGTGAAGCGTGCGAAGGCAGGCGGCATGCGCCCCGACATCGTGACTGACCAGACCTCCGCCCACGACATCATCAACGGCTACCTGCCCTCCGGCTGGAGCGTTGCGCGATGGAAGGCCGCGCAAAAGGACTCCACCCAACACGCGGCGCTAACCAAGGCCGCAGGGGAGTCCTGTGCCGTGCACGTGCAGGCCATGCTGGACTTCCACGCCATGGGAATTCCCACTGTGGACTACGGCAACAACCTGCGTCAGGTCGCCAAAGATTTTGGTGTGGCCAACGCGTTTGACTATCCCGGCTTCGTGCCGGCCTATGTGCGCCCGCTGTTCTGCCGTGGCGTCGGACCCTTCCGCTGGGTGGCGCTGAGCGGCGACGCCGAAGACATCCGCAAGACCGACGCCAAGATGAAGGAACTATTCCCCAACAACGCCGGTCTGCACCGCTGGCTGGACATGGCACAGGAACGCATAGCCTTCCAGGGTCTGCCCGCGCGCATTTGCTGGATCGGGCTGGGCGAACGCCATCTGGCCGGTCTGGCATTCAACGAGATGGTGAAGAGTGGTGAACTCAAAGGGCCCATCGTCATTGGCCGTGATCACCTGGACAGCGGCTCCGTCGCATCGCCCAACCGCGAGACCGAAGCCATGATGGACGGCAGCGATGCGGTCAGCGACTGGCCCCTGCTCAACGCCCTGCTCAACACCGCCAGCGGCGCCACCTGGGTCAGCATTCACCATGGCGGCGGTGTCGGCATGGGCTATTCACAACATAGCGGAGTGGTCATCGTGGCCGACGGCACGCCAGAAGCTTCTGACAAGTTGGGCCGCGTGCTGTTCAATGACCCTGCCACCGGCGTCATGCGCCACGCCGACGCGGGCTATGACATCGCCCTGCAATGCGCCAAAGAAAACAACCTCAACCTGCCCATGCTGACATGAACATCCAACCCGGTCAACTCACGCTGGCGCAACTGCGCGCCCTGCACACCCACATCACGCCCCTGACGCTGGACGCTGCTGCCCGGCCCGGCATACGCGCGGCGGCCGACCTGGTTCACCAGGCGGCTCAAGGCGGTGCTGCCGTCTATGGCGTCAACACCGGCTTCGGCAAACTGGCCAACCAGCGCATTGCGCAGGCTGACCTGGAAACCCTGCAACTCAACCTGCTGCGCTCGCATGCGGTCGGCGTGGGCGAGCCCATGTCGGAGCCCGTAGTGCGCCTGATTCTGTTGATGAAGGCGGCCAGCCTGGCGCGTGGTTATTCAGGCATTCGCGAACTGGTGATCGACCGCCTGTTTGCGTTTTACAACCTCGGCATCACCCCCGTCATTCCGTGCCAGGGCTCCGTCGGCGCATCGGGCGACCTGGCCCCGCTGGCCCACTTGTGCTTGCCCCTGATCGGCGAAGGCGAAGTGTTTTATGGCAGCACCCGCATGCCCGCCGCCAAGGCCCTGCACATGGCCAAGCTGGAGCCTATCAAGCTGTCAGCCAAGGAAGGCTTGGCGCTGATCAACGGCACACAAGTGTCCACCGCATTGGCTATTGACGCCTTGTTTGCGACCGAGCGCCTGTTTGAGGCGGCGGTTATCTCTGGCGCTGTCACACTGGACGCTGTGCGCGGAAGCGATGGCCCGTTTGACGCGCGCATCCACGCCGTGCGCGGCCAGCCCGGCCAGATCGCATGCGCCTCGGCCTACCGTGCTCTGACCAACGGCAGCGCCATCCGCAAGTCTCACCTGGAAGGTGACGACCGCGTGCAAGACCCCTATTGCCTGCGCTGCCAGCCCCAGGTCATGGGCGCCTGCCTGGATCAGATGCGCTATGCCGCCGATGTGCTGCTGCGCGAGGCCAATGCGGTCACCGACAACCCTTTGGTATTCGCGGAAACCGGCACTTTACTATCCGGCGGCAACTTCCACGCCGAACCGGTGGCTCTGGCCGCAGATGCGCTGGCGATTGTGATCGCCGAGATTGGCGCCATCACCGAGCGGCGCATTGCCATGCTGGTGGACACCGTGGTGTCGCGCCTGCC
>JBAWYQ010000153.1:0-10013 GCA_037143475.1 Burkholderiales bacterium | reverse complement strand
AATTGCCGGTTCAAAATGGAGCAAAGTTCAGCAACTCTGCGTTCAGCCACACTGGTATCAGTTCTGGATGTGTGAACTGTCACGGCGCCAACGTTACGAACAGCAGTTTTTATGGCATTACCAGCATTGTTGTGATGCCCTCTAGCAGCGGGCCTGGTCCAAACTCTCACCTGCCAACCTCTACCAACTGTGAAAGTTGCCACCAGGCAAGCGTTCCAACAGGATTGGTACCGGGTAGGGCAGTCAAAGCGACGGGTCCGGGTACCGGATTTATGACGCCGGCGCCAACGGCAGCCATGATCCACGCTGGAGGCACGAGCAGTTGTTCGACGTGCCATGAGACCAACTCCACTTGGCTGGGTATGAATCAATACCCAATGAGCGGCTATTTTGGTTTCCAGACGCGACCACAAGCAGCGGCCGGTCAGTTCAATGTGTCGGATGCGGCGCACCCCGCAAGCGGAGAGTGCTCTGATTGCCACATTGGCTATTCATTCGATCCTAGCAACCTAAAGAAGCCTGCAAATCACATCCCAACGTCTTCCAGTGCGGTCTGTTCCGCGTGCCATGCAAGCGGCGACTTCTCAGTAATGCCGACAATCACGGCGATCCACGCCAATGCGCCGTCGACAAGCGCGAATTGTGCTCAATGCCACAGCAGCGCGAATGCTGCGGCATTTGCGATGCCCACAATGGTTCCACCTATCGTCTCTCCGCCGGGTAACCATATTGCAATGGGATCACTGGGGTGTGAGAGCTGCCACGTTGGCTCAAATAGCAGTCTGCAATTGCCGGTTCAAAATGGAGCAAAGTTCAGCAACTCTGCGTTCAGCCACACTGGCATAACTGCAGGGTGCGCGAGTTGCCACGGTGGCACATCGACCTACTACGGTGTGACACCCAAATCCATGAGCAGCCTAAGCCCGCAGCACGTTCCAACTTCTGCGGCCTGTGAGAACTGCCACATCAACAGCGTACCTTCGTCACTCATTCCGTTGTCGGGGGCAACAAGCGGGATGACCACTTTCGCGAATGCGCAGTTCAGTCACAACGGGATAACTTCTGGCTGTATTACCTGTCACGGCCCCAATGTAAGCAGTTTTTACGGCATAACCAACATCATCGTCCAACCACCATCGGGCACTCCTGGGCCAACGTCGCACATTCCTGTGCCCAATGGTTCAAATTGTGAGAATTGCCACTTGGGCAGCAAGCCCAATTCGCCGGTTTCAGCAAACGCCAGCGCGACTGTGCCCGGAACGCTGTTTAGGACCTCTCCACCGACGGGAGCCATGATCCACTCGGGTGTGACGGGCGGGTGCTCAGGTTGCCATGAGACGGGGTCTTCGTGGCTGGGTGTAGATCTGTATCCACGCTCACCAACTATTAAGACGAGTGGGGCTTCCTATACCGGGTTTAATGCGCGCCCCGTTGCAGGTGGCGGCACCTACAGCATCAGCGATGCTGCGCACCCAGTTAGCGGTGAGTGCTCAAATTGCCACGCCAGCACCACAAGCTTCTCTGCGGCTGCAACACCAGCGAACCATATTCCAACGTCTGCTAGTGCGAGTTGCACGTCTTGCCATACGAGCACCGATTTCTCAGTGATGCCGTCAATCGGCCTGATCCATGCAAACGCGCCTTCGACCAACAGCAATTGCGCGCAGTGCCATGGTTCTGCTGCGGCCAGTTATGCCATTCCTGCAGCTGGGTTTTCTATCGTTTCCACACCGGGCAGTCACATCCCCATGGGAAACCTGGACTGTGTTAACTGCCACGTAGGCAGCAACTCCAGCATCGCGGCAACACCGGTTCCGGATGGAGCAAAGTTCAGCAACTCTGCGTTCAGCCACAGTGGCATAACTGTAGGGTGCGCGAGTTGCCACGGTGGCACATCGACCTACTACGGTGTGACACCCAAATCCATGAGCAGCCTAAGCCCGCAGCACGTTCCAACTTCTGCGGCCTGTGAGAACTGCCACATCAACAGCGTACCTTCGTCACTCATTCCGTTGTCGGGGGCAACAAGCGGGATGACCACTTTCGCGAATGCGCAGTTCAGTCACAACGGGATAACTTCTGGTTGCAATACTTGTCATGGGTCAAATATTACGGGTAGCAGCTTCTACGGAATCACTAACATCATCGTCCTTCCACCGACGGGTTCGCCCGGAGCAACTTCCCATATTCCCTCCAGCAACGGTAGTAGTTGTGAGAGCTGCCATTTGGGCAGCAAGCCCAATTCGCTGGTCCCAGCAAACTCCAGCGCGAATGTGCCAGGTTCCTTGTTCCAGTCACCTGCGCCTACTGGGGGCATGATCCACTCCGGCGTGACCGGTGCGTGCTCGAGTTGTCATGAGACGGGTTCTTCGTGGCTGGGTGTGGGGCTGTATCCAAGGTCGCCAACTGTTTTGACGCCAGGTGGAACCTATGTCGGGTTTCATGCTCGCCCCAACGCGTCCGGTGGAACTTACAGCGTCACCGACGGCGCGCACCCAGTTGGTGGCGATTGCTCAAATTGCCACGCCAGCACTACCAGCTTCACCACGGCTGCAAAACCGAGCAACCATATTCCAACATCTGCCAGCGCAACCTGCACTTCTTGCCATACGAACACCGATTTCTCAGTGATGCCGTCAATCAGCTTAATCCATGCAAACGCACCTTCGACCAACAGCAATTGTGCGCAGTGTCACAGCGCGGCAAATGCAGGGAGTTATGCGATGCCCAGTATGTCGCCGGTCATCGTGACACCGCCGAGCAATCATATTCCCATGGGTTCGTTGGGTTGTGAGAGTTGCCACGTTGGTAGCAACTCCAGCATTGCAACAACACCAGTTCCGGATGGTGCCAAGTTTTCTGGCTCGCTGTTCAGCCATTCCGGCATCACGTCGGGTTGTGATACATGCCATGGCTCGAATGTCAGTGCCGCCACTTATTATGGTGTTTTGCCCATGCGAATGGTCGGTCTTTCACCTGCGCACGTACCCACATCAGCCGCATGCGAAACCTGTCACCTCAATAGTATTCCGTCGGGATTGGTTCCAGCCGCCGGTATGAAGACATTCTCTGGCGCGCAGTTCAGCCACGCCGGGATTACCTCAGGTTGCGAAACCTGTCACGGGCCTGGCTTGGCCAATAGCTTCTTTGGCATTACGAGTATTGTGATGCCGCCCACGTCGCCGGCAACTGCCAGTTCCCATTTGCCAACTTCAACTTCTTGTCAGAACTGTCACCAAGGGAGTATTCCATCGGGCCTGGTCCCCGCGGTGACAACCAAAACAGCCGGTATCAACAGTGGGTTCCTATCACCTGCGCCAACCGCATCCATGATTCACGCTGGCGTTACAGGCAGTTGCAACTCTTGCCACGATGCTGGCGGTGCGTGGATGAGCATGGGCCAGTACCCCATCACTAGAACCGCGCCATTCAAGGGATTCCAGATGCGTCCGAAGGCGACTTCTGATACCTTTGTCTTTGTTGATTCTTTGCACCCCACGGGTGGCGACTGCTCCGATTGCCATGGTAGTTTCAGTGACTTTAACGCGCCTTCCAAGCCGTCGAACCATATCCCGACCGCCGCCGCCGCCGGGTGCCCGGCGTGTCACACCACGTCGAATTTCGCAACACCAGTTACTTCACTCACAGCGATCCATGCAAACGCACCGTCTACGACGGGTAACTGTGCCCAATGCCATGGAGCTGCCGCCTCTACTTTCGCCATTCCTGCTTTAGGTTTTTCCATCAAGACGACAGCGGCCAACCACATTCCAATGGGTTCCCTGGGCTGTGAGAGTTGTCACGTGGGGAGTAATTCGAGTTTGACTCTTCCCGTAGTCGATGGGGCTACATTTGCAAACTCCGCCTTTAGCCACACTGGAATCACCAGCGGATGTAAGGGCTGCCATGGAATTAACGTAACTGCGGGAACTTTTGATGGCGTGACACCGAAATCCAACGGCAATCTGACACCGCCCCACGTGCCTGTGTCGAACTCGACACCGTGTGAGACTTGCCACTTGAATAGTATTCCGTCAACTCTGATACCCAAGAATGGAGCCAGCGGCGGCATGACGACGTTTGCCGGGGCGCAGTTCAGCCACAGTGGAATTACTTCAGGTTGTGAGACCTGCCATGGCCCCAACATTACCAACAGTAGCTTCTACGGCATCACCAAAATCATCATGATGCCTCCGTCAGCAGCTTCAGGGGTGAACTCTCACCTGCCGACTTCGACGACGTGCGAGAACTGCCATTTGGGAAGTACGCCAGCAACCCTGGTGCCTGGAGTTTCGACCAACACAGCTGGCGTAAATAGTGGATTCAGGTCACCCGCGCCGACGGCGTCCATGATCCACTCCGGAGTAACGACGGGTTGTGCTTCCTGTCATGGCACCAATATGGTTTGGATGAGCATGGGGCAGTACCCAATTACGACCAGTTCGCCTTTCAAGGGATTCCAGACACGTCCGCAAGCAGCTGCAGGCACATTCTTCGTCGCCGATTCGGGGCACCTCACCGGCACCAAGGGCACGGGGGAATGCTCCAACTGCCACGCCAGCATGAGTGATTTCACGGTCAGCGTGATGCCGACTAACCATATTCCGATCAAGTCAGGTGCCAACTGCACCACGTCGTGCCACACAACCACAGACTTTTCGGTGATGCCTGCGATAGCGGACATACACTCCAATGCACCTTCGAGTAACACTAACTGCGCACAGTGCCATAGCACGGCAAACGCAGCAAGCTATGCTATGGCCAGCATGAGCCCCGCAATCGCGACTCCACCAGGCACGCATATTCCAATGGGTTCTCTGGGTTGTGAGAGTTGCCACGTTGGTAGCAATTCAAGCTTGACTTTGCCAGTGCAAAACGGCTCCAAGTTCACCAACTCTGCGTTCAGTCATACTGGCGTGACGACCGGCTGTGCCACTTGCCACGGCAACATTGCTAGCGGAACTTTCTTCGGATTGACGACGACACTCAAGACGATATCCAGCCTGACACCGGCGCACGTGCCGGTGTCGAGCTCGACACCATGCGAGACCTGCCACGTCAACAGC
The DNA here is from genome assembly GCA_037143475.1 of Burkholderiales bacterium. GTDB lineage: Bacteria > Pseudomonadota > Gammaproteobacteria > Burkholderiales > Burkholderiaceae_C > Allorhodoferax. Next base: position 4,947 of record JBAWYQ010000153.1, on the reverse strand, counting down.
ATTCCGTCGACCTTGATACCGCTAGCCGGTGCCAGCGGGGGCATGACTACCTTTGCAGGGGCGCAATTCAGCCACAGCGGAATAACCTCGGGCTGCGAGACATGTCATGGGCCCAATATTACTAACAGCAGTTTCTACGGCATCACCAAGATCATTGTGATGCCGCCATCAGCGGCGTCCGGAGCAATGTCGCACTTGCCCACGTCAACAACCTGTGAGAGTTGTCACCTGGGCAGTACTCCTGCGGCGCTGGTGCCTGGCGTGTCCACTCGCTCGACACCCGGCAGCGGTTTCCTTACGCCTACACCGACCGCATCCATGATTCATGCGGGTGTGACGGGCGGCTGCGCTTCATGTCACGACACCAATATGGTCTGGATGAGCATGGGGCAATACCCCATTACTACGAACGCGCCATACAAGGGCTTTCAGACGCGCCCGCAAACTACAGCAGGCACATTTTTTGTCGCCCGTGCCGCGCACCCCGCTGGGGAGTGTTCCACCTGCCACACCAGCCTAAGCGATTTCACGGTCAGTGTCCTGCCGTCAAATCATATTCCCATCAAGTCGGGGGTAGCATGTACGACGTGCCACACGAATCCAGATTTGTCGGTGATGCCGTCATTAGTGAACATTCACGCCAATGCACCTTCGAGCACAACAAACTGTGCGCAATGCCATAGCACTGCAAATGCCGCGAATTATGCAATGCCCACAATGACACCGGCAATCAAGACTCCACCATCTACCCACATTCCAATGGGTTCGTTGGGTTGTGAGAGCTGCCACGTTGGCAGCAACTCCAGCCTGACGCTGCCGGTTCAAGATAATGCGACGTTTGGTGGTTCTGCATTCAGCCACACCGGAATTACTTCGGGATGCGCTACGTGCCATGGAAGCAACGTTATAAGCGGCACGTTCGCAGGTGTGACGCCCAAGACGATGAATGGATTGGCACCTGCGCCGCACATACCGACAGCCGCCAATGGCGCTTGTGAACTCTGCCACACAGCAGTACCTGCTGTTCTTGTTCCCCTCAGCGGTGGCACGGCTGGCAACACCTTCGCTGGTGCCAAGTTCAGCCATAGCGGGATCACGTCAGGCTGCGATACTTGCCATGGGTCAGGTATTTCCGGCAGCAGCTTTTACGGCATTACCAGCATCGTGGTACTTCCAGCCACTAGTCCGACCGGAGCCACTTCTCACATCCCATCTGCTATCAATTTCAAGTGCGAGAGTTGCCATTTGCAGAGTACGCCAGCAGCCCTCGTTGCGGCAAATGCAACGACGGTACCGCCCAACACTGCGTTCAAGACGCCCGTACCTACGGGCGCCATGATTCACGCCAACACGTCAAACGGGTGCGTGAGCTGCCATGAAAGCGGAATGTCCTGGTTGGGTGTCGGTCTGTATACAAGGACAAGCACATTTCCTGTTTCAGGGGGAATCTACATTGGCTTTCAAACACGACCAATCAGCGGGGGGGGCGGGTACTCCCTTCCAGACGGAAATCACCCAGGCCTTGGGACAGGTGACTGTTCCCAGTGTCACGGCAGTACGGTCAATTTTGCAGTTTCAGCCAAACCGTCGAATCACATTCCAATTGCGTCCGGTGCAGCATGTACGGCCTGCCATATGAATATCAGCAGCACAAATGCCGATTATTCGCAGATGCCGCTCAGTACCACCCTAACGGCTATTCACGCCAATGCTCCCACTCCTCTGAGTAACTGTGCGCAATGCCACGGTGTTGCCAATGCCGCAACCTATGCAATTCCTGCCATTGGTTTTTCCATCAAGGCGCCAGGCGTCAATCATGTGCCCTTTGGAAGCACCGCATGTGAAGTTTGCCACGTGGGCGCTACCAGTAGCCTGCAGTTGCCCGTGGTGAACGGAGCGAATTTTTTGAATTCACTTTTCAGCCACGTTGGCATTACGACGGGCTGCGCCACATGCCATGGACCGACCATTACCGGTTCAAGCTTCACCAACGTCACTAAGATCGTCGTGATGGCCGCCACGTCGCCGCAGGGAAGCACACGGCACATTCCTTCTTCGACTGTGTGTGAATCCTGTCATCTGGGCTCAACACCAACCGGCCTGGTTTCCGTTGCGGGTTCGGGCACTGCAACCACTGGTCCCAATAGTGGGTTCAAGCTGCCGGCGCCAACGGGAGCCATGATCCACGCCGGAGTTACCGGCGGGTGCAACTCGTGTCATGAGACGAATTACACATGGATGAGTGTTGACCAATACCCCATCAGCCCGACGGTTGTGACCAATGGAGCATCGTATCGGGGATTCCAGACACGCCCCTGGGCCACGGGAACGACTTACAGCGTGGCCGACTCGGGGCATCCTGCGACCGGCGACTGTTCACAATGCCACGACAGTACGACCGCATTCACGGCGGAAGGTAAACCCGCAGGGCACATCCCGACTAATGCAACGGTATCGGCGTGCGCAGCGTGCCACCCAGCGCTGCCAGATTACTCGTCCTCCACTTTGATCAATAGTACTGCTTTGCACGGGGGCATTACCAGTGGCTGTGCCACTTGCCATACTGCAGGAACTGGTAAAGGGCCGTTCGCTGGATGTGCTTTACAGGATGCGGCGTGTACGTCGCCGCCACCAATCACTTACCAACCGAAGCTAATGCCAGTGGCTTCAGGTAGCCAGTTGGCGCATGTTCCGTCCGGTAGCACGCCATGCGAAGGCTGCCATTCGAAATCGAATTTCACTTCGTTCAGCGGTATGGTTATGAAGAGCGGGACCAGTGGCGCAACTTCGCATGCAGCTGTGGCTAGTTTGACTTGCATGAGTTGTCATGAATACGGGTCGGCCTGGTACGGTGTAAGCAGTTCGAGTTTGTTGACACGGGTGCCCAGCAAGCATACGACAAAGAATCCGACCCGCATGGCACCCAACGACTGCAAGAATTGTCACGACTACAACGGCGGTTTCAGAGCGCTGGTGCGGCCCATCATGCGAGAAGCTATGGTCAATCCGGACCAAGGTCGTCTGCTTCCTAATTTGCAGGTTGCACCGCCAACGCGCGGATCATTGGGCAACACTTTCGACCACGTCGGCGTTGAGCCAGGCAAATGCAAAACCTGCCATGACGGGCAGCGGGCTTCGGGAATGCCGGCGCGCCACTTGATGGTCAACACATCGTGCGACACCTGCCACCGTACAACCAGTTGGACACCTGCACAGTTCAGCCACAACGGTATTTCGCCCAATACCTGCATGGTTTGCCATAACGGCATGGGCGCTTCGGCTAGACCGTCCGGTCACTTCATGAGTGCGCGCTCGTGCGACAGTTGCCATAAAACCACCAACTGGCGCCCCGTGATGTACTCGCACCTATCGCCTTCGTACCAGATGCAGCCAGACAAGCTCACGTGCGTCAGTTGCCATGTAACCAATAGCGAGATCATTCCAAGGCAGATGAGAGCGCAGGATCGCACAAAACCGATACCGGTTTTGAAGTGACCTCAGCTAGTCACGCACCATTCGCCTAAGAATTCGTCATGAACTTTCGCATACATCAGGGATTTGTCGGTCTTTGCTCAAGAATCCTTTTGGGTATCGCCTTGGCAATGGTTGGCGAACTCTCTATTGGGCAAACGCTGGCTGATCTGGATTGGGTGGTGGTGGGCCCCACGCGCCAGGTTGCCCGCATTACCTTCAACGCAAACGTCCGATTCTTGCGGCAGGCCCCGCTGGGAGAGGCCGATCTCGTTCAAGTCAGTTTTGATATCGTTGGAAATGACGATTCAATATTGGGGCAGACCATCGAAGAGGGCAAGCGCCTGGACCGGGGCAGTGACCACCCTGGAATATCTCTGACCTATGTGCCTGCACCGGCGGTGCGCACCAAGAACCTGATACTTCGGTTGACCAACAAGGTTCGCCTATTGGCGCGTCAGGGGCCCGATGGCAGAACCATCGACCTTGTATTTGGCAACAACGAAACGGGCACTGCATTGCCAGTCATGCCTGTAGCTCCGGAAGATCGTCGTTTTGCGCTGGTCTTGAAGTCCGTGCCCGAAGGTAGCAACGAATCAATGCCCCGGATACCCGGAGAGTTTCAAGACTACGCAGTCTTTACCCGTTCAATTGAAGAAGATGGCGCCAAGCACAATGCCCTTGCCCTGGGATATTTCCGTTCACAAAATGATGCAGAAATCGTGCGCAAGAGAGCCGAGTCGCTGTTTCCTTTGGCCAGGGTGATTGACCTCGCTTTGGAACGGACTGCAAAGCCGTCGACCGAAGTCAAAGTGCAGTTCCTAACCAGTGCGGCCAAAGTAGGCCAATTTGGAGTTCTGCTGAAAACCTTCTCTGCGGATGAACTGGGTGCGATGCCACGCATACCGGTCGATTTTCAGGACTACGCGGTGATCACACGGTCGATCGAAGAAGGGGGAGTAAAGCGGATTGCTCTTGCAATCGGCTACTTCCAATCCGAAAAGGAGGCCGAGTCGGTACGACAGCGTGCCACAGCACGGTTTCCCTCTGCCAAGGTGTTCAACCTGAACCCGCAAGAAATCGACACTGTGCCTGTCACTGTTGCCTTGACCATGACACCATCGCTCCCAACACCATCGCTTGGGTCCCCAAAACCCCCTTCGACCTCGGTTGAACGGGGCACGGCAGTAGACGAGTCCAACATTGCGCAGCGCGAGGGGCCTGCGTCGCCTTCGACCCACTCTGATCTGGCAGCCTCGTCAGAAGTCAACTCCAAGGCCTCTGTGCTACTAGCCAAGGCGCGCCAGGCGTTTGCGGAGCAGCGATTCCAGGATGCGGTGGACCCCTTGAATCAGGCCTTGATGCTGCCCCCCAACCCGTCATCGAAAGAAGCGCAGGAACTCATTGGTTTTGTGTGGGAGGGCTTGAAACAACCCTCCAAAGCGTTGATCGAATACAAGCTCTATCTCAAACTTT
>JBAWYQ010000152.1:0-10086 GCA_037143475.1 Burkholderiales bacterium | reverse complement strand
CGCGCCGCCACCCAGGTGCCTGCGGTGAAGGGCGTGCCGGCGTCGAACGAATACAAGCCCATTTTCGCTGCAAAGTTATCAGGCTCAATGTCAGCGCGGAACGTTCGCGTGGGCCAGACCGAGGGCAGTATGTCCTTGTCCGCATTGGCCGGGTCCAGCGCCACCCACTGATCCCAGGCAGTGGCCAGAAAGCGCAGGTAGCGCGGGCTGTGGACGCATTCCAGCGCGCTGTCGTCAAACGCATGGGGCTGCTGCACGCTGCCAAGCGCACGGCGCTGCAACTCTGCCAGCACGTGGTCAGCACGGGCGGGCACTTCAAAGCAGGGCACCAGCTCGCCCCGAAACATCTCAAACTTGCCCTGGTGCTGGGCGTGCAGGTGGTTGTAGAAGGTGATCATGGTGCCGGAAGTGTCACACACACCGCCAGCCCGGGCTGGGCATTGCGCACCGCAAAGCTGCCACCGTGCGCCAGCGCCACCAGCTTGCACAGGTACAGCCCTAAGCCCACGCCGCCGCCCTCGCGGGAGCGGGCGGAGTCGGGCCGGTAAAACGGCTGTGCCAGTTGGGGAAGTTGGTCGTCTGGCACGCCAAGCCCAAAGTCACGCACGGTGATCTGCACTGCGCCGTCTGCCGTTTGCGCCAATAGCACTACGGGCGGTTGGGACGCATCCACACTGTGGCGCAGCGCGTTGTCCAGCAGATTGCGCAGCAGCAGGCGCATGCGGGTGCGGTCCAGTTGCAGCACGTGCACATTGGGCTGCAGGTTTTGCAGGATTTTGGGTGCGTCGTTCTGTGCGTCATTCAGTGCGCCGCCCGGTGCAGCAACGATCTCGGCCACCAGCGCAGCCAGGTCGGTTGGCTCGCGGTGCAGCGCGGCATGCGGGCTGGCCAGACGTTCGCTTTCCAGCAGGTCGGCCACCAGGTCGCGCATCTGCCCCAGGTCGCGCAGCAGCGCCGCGCGGCTTGGCTGCAGCTCGGGGGTTTCGGGCAGCAACTCGGTGTTGAGGCGGGCGCGGGTGAGCGGGCTGCGCAGTTCGTGGCTGATGGCCAGAAGCAACGTGCGCTTGGCTTCCAGCATCTGGTGGATGTCGGCACCCATAGTGTTGATGGCGGTGGCCAGTTCGCCGAGTTCGTCCGGGTGGTGGGCGTGGCGCACGGGTATGGCTTTGGCAAAATCACCCGCACCAAAACGCTGGGCACCGGCGCGAACGTCGTCCAGTGGGCGCAGCATGCGTCGCACGCGGGAATAGGCCACAGCGGTGAGCACCAGCAACAACCCAAGAGTGACCCAGCCGATGAAGCGGGGGCGGTCGTGCCAGGCCTGCACGCTCAGGCCAAAGCGGATGCGGTGGCCATCCACCGTGGTGCGCTCGAAGAACCGCGGAGCCTCGTTGCTCCAACTGTTGGCATCGGCAGTGCTGTCGCGCAAGCGGCGATCGTAATCGGGCTCATTGGGGTTGCTGCGCCAGTTGACCAGCGGGCCGCTGATGTGCACGCTCAACGGCAGGCGCTGCACCAGCGCCTGGGCCGCTTCAATGCGGGGGGGGCTGCCCATGTCGGCGGCCAGTTTGTCCACATAGTCCACCACCAGCGGACGGGCAGCGTCACGCCAGCCAATGGAAAGTGCCCTTTGCATGCCGATGACAAAGATCGTCGTCATGGCAAGGGCCAGCAGCAGGAACAGCGCCACCAGCCGCACGCGCAACGAGTGCGCCATAGCGTGACGGAACCTGGCCCCCACGCTCCCCGAGGGGGCCTTCGCGCCTTGGAGCGGCCCGGCGGCGCTCATGTGCGCACCCTTGCCAGCGCCAGCGAATAGCCCGCATTGCGTAGTGTTTTGATGCAGTCCAGCGGCTCCAGCTTCTTGCGCAAGCGGCTCACCACAATGTCCACCGCACGGGTGTACAGCTCGGCCTCATGTCCGCGCAGCTGGTTCAAAATGTCGTCGCGGCTGAAGACCTTGCCCGCATGCGCCGCCAGCAGGTGCAGCAGATCAAACTCGGTGCTGGTCAACTCCAGCATTTCGCCGTGGCGTTGCACGCTGCGCGTGGTGGCGTCGATGACCAGGCCATCGAACATCAGGCGAGTCGGGTCAGCAATCTCTGCGCTCACAACCGGCGCAGCCACCCGGCGGCGCAGCACGGTTTGCAGCCGGGCCACCAGTTCGCGCGGCTCGAAAGGTTTGGGCACGTAGTCGTCCGCGCCCAGCTCCAGCCCGACGACCCGGTCCATCACGTCGCCACGCGCGGTGAGCATGATGAGCGGGATGTCGCTTTCCTTGCGGATGGCGCGGCACAGGGCAAAGCCATCCATCTCGGGCAGCATCACATCCAGAATGGCGGCATCCAGCCCACCCTGGCGCAGGCGCTCCAGTCCGGTGCTGGGGCGCAAGGCGCACTCCAGCACCATGTCAAAGCGCGCAAAGTAGGCCGCCAGGGGCGGGCCCAATTGCGCGTCATCATCGATCAAAAGTATGCTGTGCATGGCACCCCGACTTTACCCGCGACGGAACCAGTGACCACGGCCTTCCATGTAGTCGCGCACCTTCCGTTGCTGCGCGAAGTTCAAGCTGTCGTAAAAATCGGCCTGTGCGGCGATAACGAAGGGTCAACGAACACAGCGAACATGGTCCAACCAATAGAACTGATTGGTGTTGTACGTGCCCTTGTAGCTCACAAAATAGGCGCTACTGGGGTCGCGGGTACCGAGGGTAGAAGTCCAATAGTAGTTATAGGGAATCGTTACCTGGCCGGGAAAAAAGTCTGCCTGCCCAGTGGTCACAACTAGCCTGGCCAGTTCAGTCAGCGTGGGCAAACGCCAACTCCCGCCCGCAAGCGAGAGCGAGGCGCACACGTTCAAGGTCGACGCGTTGTAATTGATGTCATAGGTTCCGGATGCCTCGTACCAGTTATAGGTCCGTGGATTCTCGCCCTGCTGCCAGACCAGTCCGGTCGTGTTGTCCGTTACTGTTCCGTTGTTGTTGGCAGTAAACTTGGCGCTACCGCTAGTTACCTGAAACACCAGCGGATTGCTTTGGGACCCATTTGCGGTCACCACGACGTTCCCCGATATGGCACCAGCTGGAACCGTTGTCAGAATTTTTGATTCCAACCAACTGGTTACAGTAGCTTTGGTGCCGTTGAATGTGACGATTCCTGCTGTCGCTCCGAAACCGGTTCCAGAGATCGTCACGCTGGTCCCGACCGGCCCGGTGCTGGGCACAATGCCCGACAGTGCGGGAGCCGGGCACTGGTCATTGATTTCAATCGCGGCTGCCGGAAACGGACCGTTCGACGGCGCGTAACTTGGGCCGATGACGTAAGCGCCAGGCAAACCTTTTACATAGACATCGGCACGCAGTCCAATATCAGAGGTGAAAACCTTCGGATCCTGCAATCCCTGTAGGATTCTTTCTGCGGCACTCGCACTGTGGTAAACGCCGCTCTCACCCAGAACGGCACAGTAGCCAAGGACGGCAGCCGAAACCGCGGTGCATGCACTACCGATGGCAACTCCACCAGGCCCCGTCACGGTGGAGAGCGCGGCACCAATAAACGGGCACATCGTAGCCAGGTACAGTTCTGGCCTACCTGCGCCGGAAAAACTAAGAACATCGCAAGCGTTGCCCAATACCCCGGCGATAGATTCCGACGCCGAGCGCAGGTTTTCAAGCGTGAGCGAAGGTTTCAGCCCGGTTGGAATGGACGCGGTATATTTGCCATTGCCAACCGAAACCGCCGCGCCGTTGCCCGCATTGCTAACCTGACCGGGCACCGAAATGGAGTAGTACACATCAGCCTCGTCGGTTGCGACCCCGCAGCGATTGACCTGTATGCTCCAGTCAGACGTTTGGGCCGGCGCAAAGAGGGGCATTGATCGCTGCAAACTGGCAGCAGCCGCCAAACTGGCAGTCGGGGCAACAGCGGTCCCCAGCGGAAAGCTGGTGGTCACCTTGGCCGATCCATCCCCGGCCGTAGCCGTTACGCTGGCCTGATTCGTGCCGGAGTACAACAGTTCAAAAACAGACCCATTGGCGGCGCGCATTTTTTTCGGACGTGAACTGACGTCGAGTTCCACCCATGTCGCGCTTCCATCGCTGCTAACGAACTGAATTTTGTTAAGTGTTTGCGCAATACCGATCGCATCCCTTGTGCCGAAATAGTTGACAGTAGTGCCATCGGTGGCAAGCACGGACAGCAGTTCGCTGTCTGTCGGGTTTGTCATCAATGTTACGGTCGGACCGGGGCTTGTTGCTCCCCCACCAGGAATCACATAGCCAAGTTTGGCGTGCCCACGCGCCAGCATGTCCGACGGATCAGTGCCATAACCGGCGTACAACTGCAAACCCGCCAGGGCGCGAACGTCGTTGCCCCTCAAAACGGGTAGTGAGAGGCTCGATGGCAAGACCGCGGTCGAATAGGCCGGCACCGTCCCACCACTCCAGCTCGACCATGCTGAGCCATTGTTGAAGAACCATTGGACGCTGGTGGCGGATGTTGGCAGACCGGCCGCAAGGTACACGCTGCCCGACTTACCGCTGTCGGCACTGGCCACTTTGACATCCAGATCCAGCGTCAATGCCGAAGTGGCGCCACTTGCACGGGCCTTAACGTCAAAGGCCTGCACCGGCGCGGCGCAGCCGTACACGAATTGCGTGGAGTCACCAGATGGATTCTTGCAGACAGCGTTGGCACTGAAAGTCAAGCTGTAGTTACCCGCTTGCAAGGTGTTGTTGATGATGAGCTTTCCCTCACACCATACGCCCGCGCAACCGCCCTTGGTGGTTGCCTGGCTCACACTGTAGCCATTGGGGCCAGTCATCACAACATTGAGCCCAGTGCCGGCGTCATTGGTGTTGTACCAGATGCGAACCCATGTCACGTAGCTGGTTGCAGGGAGCGTGAATTGATCGCTGGACTCGTAGTAACAACCACCGGTGTATGGCGTTTGGAAGAGAATACTTTCCGTCGTGCAGACGCCTTGCGCCTGCGCCATGCGCACGCCCAAACCACCTACACCCAACATTAACAGCAGCGTAAAAAACAAGTAGCGCACAGGCTCTGAGCGGATGGCGAACGCTTTGCCGAGAATTTTCATAGTATCTCCACTGGTGTGACGCCAGACATCTTGCTTTGAAAATTCGAACACCATAATCCCAATACTGGCGCCTGCATTGATCCACATCAAACCGACCAATTTGGCAAGCACGGCCCTAGCAAAGGGTGCGACCTAAACGGATTCGAATATGCGCAACAGCGGCGAGCAGTTGCTGGCAAAACCCCAAGTTCAGCCGACGGATTCCAATATGACCGCCAAGGGCGGACCCAATTGCTCGTCGTCGAACAGCAGCATGGGTGCATGGCACCCCGACTTTACCCGCGACGGAACCAGTGACCGCGGCCTTCCATGTAGTCGCGCACCTTCTGTTGCTGCGCGGGGTTCAGGCTGTCGTAAAAGTCGGCCAGTGCGGCGATGACTTCGGGGCTTCTGGTCTGCAAAGCGGTCGTCTTTTCGGTAACGAGGGTTTGGGCGTGGGTCTTGTCAAACTTGTCGCCCGCGACCAGCGCTTTCATCTCGGCACGGGGGTCTTTGGTTTGACCGATCAGCGCGGTGCGTTGCTCATAGAGCTTGTCACCCAGGGTGGCTAGGCGCTTCTTCTGGTCGTCATTCAAGTCCAGCTTGCTGGCGGCCTTGCTGACGACTTTGTCGCGCTTTTGGGCGTATTCCTCATCGCTCAGGTTGGCGCCAAACTCGTGGCTGCGGTGGCCGCAAGCCGACAGACCGGTCACCAGCACGGTGACACCGAAGAGGGCCAAGAGTGAGCGTTTGATCCAGTGTTTCATTGCAGTACTTCCTATTAAAAAGGTGTTGAACAGGACTGCAATGGTGCCGGGACACGCCGCACAGGTCATCTCTGCGCGGTATCGGTTTGTTTCGGTTTGTTTCAGGGCTGGCGCATCAGCCCCAACTTTTCGACCAGGGCCTTTTCTTTGGAGAAGGTATCCTGCGCAAACTTGAGGTAGTTGGCCGAGTTCATGTACATGGGGACCATGTCGTAGCGGGCCAGCGTGGTCACATAGCTCTCCTGCTCCATGGCCTGCTTGAAGGCATCGTGCAGGCGCTTGATGACGGCGGGCGACGTGCCTTTGGGTGCGCCGATGCCGAAGGGTGAGTTCTGCACCAGGCCCAACCCCAGTTCCTTGAGCGTGGGCGCATCGGGGAACTTGGCCAGCCGCTCGGCGCCCCAGGTGTTGAGCACGCGCAATTTGCCCGCGGCGACCTGCGGCGCAAACCCGGTGGAATCGGCCGCCGCCATGATCTGCCCGCCCAAAATGGCTTGCATGAGGTCGGCACTGCCTTTGAACGGCACATGCAGCAGCTCCAGCCCCAGCTTCTGCGCGATCAGCTCCATGGTCAGGTGCGGGCTGGTCATGGTGCCGGTGGAGCCGTAGGACAGCATGCCGGGGTTGGCCTTGGCCCAGGCGACGAAGTGGGTCCAGGTGCGCAATGCAGAGTCGGCCGGCACCACCAGGCCAAAGGCATAGCCGGTGACGTTGAGCACGTAGCTGATGTCTTTGATCGGGTCCCAACTGATCTTGGTGGTGTAGGGAAGCCGGAACACACCCAGCGGAATTTGGGCCACGGTGTAGCCGTCCGCGGGTGCACTCTGCAGTTGCTGGGCTGGCATGGTGCCGCCCGCGCCCGGCTTGTTTTCCACAATGACCGGCTGGCCCAGAATTTTTCCCGCCGCGTCCGCCAGCGAGCGCATGGTGATGTCGGTCGGGCCCCCGGCTGGGAAGGCGATGACCAGCTTGATGGGCTTGGCGGGGAAGGTGCTGGGCTGCGCATGCGCCTCCATCAGCTGGGCGGCAAGTGCAGTGGCGGCAAGTTGTACCAGGTGACGACGTTGCATAAGGTGCTCCAGGTGCGGTGGGGGATTAAAGGTCGGTGTACTTGGTGGCGGTGCCACGCGCCAGCGGTACGGGGTATTTAGCGGCGTTGACCTGCATCTTGGCATGGGCCGCGGCCATCAGATCAATGTCCAGTTTGTCACACAACTGCAGCAGATAGAGGAATACGTCTGCCGCTTCGGTTGCAACCTCGGCCTTCTTCTCCGCCGCCAGTGCCTGGCTTTGCGCTTCGGTCAGCCACTGGAAGTGCTCCAGCAGCTCAGCCGCTTCCACCGACAGCGCGCAGGCCAGGTTTTTGGGGGTGTGAAACTGCTGCCAGTCGCGCGCGCGTGCAAAATCACGCAGGGCTTGAATCAGATCGTTCATTTCGGCGGCCATGGTTGGGAACGGTCGTGAGAGCGCTATCTCGCGGGTTTCGCCACGGCTGCGGTCACCTCGTAGACGAGGCGATAACGTGAATTGGCCAGCATCTCATCCGAGCTGGTTCCATAGCCCACCAGAAACCGGGTTCCCAATGCCGTGCTCAGATCGGTACTTTCCAATATATCAATCAACAGGGCATCATTGGATGCTGAGACATTGCTGAGATAGGCCGCCAGTGGCCCGCCAACATACTGCCCCCAACTGGAGGCACCGGCATGAACAAAGACCAACAGTGGCACATCCGGCTGTCCGATAACCGCACCGGGCACCAAAGCAACAACATACACGTTGTAACCTGGCTGCGCTGCCCGCGGTCTGAAAGGCGCCGCAGCGGCTGGCTGGGCAATCGATGCAACTTTTAATCTGGTACTCAGCGTCAACAATTGGTTGCTGCCAGAACGTTGGGTGAGTGCGAAGAACGGGGGCACTTTGTCAGGCGAAACGACCCTATTGGGAACTGAGGCATCCAGATCAAAAAAGCGATCCAGGGCGGCGTCGACCACACCCACCGGACTGCCTTGATTGGAGTAACTGCCATCACCCAGCTGACCGCTGAAATTCACTCCAAAAGACCAGACTAGCCCATCGTCGCGCACTGCCAGCGTGTGCAGCACGCCGGCGCCAAGGGACGAATAAGTGTCTGTGCCCGCGATGGCCGGCTCGCCACGCGTCTCGAATCTGCCATCGCCCAGCTCACCTTCACCGCCGGCGCCCCAGGCCCACAGACTGCCATCCACTGCCAGCGCAAAGCTACCGTAGTAACCTGCGGAAATGGCTTTGATGGGCGGCAGACCGGTGATTTGCAAGGGAACTTTAGCCTGCAAATCCTCGACTGGCCCCACTTGCAGATACCCGTTGTCACCCCATGCCCAAACGCGGCCCTGTGCATCCAGTGCCATCGAATGGTCGCCACTCGCCGAGATGGCAGTGATGTTGTTTAGTGCGGTCAGCACGCGCGGTGCAGTGGCCTGGTTATAGTCATCACCCAATTGGCCGTAGCCATTGGAACCCCACACCCAAACACGGCGTTGAAGGTCTAGGCCCAGCATGTGTCCGCCGCCGACACTCACCTCCGACAGGGCGGGCAGCCCAGTCGCCAGCGTAGCGGTATCGGTTCGATAGGTCTCTTCAGGCAGGGTGAGCTGACCGCTCAAATTGGAGCCCCAAACCCACAGCCGACCGCTGCCATCCAGCGCAGCGCTGCTGCTGCCACCCGCCGCCACCCGCCGCACTCCGGTCAGGCCTTTGACCGCGACCGGGCCGGTGCGCACCTGCACGTCCGTTTTGTCACCCAATTCGCCGCTGCCGTTGTACCCCCAAGCGCGCACAGTGCCGTCAGCCAGCACTGCCAAACTGTGGAACTCGCCGCTGGCAACCTGGGTTGCGTTGGCAATTCCGTTGACGACCACTGGAACCGACTGGCTGATACTGACGCCATTGCCCAATTGGCCCAGTGAATTGTCACCCCAACCCAGCAGACGGCCGGAGGCGTCCAGGGCCAGGGTGTGAAAGTAGCCTGCGGTGAGCACACTGACCGGTCCTGAGACGCCTTGGGGCGCAATAAAGACCAGGTCATCCCGCGACACCACGGTGCCATCTCCCAGCTGACCGTAGGTGTTGTCACCGCTACCAAGCACACGGCCATCGGCCATTGTCACTACCATATGGCCTTCACCCACCCGCACTTGCGCTACTGCGCCCTGCAAACCGGTGACGCGGGTTGGTTGTTCATAGCGGCCATAGAAACCCATCACCCACAGGCTGCCATCTGCCAACACTGCGGCACTGCCACCCGACGCCGTCGCAAATGCAATCACTTTGCCCTGCCGTTGCAGATCACCCTGGTAAAGCGGCGATGTCCGAAACGCGTAGGTCGTGTCACCGAGCTGGTAAGACCCGTTGTCGCCCCAACTCCACAACCGCCCCTCGCTGTCGAGCGCAAAACTATGGTTGTTGGAAGCCTCAATGGCCACAATGCGGACATCCGACAGCGGAAAAACCACCTCCACCGGCAACGTGCGGGTGCGCCCGGTTGAGTCCCCCAATTGGCCACTGAAGTTGGCTCCCCACGACCAGACCCTGCCGTCCCCGGTCAATGCCAGGCTGTGCTCCTTGCCCGCCCGCACATCGACGACATTTTGCAATTGCAGGACCTTGATCGGCAACTTGCTGACGTCGAGGTCGGCATCGCCCTGCCCCAGCCGCCCAAACTCATTGCTGCCCCACGCCCACACCTCACCCGACCTGTTCGCTGCCAGTGAATGTCTTTCCCCCGCAGCAATGGCAATCACCGCCGTCAAACCCGCCACCTTTTGTGGCACCCCCCGGCCTGTCAGGGTGCCGTCGCCCAGCTCCCCCGAACCATTGCCTCCCCATGACCAGACGCTGCCATCGCGCATCCGCGCCAAAGAATGGTAGCCACCGGCAGCCAGCCCAGCCACGCTGCCCGGCTCCGACAGCACCGCTGCGACGGGCGTGTTAATAAACAACTGCCGGCCAGATCCCAACTGACCGCTGCTGTCATCCCCCCAGGCAAAAACCCGCCCATCCTGGGCAACCGCCAGACTGTGACTGGCCCCACTCGCCACTTGTGGGGTTGCCCACAAGACGGAAGAACCCAAAGCCAACAGCACCAACGCCACAAAGACCCGCATTAGAAACTCCAATCAATTAGCAAGGACCGCCATGCACTGCACTCTACCGCGCCAGCACCGCAGCCAACGCTACACCGGTGTGCGTGCCCAGCTGCACC
>JBAWYQ010000151.1:0-10097 GCA_037143475.1 Burkholderiales bacterium | reverse complement strand
CCATTGGCTGGGCTGGCATCGGGGTTATCGTCACCAGCGGCATACTGGCAACTGCACTGCGCGCACGCGCCATGCCCAACACGCCCGCCGAAGACCACTAAGGAATACATGATGTACACCACCCTGATCTCCGCCACCCAACTGCAGACCCTGATGACCAGCGGCCAGCCTTTCATGGTGTTTGACTGTAGTTTTAACTTGGCCGATGCGCAGGCTGGCGCGGCAATGTACGTCGAATCGCACCTGCCTGGCGCCCTCTACGCCCACCTGGACCGACACCTCAGCGCCACCAAGGACCCTGCCAACGGCAAGGCCGCCCCGGGCACCAGCGCATCAGGCGGACGCCACCCGCTGCCCACGCGCGAAGCCTTTGCGGCCTGGCTGGGTTCAGTCGGCTTTGACAACACCATGCAGGCCGTGGTCTATGACCGCCAGAACGCCAACTACTGTGGCCGCCTGTGGTGGATGCTGAAGTGGGTCGGTCATGACAACGTGGCGGTGCTGGACGGTGGCATTCAGGCCTGGCAGGGAGCTGGAGGCGCCGTAATCACTGGGCCCCAGCCCGCGAACTCTGCATCAAACTACACGCTAGCCCCCGCGGTGATTGCGCTGACCACTATCGAAACCGTAGCAAGCCGTCTCTGCAAAACGACCGGAGACAACGCCCAGACACTGATCGATGCACGCGCTGCACCACGCTATCGGGGCGAGGTCGAGCCGTTGGACCCGGTGGCCGGCCATATCCCCGGTGCGCTGAACCGATTATTCAGCCTCAATATCGGCCCTGATGGTCGCTTCAAATCCGCCGCAGATTTACGCGCGGAGTTTGACGCACTACTCGCAGGCCGTGACCCCGCCACCGTGGTACACCACTGCGGCAGCGGCGTCAGCGCGGTGCCCAATATTCTGGCCATGGAAATTGCAGGGCTGAAGGGATCAGCCCTGTTTGCAGGCAGCTGGAGCGAGTGGTGCAGTGATCCTGCGCGCCCCGTCGCACAAGGCTGAGACCGCAAGGCGGCTGGCAGACAGAGCGTTCTGCGCAGGTCAAGGAGGAGCCCGCGCAGCGGGCGGGGGACACGGAGCAGAACGCTCTGTCTGCCAGCGGCCTAATGCCCGCCGTGCGCTAGGCCGCTGAGTAGCGTGACCATGCCAATGCCCACCGCCAGCCACGTCACCTGCGCAATGGTCTCGGCCAGGGTCAGCCGCTTTTGCAGCTGTGGAATCAGGTCGGCCAGCGCCACATAGACAAAGCTGCTCGATGCAATCACCAAAAAGTACGGCAAATAGTCATGCAGCAAGTCCACCAGCCAGTAGCCGGCCATGCCACCCAGTGCGGTTACAGCACCGGCCAGCGACACCTTGACCAGCGCCATGCGTTTGTTGTTGGCGCCCGTGCGCAGCACCATCAGGTCACCCATGTGGTGCGGCACCTCGTGAGCCAAAACCGCCAGTGAAGCAATAGCGCCCAGACGCATATCGGCCATGAAAGCCGATGCAATGAGGATCCCGTCGCCAAAGCAATGCACGCTGTCGCCCGTCAAAACGGCCCAACTGCCGGGTTGCGCCGGCGTGTGCTCGTGGATGTGCACCGCGGCGTGGCCATGGCTGTGCTGATGGGGATGCCCGTGGTCCTGCGCGGACCCGGCTTCACCATGGTGGTGGTGCTCATGCCCGTGGTGCCACAGTTCGGCCTTATCCAGCAGGAAGAAAAACACCAGCCCTAGCAGCAGCGTCAAGAACAAATCGTGCGCTCCGGCCTGGCTCTCGAACGCCTCCGGCAGCAGGTGCAAGAAAGCAGTGGCCATCAACGCACCAGCGGCCAGGCTCAGCATATGCTGGGTGTAGCGCGCCAATGCGCCAAAGCTCAACGCAGCCGCCAGCCAAACCGAACCAATTCCGGCGACCAGGGTTCCAAGCAAAATAGCTATCAATGTCATAGCACGTTACGCATGTTCCACGGGGGCTAAAACCCTATTTCATATAAAAGCAAAACCGCATCGTCCGGCGGTCGACAAGAGGGCAAGCGCCAAATCAGCCTACGCCGTGGCCCTTGAACCACTCCAGCGCCCGCTTGAAGCCGTCTTCGGCCGCATCCTTGCGGTAGCTGGGGCGGTAGTCCGCATGGAATGCATGGGGTGCCTGAGGGTACACCACAAACTCGGACTGCTTGGCAGCCGCATTGCCCTTGGCGCCGGCTTGAGCCAGCACATCCTTCATCTGGCTCACGGTGGTTTGCGGAATGCCGTCATCCTGCCCGCCATACAAGCCCAATACCGGAGCCCTGATGCCGGCCGCCAAATCCACCGGGTGCTTTGGGGAGAGCTCTGAGGCGGCACCCACCAGGCGGCCATACCATGCCACGCCAGCCTTGACGTTGCTGCTCTGCTCGGCGTACAGCCAGGTGATGCGACCGCCCCAGCAAAAACCGGTGATGCCCACCTTCCTTAAGTCGCCCCCGTTTTGACCAGCCCATTTGACTGCACCGTCCAGGTCGCCCATGACCTGTGCATCGGGCACCTTGGACACCACTTCGGCCATCAACTTGGCCATTTCGCCATAGGTGCTGGGATCGCCCTGGCGCGCAAACAATTCGGGCGCAATCGCCAGGTAGCCAGCCTTGGCAAAGCGGCGACAGACATCTGCAATGTAATCATGCACGCCAAAAATTTCCTGGATGACCAGAATCACCGGCAGGTTTTTCTTGCCCTCGGGGGCTGCGTAGAAGAAGGGCACCATGAAACCGTCCACGGCATAAACGCCCTCGCCGCTGGAAAGCCCGGTTGATGGGGTCTTGATCGCAGTCTGCGCCATGATGGGCATGACCGATGCCACATAACCCACGCCCAATGCCGTCTTGAGCGCAGTGCGACGGGTGGCACCGGCTTCGGTGGTTTTACCGGGAAGCAAGGCGTTGAAATCGTTTTTCTGATCGCTATTGAGCATCTTGATGTCCATCAAAAAAGGGAACCCGCAATTTTTGCAGGTTCAGATACACCAGTTCAGACAATTTTGACGCTGAGTTCGGGCAGGCCGTCAATATGGCACTCGATCACGTCACCCTTGACCACCGGACCCACGTTCTCGGGTGTGCCGGAATAGATGATGTCGCCGGGGAACAATTCAAACGCTTCGGACAGCTTGGAGATCTGCTCCGCCACCGACCAGATCATGTGGTTCAGGGTAGCCTGCTGTTTGATCTGGCCATTCACCTTCAGCCAGATGGCGCCCTTGGTGTAGTGACCGGTCTGTACCACTTTGTGAATCGGGCCAATGGGGGCCGAGCGGTCAAAGCTCTTGCCGATTTCCCACGGCTTTTTCTGGTCGCCCATGCCGCGCTGCAGGTCCCGACGGGTCATGTCCAGCCCCAACGCGTAACCGTAAACCCGCTCCAGCGCCTGGTCCATGGGAATATTGCGCCCGCCCTTGGACAGTGCCGCCACCAGTTCCACCTCGTAGTGGTAATTCTTGGTCAACGTGGGATAGGGGTGGTCGGCCACGGTACCAGGCAGCACAACCTGGATGGCATCGGTCGGTTTCTGGAAGAAGAACGGCGGCTCGCGCGTGGGGTCTGAACCCATCTCGATGGCGTGCGCCGCGTAGTTGCGCCCGATGCAGTAGATGCGGCGCACCGGAAATTGTTCGGTGCTGCCGGCAATCGGAATGTAGGTTGCGGGCACAGCAAAGGGTGTGGCCGGGGCATTGGCAGCCGTGCCGGGGGTTGCGCATCCCACCATTGCGCCGGTTGCCATCAGGGCGCCAGATTGCAGGAACCCGCGTTTAGTTGTGTTGCTCATAGTGCTCCTCGTCGAAATCGTTGTAGATGAAAAACCCGAGGCTTGGACGGTAAGGCTTTTGAACAAGCCTTGCAAGGCGAAGGGCAAAAAAGCGTGGGGGCCACGTACTAATGCGCCTTGTCCCAGTTGGGACCTACACCCACTTCGGCCAGCAATGCCACCTTTAAATCTGCCACGCCCGCCATCAGACGCGGAATTTCGGTCTTCAGCCATTCCACCTCGCCCTCGGGCACCTCGAACACAAGCTCGTCATGCACCTGCTGCACCTTGACCATGCTGAGTTTGATCAGATCGGCTGCCGTGCCCTGCATGGGCGCATTGATAGCGGCGCGCTCCAGGCCAGCCAGTTGTGCGCCCCAGCGGGCCGACGCCTTGGTGCTGCTCACCCAACCGGCCCACCCGTGTTGTGGGCATCTGGGTTTGAAAGTTGAGAGCAAAAAAGTGAGCTAGCACATGCAGGACGTGCGCAGGCAGCTATAAAGTTTGTAGTGAAAGTGGGCGTCACCCATTGTTGGAACTGAATCAGCCGCTCACTTGGATTGAAAGAAAACGTCAACACTACAGACCGCGCCCTTGGACCCATACAGTGCGGTGGAGTAGAAAATCGGCGGCGAGCGGAAGCCATCGGGATCTTCATAAGGGCTGTACGTCATGGTTCCGGTAGAGCATGTGGCAGCCCCATACCAACCAAAGGCGGAGCCCACTGCCGCGTTGGGGTAGAACACTGCCGTGCTAACGATTCCGGTTAGCGTGCAAGTGGCGCTACAGACCGTGTCCTTATTGTCCGCACGAATGGTCACGCTGCCGCTTCCGCCTGGTGTGTAGGGGGACTTCTTGACCACCACCGTCAGCGTGTACGTGTCTACCGTTGACACGGGCGTTGTGGTCACCTGAAAGGCCACCCCATTGCTCTGCTTGCCGGCCACCGAAACCACCACGTTGCCCGTCGTGGCACCGGTCGGTACGGTGGTGGTGATGGCGATATCGGACCAGGTTCCGACCGTCGCGCTGGTTCCGTTGAAAGTGACACTGCCTGGGCTCGTTGTGAACCCTGTACCGTTTACGGTGACTGCAGCGCCAACCGCTGCGCTGGTGGTGCTCAAGCTGGTGATCTTGGGACCTGAGGGGACGGACACCGTCACCGTGGGGAGTTTCCCGGCGCCCAGGCTTGCATTGATACTGACGACGAAGAAGGACAAGGCGTCGGCCCCGGTCACCGACACGTCCACCGGAACCTCCAATTGACCGACCTCAAACGTCTGGCCGATCTGGGCAACACCTGCCACTTCAGGCACTGCGAAGATTCTGATGGTGTCAGCACCCAGACTTCCGTCCTTGATGGAGAAGACCAGCGGCAATTTGCCGTTGAGCTTGTTCGCTTCTGGAATGGCCGGTATGCGAAACGCGACAGCGGTCAACGGCTTGATCAGAGCAATCGTGTGGGGAACGGAGCCTGTATACGCAAAGGCAGGAATCGGGAGCTTGAAAAGGTCCGCCCGCAATTGGTTGCGCGCAAGCGCTACATCGGTGTCGCGCAACTCACTTGCGGCAGTCAGATGGTAGGCGCGGTCCATCGCGTAGTTCAAGAACACCTCTGACAGCCCAACGCCAAATGACTTCTTGAACGCTGCATCCATGGCCTGGTTGTAGACGGCGTTTTCGGCCCCCAAATTCGCGGTCGCCTGGCTCAAAGCACTGTTCTTGGCCAGTTCCTCAAACACATTGACCACATAGGCAAAACTGTAGTTGCCGTATTTTTTGGCAATGTAGGCGAAATAGTCTTGTTTGGGATAACCACTTCCGTCCGTTGGATAGGTAACGCCGTCCCCATTTAGCACATCGGCTTTGGGCGAGCCGTTTCTTACAAACACCTTGGGCCCGGTGAAACCACTCTGCATTTGATAGGTCATTCCCATGACGGTTGCCGTGCCCTCGGTAAACGCCTGTAGTCCCTGGAGTCTCTTCCCATCCACTACATATTCGCCCGGCCGGACGTCATAGCCCCATTGGATGGCGTGAAACAGCTCGTGCGCCAGAATTGCTTCGTTGGTCCACGCATATTTGGGGAAATACGACTTCTTCCACGCCGCATAGTCCAAGACGATTTGTCCCAGGTGTTCAATCTCTTCCTCGTCCTCGGGCGGTGTATCGACGACGTCGGAACTGGAGTAATAGGAACCCCACTTGGTGTTGTAGGCGATGTTGATGATCCGCCCGCCGTACCGGGAGCTGATCCAAAGCAGCGGCTCCCGAAAGCCCATTGCCGAATATTTTTCACACAAGTCTGCGGCTGCAGCCTTGAGCGAGTCCACTTCGGTAGCGAAGATAGCTTCCCCCGCACTGGGTGGAGCCGATGTCCGGAAGGCCCATGCATCGCAGGCGTTCCACTGCGTCGTGGTCGCCCATTTGCTGACCGGGCCTTTAATTGCCCCGGCAGCACGAGGCCCTTTGACGATGGTCGCTAGTGGTTCTTCAACCACCTGGAAATTCCAGCCGCTGACCAGCCCATTGAATTCCGCCCGGTACACGTTTCCGGTGGTGTCATATTCGCCGAGCACAGGCACCACGGTGCCCGATGTCAGCCGGACGCTGACCGCCAGCTTGTCCGGATTGCCCACGACGGACGTCAGGGGAATGGCCAGTTTGTAGCGGGCATCGCCCTTGGCCGACTTGGAGTCCGCAATCGTGACGGTGTAGGCAGCCGAAACCGCCTTTTGTTCGGGGCTCACCAAGCCCGTTGCCGTGCTGCTCACCAGGCCTATCTTGCTGACCGGTGCCGAGGTGCCCCAGGGGATGGTGAGGGTTGCCCCATTCGGCCCAGTCACCGTGCCACCCGAACCGGTGGGGGTTCCTGCAATTACATAGGCCTGTTGGACATGGCCTGTTGCCAGCATATCGGTGGCATCCGAACCGTAGCCTGCATACAGCTGCAGACCCGCCAAGGCCTGCACGTCATTGCCCCGCAGGATGGGGATGGACTGCTTGGCGGGCAGAGTGCCGGTAAAGTAGGCTGGCACGGTGCCGCCTGCCCACGGCGCCCAGGCGCTGCCGTTGTGGGTCACCCACAGCATGTTGCTGCTGGAGACGGGATAAGCCGCAACCAGATACACATTGCCGGCACGCCCAATGTCGGCAGTGGCCATGGTGACATCCAGGTCGAGTGTTAGCGCCGCATTGTTGCCACTGGCGCGGGCGGTCACATCAAAAGCCTGCACCGGAGTCGTTGAGGTGAAACTGGCTGTGATGCTCTTTTGCCCATTGACCCCGGACAGGGTGCAGGTGGTCGCTGAACCCGAACAGTCCCCGCTCCAGGCGACAAATACGTAGCCGCTGTTGGCCGAAGCAGTACAGGCACTGCTGCCACCCGCCGTGACCGGGTTGGGCGTGCAACTGACGCTGCCACCGGCCGTTGGGCTGGCAGACGTGGCTATCGTATAACTTGTTACAGCGGGGCCGCTTCCAATTTGTATCTCGTCAAACCCGCTTTGTGCGTTGTCGTAGTTGCCCAGTTGAATCTGTGTGATCGCCGTGGAGCTTGATGTGCGAAACCCTATGCCCGACTGCTTGCGCACGCCGTTAACGTAAAAGTCGTACTTGCGTGCCGTCCAGTCGATATTCTTGAATTCGATGTGGTACCAGGTATTGGCGGTGTAGGAGCCACCCGAATAGTTGCTCCACCCATCGGATACCAACATCTCCCCGGTGCGGGTGAAAACGAAATTCATCACACCAAAGTTGGATCTGATATTGGCGTCGCCGACGAAGAAGTACCCGGCAATCGCCGCAGTGGAGGCGGTCTTGGCATAAAAGCCGATATAGGTCGGCGTTGACGCAGCAATGGTGCGAGAAATCCCGTCAAAGTAGGTTCCGCCAAGGCTATTGCCGTTGCCCGTGCCGCCGGTCAAAGCCAGACTGTAGGCTCCTGTCGCGGGTGCCACGTTCGTAACCGTTCGGGTATAGGCACCAGAGCCCGTGGTCCAAGCAGTAATGTTGCCACTTTCAAAACCCTCGCTGAAGTTGGTTTGTGCCAGTGCCGAACTGACACCCAGCGCCAGCGCCAGTGCAGCCAGACCGTTGCGCAAAGCGCAATGGATAAAGCCACCGGGATTGAAAAAGCCAAGACGAACGTTCATAGCAGCCTTCATCAAGATGGGTCACGCGTCGCGGAACCGTGCGGTTTCCTTTGAAGTCTGTAGCCAACCGCTCACTATTGCTTTGCGTTGAATCAAACAATGCTGCAACGGGCTGCCATGGCACTTGACGGGACCTGAGCAAAACCATTCAGTTTTTGGTTTCACGCCGCAAATTTAGGCTCCATGGATGCGCAGATCTGCGTGCCCTCGGTGATGAAGGCGATCTGGCGCATCTGTCCACCGCACTTCGGGCACAGCAGAGGGAACACCTCGCAGGTGCGGGCTATCAGCACAGCCCATAGCTAATGCGCCTTGTCCCAGTTGGGACCTACACCCACTTCGGCCAGCAATGCCACCTTTAAATCTGCCACGCCCGCCATCAGACGCGGAATTTCGGTCTTCAGCCATTCCACCTCGCCCTCGGGCACCTCGAACACCAGTTCGTCGTGCACCTGCATGATCATTTTGGTACCGCGCTGCTCGGCATCGAGCACCTGCTGCACCTTGACCATGCTGAGTTTGATCAGATCAGCCGCCGTTCCCTGCATGGGCGCGTTGATTGCGGCGCGCTCCAGCCCTGCGAGTTGCGCGCCCCTGGCGGTCTGGATGCCCGCGAGCTGCAAACGCCGACCAAATACGGTTTCCACATAGCCCCTCTCTTTCGCCAGCGCACGCGTGGTCTCCATGTAAGTCTTTACCCCCGGATAACGCTCAAAGTAGCGGGTGATGTAATTTTTAGCCGCGGTGTTGTCGATGCCGAGGTTGCGCGCCAGACCATAGGCGCTCATGCCGTAGATCAGGCCAAAGTTGATGACCTTGGCATAGCGGCGCTGCTCGCTGCTCACTTGATCCACCGCCACGCCAAACACCTCGGCCGCAGTGGCGCGGTGCACGTCCAGGCCCTCATGAAACGCATGCAAGAGCGCGGCATCGTCGCTGATGTGGGCCATGATGCGCAACTCGATCTGGCTGTAATCGGCGCTGGCAATCACACTGCCGGCTGGCGCCACAAAGGCTTCGCGCACGCGGCGGCCCTCGGGCGTTCGAATCGGAATGTTTTGCAGATTGGGGTCGTTGCTCGACAAGCGCCCCGTCACCGCCACCGCCTGCGCGTAATGGGTGTGCACTCGGCCGGTGTGCGGATTGGCCAACTGGGCCAACTTGTCGGTGTAGGTGCCCTTGAGCTTGGCCAGACCGCGGTGCTCCAACAGCTTGGCGGGCAGCGGAAAGTCCTCGGCGAGTTTTTCCAGCACCTCTTCGTCGGTACTGCGGGCGCCAGTCGCGGTTTTCTTGACCACCGGCATACCCAACTTATCAAAGAAGATTTCACCCAATTGCTTGGGGCTGGACAAGTTGAAGGGCTGGCCCGCAATTTCATAGGCGTCGGTCTCCAGCTGCAAGATGCGCTGGCCTAGCGCATGGCTCTGCGCGGCCAGAGTGGGCGCGTCGATCAGCACGCCGTTGCGTTCAATGCGGTAGAGCGCCTCGCTGCTGGCGATCTCCAGTTCATAAATGAACTTCAGCTTGTCGTTGGCTTGGAGTTGGGGCCACAGCACGCGGTGCACATCCAGCGTCTGGTCCGAGTCTTCGCTGGAGTATTCGGCGGCTTTGGGGATGTCCACCTGGTCAAAGCATATCTGGCTGGCACCCTTGCCGCACAGGTCTTCAAAGGTGATACCGCTGCGCCCCAGATGGCGCTGGGCCAGACTGGAGAGGCCATGCGGCATGTGCACTTCCAGCACATAGCTTTGCAGCATGGTGTCATGGGCATAGCCCTGCACCTCGATGCCATGGTTGGCAAAGACGTGGCGGTCGTACTTGATATGCTGGCCCAGCTTCAACGCCTTCGGGTTCTCCAGCCAGGGTTTGAGTTTGGCCAACACCTCCTCGCGGTTCAATTGCTCGGGCGCGCCGGGGTAGCGGTGAGCGACCGGGATGTAGGCGGCCTGACCCGGCTCTACGCTGAAGGAAATGCCGACGATCTCGGCACGCATTTCATCCAGCGAAGTGGTCTCGGTGTCCAGGGCGGTGAGTTCCGCGGCCTGCAGTTTGGCAAGCCAGGTATCGAACTGCTCCCACGTCAAGATGGTGTCGTAGGAATGGGTGTCGGAGGCAGTGTCGTCGTCGAACAATCCGGGAGACGACGTTTGCACTCGCCCGGAAGTGGGGT
>JBAWYQ010000150.1:0-10127 GCA_037143475.1 Burkholderiales bacterium | reverse complement strand
CGGAGGGCATCACCATCAAGGGTGGAATGGCTCCCGTGTGCGTGGTGCGCGGACCGGACGGTCGGGCCACCGCATTGCGCATCGTGCGCTGCGAAGCCAAGATCGTGGGTGGACGTTTGGACATCAAGAACATTGAAGGCACGGAAGAAGACATTCCCGCCGACCTGATCGTCTCGGCCATCGGTCAAGCGGTGGACTTCACGGGCCTGGAGGAATTCAATAACGGCAAGGGCGCCATCAACAGCGACAAGAACTACCAGGTGCAAGGGCAGGCCGGCTTCTTTGTAGGCGGCGATGTGGTGCGACCACACTTGCTGACCACCGCCATCGGGCACGGTGCCATTGCAGCAGACGGCATTGACCGCTTCCTGCAGAACGAAGCGCTGGAGAAGCGTCCCAAGATTGACGTGCATGCCTTCGACCTGAAACGCAAGATGCTGGAGAAGGGTTACACCTTCAGCGAAGTCCACGAGCCGATTCGCGGCACCGACAAAAACACGGCCGCCATCCACAACTTTGACAACCGGTCTGACCGCTACGTGATTTCGCACAAAGAGTTGTTCCTGGGGCACTTTCCGTTTGTGAGTCGCAATCGCCGGGGTATCACCTCACTGACGGCTGAACAGGCATTGGATAACTTTGAAGAGCGCCTGCAACCCCTGCTGGAAGCCCAGGCCGTTGCCGAAGCCAAGCGTTGCATGAGCTGCGGCCAATGCTTCGAATGCGACAACTGCGTGGTCTATTGCCCCCAGGTTGCGGTATTCAAAGTACCCAAAGCCAAAGCCACCATGGGCCGCTACGTCGACACGAACTACAACAAGTGCATTGGCTGCCACATTTGTGCCGAGGTCTGCCCCACTGGCTACATCCAGATGGGTCTGGGGGACTGATGGCTCCTCTGGTATTCCTGTTGGGTTTGCTGATTGGCGGGGCCGTCTATGCGGGTGATGCATCATCCGTGCGCGTGCCCCAACCGGTCGTGGAAAGTGCACGTGGTGGTCAGTGCGTGGAGGACCCTGCCTTCATGCGGCGCAACCACATGAAGCTGCTCAAACACCAGCGGGACGACACACTCAGGGGGGGGGTGCGAACCGGAAAATACAGCCTGAAGGAATGCATCGATTGCCATGCCAGCAAGACCACCGACAGCGTTGCCGCAACGGAGACCAATTTTTGTCAGAGTTGCCACAACTACGCAGCTGTAAAGATTGACTGTTTCGAGTGCCACACCAACAAACCGCAGGTCAAGCCATGACGCCAGACCCTACATCGCAAGCTAACGAAACGGGTGAGGCAAAGTCCGGTCGCCGTGGATTCATGGCTTTTGCAGCAGCCGGCATTGCGGGCATTCTGATTGCGCCCGGCGTGCGGCTTATAGAAATCGCTCAGGCGGCCCCCGCTTTGGGTACGGCAAGCCCCGGTGCCAGCAGCATAGTGCGCTGGGGCATGCTGATCGACAGCACCAAATGCGCCAGCGGCTGCACGGACTGCGTCACCGCCTGTAACACCGAAAACGGGTTGTCCGGCGGCACCAAAACCACCGATTCGCAGTGGATTCGCAAAATCGAAATCAAGGAAGTGCGAACCGGAAAGACCCAGTCTCTGCCCATGATGTGCCAGCACTGCGCCGAACCGCCCTGTGTCGATGTGTGCCCCACCGGTGCATCATTCAAACGAGCGGACGGCATCGTGCTGGTGGACAAACACACCTGCATCGGTTGCCGCTACTGCATGATGGCCTGCCCTTACAAGGCCCGCTCATTCGTGCATTCGCCGCAGACCAACCAGAAGCCTGACGTGCCACGTGGCATGGGCACGGTAGAGGCGTGCACGATGTGCGTGCACAAGGTGGACAAGGGCGAAATGCCCGCCTGTGTAACAGCTTGCGCCAAGGCTGGCCATGAAGCCATCCTCTTTGGGGACCTCAACAACCCCGAGAGCGAAATCTCCAAGCGGATTGCCAGCTACCCCAGCCGTCAGATTCGGGAAAACCTGAACCTCGACACTGGTGTGCGATACCTCGGCATTTGAAGCAAAAGGGCCCTGATCCATGAAAATTGAACTGCGCCCGCTACAGGGCACAAGCCCCGGCTACTACCTCCTGATGGGTGGCATGGCACTGGTTGCACTGGTTGGCCTGGCCGCCGTGTGGTACATGGAGCACAACGGCCACATCGTGACCGGAATGAACAACCAGATTGTGTGGGGCCTGCCCCACGTGTTCGCGGTATTTCTGGTGGTCGCTGCATCGGGCGCGCTGAACGTGGCATCCATGGCATCGGTGTTTGGCAAGACCGACTACAAGCCGCTGGCCCCGTTGTCCGGGTTGCTGGCCATTGCGTTGCTATTGGGCGGATTGACCGTTTTGATGCTGGACTTGGGGCGGCCCGACCGACTTATCGTGGCCATGACGTACTACAACTTCAAGTCAATTTTTGCGCTCAACATCTTTCTATACTCCGGATTCATGGGTTTTGTCATCGTCTACCTGTGGACCATGATGGAGCGAAGCATGAACCGCTTCACGCCCATGGCGGGTCTCTTCGCTTTCATCTGGCGCATGGCGCTCACCACCGGAACCGGCTCGATTTTCGGCTTTTTGGTGGCCCGACAAGCGTATGACTCCGCACTGCTGGCGCCCCTGTTTATTGCCCTGTCGTTCAGCTATGGCTTGGCAGTATTCCTTCTGGTGCTGATGCTGGCGTGCAAGGGCAGCGACCGCCCCGTTGGAGATGCGCTGATGGCGAAATTCGCGCGTCTGCAGGTGATCTTTATTTCGGCAGGCCTGTACTTTGTGACCATTTACTACCTGACCAACCTGTACTTCACACGGCACCATGCGTTTGACCGATTCATCTTGATGGACGGTGGCATTTACACGCTGCTATTCTGGCTCGGCCCCGTGCTTCTAGGTGGGGTGCTGCCACTGGTTTTGCTGCTGCATCCACGCATCGGGCAGATGCGCCGACGCGTTACAGCCTGCGCTGCGCTGGTGGTGGGCGGTGGTTTTGCACAGATGTACGTCACGATCATTGGCGGGCAGGCATTTCCGCTGGTCATCTTTCCTGGTAGACAGGTCAGCAGCAGCTTTTCGGACGGAGTAATCAACAGCTATTCTCCCAGCCTGCCAGAGTGGCTCCTTGGTTTTGGCGGTGTTGCCATCGTGGGAATCATTGTCATGGTGGCGCTCAAGGTGATGGGCTTTTTGCCCGAGCGCCTGGATGACGAGGCCATGCAGCACAATGCTGCAGCGCTTGCTGCGGCGCACGCCTGAGGCCATTTCCCCATGTCGGGCGTTCTGATTTCGGCAGCACACAAGTCGTCCGGCAAAACCACGATTTCTGTCGGTCTGTGCGCCGCATTATCCGATCAGGGGCAGGTAGTCCAGCCCTTTAAAAAGGGACCGGACTACATTGACCCGATGTGGTTGAGCCAGGCCAGCAGACGCGACTGTTTCAACCTCGATCCTTATTTGATGACACCCCAGCAGATCACCACCTGCTTTGCAAGCCACGCGGCGGCGGCTGACATCTGCATCGTCGAGGGCAACAAGGGCTTGTACGATGGGCTGGCTCTGGACGGCAGCAACAGCAACGCCGCCTTGGCACAACTGCTGGACCTGCCCGTGGTGCTGGTGCTCGATGCACGCGGCATGACCCGCGGCATTGCACCCCTGATTTTGGGCTACCAGGCGTTTGATTCGCGCATTCGCATTGCAGGAGTGATCCTGAACCAGTTGGGCGGCGCGCGCCACGAATCCAAGCTGCGCGCTGTAATCGAGCACTACACCGACGTACCGGTGCTGGGGGCGATTGCCCATGACCCGCGCCTGGCATTGATCGAGCGCCATTTGGGCCTGATGCCCAACCATGAGCTCGATGACGCCGTGCAACGTGTGCGTGCCATGGGCGAACTGGTCGCACAGCAAGTCGATTTGTCTCGCGTGCGGCAAGTTGCACAAAGTGCAGGTCCACTCGCGCCAGCCCCGAGCCCACAGAACGTATTGCCCTTGGCAGGCGCAATCGTCACAGCGGCTCCCCTCGCCCCCATCCGGGTTGGTGTCGCGCGCGACAAGGCATTTGGTTTCTACTACCCGGATGACCTCCTGGCTTTGGAACAAGCTGGTGCCTTGATAGTCCCGGTGGATACGCTACAGGATACGCAGTTGCCCGAGCTCGATGGTTTGTTCATCGGCGGCGGCTTCCCCGAAATGTTCATGCCACATTTGCAGGCCAATACCGCCATGCGCAGCAGCATTCGCACGGCCATTGAAGCGGGACTGCCGGTGTATGCCGAGTGTGGCGGCCTGATGTACCTGGCACGCACCCTTCGGTGGAAGGACGAGACTTACGACATGGTGGGCGCCATACCTGCCGATGTAGTGATGCATGCGCGCCCCGTAGGACGTGGTTACGTCGAGCTGCAAGCCACCGATGATGCGCCCTGGACCGCGATCTCAAGTCCTACCCAGATTAACGTGCGGGGACACGAGTTCCACTACTCCAGCCTGGAAAACATAGCACCCGACCTGAAGTTTGCCTACCGCGTCTTGCGTGGGCACGGTGTTGATGGGCAGCGCGATGGCATCGTGTACCGCAACGTGGTCGCCTCTTATGCCCATCTACG
This sequence comes from Burkholderiales bacterium, assembly GCA_037143475.1. Lineage (GTDB taxonomy): Bacteria > Pseudomonadota > Gammaproteobacteria > Burkholderiales > Burkholderiaceae_C > Allorhodoferax. Next base: position 5,501 of record JBAWYQ010000150.1, on the reverse strand, counting down.
CAATGGGGCAGGTTCCAGTTGGGCAGAAGCGTTTGCTTCGTTTGTTCGTGCAAGAAAAGTTGCCCAGAAACTATCCGCCCCAAAGACGCCTCACACTGTACATGTCAATGGTTGCGCAATAGCCACCGACGTTGAAGGCTATTTGAAGAATACTGAGGACTGGACCGAGGATTTCGCCCGTGCGCAAGCCGAGGCAGAGCATCTGCAGCTAACCGAGGCGCACTGGCAGGTCATTGCATTTTTACGGGAATATTTCGAAGAACACCGAGTGCAGGCGCAAGTCCGCGCCATGATCTGGCATTTCGCCAAAGCATGGGGTCCGGAGTTTGGCAACAACCACCACCTTCACACCTTGTTTCCCATCGGCGGCCCACAAAAACAGGGGAACCGCCTGGCGGGATTGTTAAAAACCAAAGGTGAACATTGATTCACAACTGGAGATCTGTATGTTTTCACTGACCCACGCTGCCGCACAACAAATCCAGCAAGCGGCAAATGCCAGTGGTGCGACCGAACTGGCCCTTCGCATTGCCGCAAAAATCGATCCCGACGGGTCTCTGCAATACGGCATGGGTTTTGACGAGCCCCACGACGAAGACATGCGGCTCGATCTGGGCGGCGTGGCCGTCGTCATCGGTGGTGAGTCCCAGGAACTTCTCTTTGACACCGTACTCGATTATGTTGAACTCAATCCTGGCGAATTCAACTTCATTTTTAGCGAAGCGCAAGAAGCGTCTTCATGCGGCACGGAGCCATCCGCCGCCGGGGGATGTAGCAACACCGGATGCGGAAGTAGCGGTTGTGCCTCAAAAGGACTTACCCATTGAAAGCAGATGCCATGACCCCCCCCCTACTTTGCGGAAAAGTCTACCTGGTGGGCGCTGGCCCCGGCGACCCGGAACTGTTGACATTGCGCGCCGTGCGGTTGCTGGAAAAGGCCGACGTGGTGGTCTACGACCATCTGGTCTCAAGCGCAGTGCTGGACTTTGTGTCCCCCTTGGCTGAACGCATCTACGCCGGCAAGCGCCGCAATGAGCACACCATGCGACAGGAGCAAATCAACGCCCTGCTGGTCAAACTCGCCCAAGAGGGCAAGCAAGTCGTCCGTCTCAAAGGCGGAGATCCCTTTATTTTTGGACGCGGTGGCGAGGAGTTGCAGACCCTGGCAGCACAAGGAGTTTCGTTCGAGGTAGTTCCTGGCGTTACGGCGGCTTCCGGTGTGTCCAGCTATGCGGGCATTCCCTTGACCCACCGCGACTACGCCCAGAGTTGCATCTTTGTGACGGGGCACTTGAAGGATGGCACTGCCGATCTGGACTGGCCCAGCCTCGTACGACCCCGCCAAACCGTGGTGATTTACATGGGTCTGGGTGGTTTATCGGAAATTTGCCGCCAGCTGATATTGCACGGTGCCGCCCCAAGCCTGCCCATTGCGGTGGTCCAGGACGGCAGCATTGCCACCCAACGCGTCGTGACCGGCACGCTGGCAGACATGCCAGAACGCGTGGCGCAAGCAAAACTCAAATCCCCCTGCCTGACTCTGATTGGCGAGGTCGTGAAATTGCACCACTCCCTGGCCTGGTTCAGCCCGACTGAAAGCTCCGTGGTGGCGCAAAAAGTTGCGGAAAAAAAAGCACGCCGCCAGGATGAAGCCGTCAGTGTTTGACTTTTTGACCGGTTGCAATAGCGGCCTTCACCCCTTCGGGTGAACTGCCATACTCGAACGCAAATACAGCAGCCTCAACCCGTGAGTGCAGATTGAGCTTGTCCATAATATGGCGCACATGCAGCTTCACGGTGTTGTGGCTAATGTCCAGTGCCTTGGCAATCACCTTGTTGCTGCAGCCCCGTGCGACGTGATTCAAAACCTCGCGTTCACGTTCGGTCAGCGTGGCCACGAGGTCGCCCATGACTGACACTTTGGGGCCTGACTGAAGTATCAGCGCCAGCTTTAACGTCATCGCAGAGGCCACCACCATCTCCCCGCGGGCGGCACGCCCGATGGCATCGATCACCTCCTCCGGCTCCATATCTTTGAGCAGATAGCCACGAACCCCCGCGCGCAGGGCCGCCGCCATGTCATCTTCGCTGTCACTCATGGTCAGGATCACGACCGGCGTGTCGCACCCTTCATTGCGAACCATACGCAGCACGCTAAGTCCGTCGATTTTGGCCAAGCGCAAATCCAGCACCATCAGATCAGGTTGATGTTCCCGCAACAACGGCACAACTTGCGCGGGGTCACCCGTAGCGACCACCACATCCATGTTGCCGCGATGCTCCAGCAACTCTGTCAAGCCACTGCGGCACAGGGCGTGATCGTCAACCAGCATGACGCGTGTTTTGGGAGTCATAGACCTAAAGCTCCCAGCGGGGTTGCCACAATCGGCAGCAACAAACGCACCCGGGTGCCACCACCCTCGTTGGGACCTACGACCAGACTGCCACCAAGTCGCTTGGCACGGCTCTGCATAATCTCCAGCCCGAAATGGTTGGATGGAGCCAAACCTTTGGCAAGCGTCACAAGCGTTGAAACAGATGGCTCGTCCATGCCAAGGCCATCATCTTCAATCCGGAACTCCAGGTGCTGATCGTCCCTTGCGATCGACACGAGGGCCCGGCGTGCCATGGAGTGCTTCGCGATATTGGCCAATGCTTCCTGAATTATGTAGAACACCTGCACCTCCTGCTCATCGTTCAGGTTCAAGCCGTGTGCCGAATTCCTGATTTCCAGCGATATTCCCACCCGGTCAAAATAGCCATCAGCAACACCCTGCAACGCGTGCAGCAAACCCAGAGGATCCATCCGGGTACGGAAATAGGTCATGACTTCACGCAATTTGTCATGCACCTCGCCGACGCCTTGCTTGACATCGGACAAATACTTGAGCGAACGCTGATCGTCGTGCGCCAACATGGACTCATTCAGCAACGGCAACCGCATTCTGACGTATGCCAGTGTCTGCGCAATAGTGTCGTGAACTTCATTCACCATCTCCTGACGCTCCTTCATGACCGTGACGCGCAGTCGCTCACGCTCAATCCTGGCATTGTGCAGCGCCAAACCCAACAACTGCCCAATCAGGCGCAACATCGTCTCCATTTGCAGATCAATGCTGGCATTGGAATCAAAGAACAGGTTATAAATACCCAAAATTTGACCACCGTGGGGCAGCGAAATGGCTAACACCCGTTGGCACTGAACACCGAAATACGCATGTTCAGAGTGTTTGGCACACGTTTTGACATCATCAACCCACCCCAACACATCTCCCGCCGACGCAATGCCACACATCCCGCAGTCGCGTGCCACCAGCCGCTCTGCGCTTTGCACGTCCGCCGGCAAGCCCTGTTGAGCCACAAGGCGCATCGACTTTCCGTCATCCGTCAAGACGCGCACCGCCCCAGCTTGCGCGCCGGCCAATGCCAGGATGGCAATCAGAAAACGCTCAAGCAACGGCGCCAAATCATGATCCAAGGAAAACTCTGTGGATATCCCCGGAATGACAACGCCCATATCCATGGAACCATTGGGGCTTGATGAGGTGCGTGAGGATGACATGGTGCGAAAAGGTGCCCCGCAATGCTATTACATAAATGCTTGCTGATGAATCGTAGAAACCCGGGGGCAACAAAGGAGATACGGACACTACCCATTTGGGCTACATCAAGTTACCCGTGTCGGCTATAGACGCATAGGGGTGGCCTTGCCTCTAATAGGGGCACTCTGCACTCGCCCTGCCCGCTAGAAAACCGTCCACGCATGACCGCTATACCGATTCACGACCCTACCCGCCCCGCAGTGGCCAACGCCGTCGACGAGATGCGCACCACCACCTGCTACATGTGCGCCTGCCGCTGTGGCATTCGGGTGCATTTGCGCAATGGCGAAGTGCGCTACATCGAGGGCAACCCGGACCATCCGCTCAACCAGGGTGTGATCTGTGCCAAGGGATCGTCGGGCATCATGAAACAGTATTCCCCTGCCCGCCTGACCAAACCCCTGCTGCGCAAGCCGGGTAGTGAACGGGGGGATGGGCAATTCGAAGAGATCGAGTGGGAAGCCGCTTTCTCTATGCTTTCTGAACGCCTGCAAAAAATTCGATCGACCGATCCAAAAAAGTTCGCACTATTCACAGGGCGCGACCAAATGCAGGCCTTAACCGGGCTGTTTGCCAGGCAATTTGGCACGCCCAACTATGCTGCGCACGGTGGCTTCTGCTCGGTCAATATGGCGGCCGGCATGATCTACACCATCGGCGGCTCATTCTGGGAGTTTGGTGGCCCCGACCTGGAGCGCGCCAAGCTGTTTGTGATGATTGGCACTGCAGAAGACCACCACTCCAACCCGATGAAGCGCGAACTCTCCAAGTTCAAGCGCAACGGCGGGCGTTTTGTGTCCATCAACCCCGTGCGCACCGGCTACTCCGCCATTGCGGATGAGTGGGTGCCCATTAGGCCCGGCACCGACGGTGCGCTGTTACTGGCACTGATTCACGAGCTGATCCAGTTGGGTCTGTATGACCGTGAGTTTTTGGCACGCTATACCAATGCCGGCCAACTGGTAAATCAGGATACTGCCAGTGACGATTTTGGAATGTTTCTGCGCGATGCCGACGCAGACATCGCCAACCCGCTGCGTCCTGCCAATTTTTACTGGTGGGACCGCTTGGGCGAACGGGCGGTCGCCGACCACACGGAGGGTGCTGACCCGGCTCTGTTGGGACACTTCACGCTGCCACACGGCACACCGGCCGTGCCGGCTTTTCAACTGTTGCAAGAGCGCGTAAAGTCCTACACACCCGAATGGGCCGAAGGCATTACCGGCATTCCTGCGACGACCATACGACGTCTGGCGCATGAAATGGGCATCACCGCGCGGGACCAGAAGATTGAACTGCCCATCGCGTGGACTGACAGCTGGGGCAAACGCCACGAGTCGGTTACCGGCAACCCGGTGTCCTTTCATGCCATGCGCGGCCTGGCAGCGCATTCCAATGGTTTTCAAACCATTCGCTCACTGTCCATTTTGATGTCGCTACTGGGTACCATCGACCGACCCGGTGGATTTCGCCACAAAGCACCGTATCCGCGCGCAGTGCCACCCAACGCGCGCCCACCGAAAGGTCCACAGGCCGTCAAACCTGACACGCCGCTGGACGGTGCGCCGCTGGGTTGGCCCGAGAGCCCGGACGATTTGTTTGTCGACGACAAAGGTCAGCCAGTGCGCATCGACAAGGGTTTTTCCTGGGAGCACCCTCTATCGGCCCACGGCCTGATGCACAACGTTATCACCAATGCATGGAAGGGCGACCCCTACCGCATTGACACCCTGCTGATCTTCATGGCGAACATGGCGTGGAACTCCACCATGAACACCTCCGAAGTCCGCAACATGCTCAACGACAAACACACTACGGGCGAGAACAGTGGCGAGTACAAGATTCCGTTCCTGGTGGTGTGCGACGCCTTTCAGTCGGAGATGACTGCCTTTGCCGACC
>JBAWYQ010000149.1:0-10209 GCA_037143475.1 Burkholderiales bacterium | reverse complement strand
AGGCTTGCAAAATCAGCCGCAGTGGCCGCTCCCTGTCGCACGGTGGTCTGCACAACTTTCATGAAAAATCTCCTGTCAGCACTTAAGCCTGGTATTGGGTACGCAACACGTTTTTTTGCACCTTGCCCATGGTGTTGCGAGGCAGTTCGGCCACCACATAACAGCGCTTGGGTACCTTGAAGTTTGCCAGCATTGTCTTGAGTTTTTGCAAAATATTTGTAGGATCCACGGTCTCACCGGGCTTCGCAATCACAATGGCCACGCCTACCTCGCCAAAATCGGCGTCAGGAACACCCACCACCGCGCTTTCGGCCACTCCGGCAAGTGTATTGATGACACCTTCAATTTCCGCAGGATAGACGTTATAGCCACCGCTGATGATGAGGTCTTTGCTACGCCCAACGATACTGACGTAGCCATCATGGTCAACCCGACCCACGTCACCGGTCTTGAAATATCCGTCCGCGGTGAACTCTTCCTTGGTCTTCTCCGGCATCTGCCAGTAGCCGCCAAACACATTGGGGCCTTTGACCTGAATACCGCCGACATCGCCCACAGCAAGCGTCTGGCCGTCATCGCTTTGCACCCTTAGACTTACACCGGGCAATGGAAAGCCTACCGTACCGCCCCGGCGTTCGCTCTGGTCGCCGTACCGCGGATCTGCAGCGTAGGGGTTGGAAGTCAGCATCACGGTTTCGCTCATGCCGTAGCGCTCCAAAATGGTATGGCCCGTGCGGTCTATCCAATCGAAAAAGGTTTCTATTAGCAGCGGCGCAGAACCTGCAATAAACAGCCGCATATTGCGCGCCGCCTCTCGATTGAGTCCCGACTCGGCCAGCAGACGCACGTACAACGTGGGCACCCCCATAAAAACCGTGGCCTGGGGCAGCTTTTCGAGTACTTGTTTGGGGTCAAACTTGGCCATCCAGATCATCTTGCTGCCGTTGAGCAGCGCACCGTGCACCGCCACAAACAGGCCGTGTACATGAAAGATGGGCAGCACATGCATCAGCACGTCACCTTTTTTCCATCCCCAGTAGTCTTTGAGCGTCACCGCGTTGCTGAGCATATTGCCGTGCGACAGCATCGCACCCTTGCTGCGTCCGGTGGTACCGCTGGTGTACAGAATGGCAGCCAGATCGTCGGCGCAGCGTTGGGCCACGGTGTGCTGGTCGCTGCAATGCACCGCGCGCTCCAGCAAGGAGCCGCTGCGGTCATCGCCCAGGGTAAAGACGTGCTGGGTGCCAGCTTTGAATGCAATTTTGCTAACCCATCCAAAGTTCTTCGGCGCGCATACGACCACGGCGGGCTCGGCATTACCAATAAAGTATTCGATTTCTGCGCTCTGGTAAGCCGTGTTCAGGGGCAAAAACACATAGCCGGCGCGCACGGTGGCAAGGTAGAGCATTAGCGCCTCGACCGATTTCTCCACCTGCACCGCAATCCGTGACCCCGGTGGCAGCTTCAATGCGCCCAGCAAGTTGGCCAGCATGGCGGTGGCTCGGTCCAGATCGCGCCAGGAATAGTTCAGGTCGTTGTCGGTTTCAATCGCGACGCCGTCTAGGTCGGCAGGAAAGGCCGCCCGCAAGGCGGCAAACAGGTTGTGGTTCATCATGGTTGCATCCATTGGGGATCAGGGTGTAAAACGGGGTTGCCGCTTCTCGGTGAAGGCGGTGACACCTTCTCGGTGTTCAGGGGAATCGGCATAGCGGTAGGCAGACGCTATCAAATCAGGAGCTGCTTGCGCAATATCCACGGGGGCTATAGCCCTAAAAGCTTGCTTGTTCAGGCGTGCAGCACGGGGGGCCAGGGGGCGCATGCGCTCGGTGACCGCATGCACCGCAGACTCCAGCAGGTCGCCGCCCACTACCTGGTTCAGAAAACCGCGCTGCTTCAGCTCGCCAGCGTCCAGAACCGCTGCCGACAGCAGCATCTCCCGCGCGGCCAATTCCCCGACAGCGCGCATCACCAGCGCCGCCTCGCGCGGCGCCATGGGAAAACCAAGTTTGGCGATCGGTGCGCCAAAACGCGCATGATCGCTGGCAATTCGGATGTCGCAGCAGCTGGCAATCTCCACCCCCGCACCCATGCAGTTGCCGTCGATCTTGGCAACGATGGGCACATCGCAGTCCAGCATCGCCTGCAGACCGCCCCAGACATCGTTTTCGTGAAAGTTGCGCAAGCTGTCTTCATGGAAACGAAACCCGGCGTACTCGGAAATGTCGCCGCCCGCACAAAAATGTTGCCTGCCGTAGATGACAACGGCGGTCAGCGATTCGTCCCTCTGTATCTGCTCAAACACCGAGCGCAGCTCACGCCACATGGCGCGAGACATGGCATTGTGCTTGCCCGGATGCGAGATTTCGACAGTGGCCAGCGGTCCCGCCACCGCGCAGGTGATATGGCCCGTCATGGCTTGACGGCAGCCACGCCCATCACGGCATCCGGCAGACCCGTGGCAATGCCGGGGAACACGCAGATCAGCACCACGGCCAGCAGCATCAACACCACAAACGGCACAACACCCCAGATGATGTCCTTGAGCGCAATGTCCGGCGCAATGTTCTTGATGACAAAGATGTTCAGGCCCACCGGTGGGTGGATCAGCCCGGTCTCCATCACGATGGTCATCAGAACACCAAACCAGATCAAATCAAAGCCGGCGACTTTCAAGGGGGGCAGAATAATCGGCGCGGTCATGAGAATGATGCTAACCGGTGGCAGGAAGAAGCCCAGCAAAATCACCATCACCAAAATCGCTGCCAACAGCACCCATTTTGAGAGCTGCATGCCCACAATCCACTCTGCCGTGGACTGACTGATGTGCAGAAAACTCATCACGTACGAAAACAGCAGTGACATGCCAATGATCATCATCAGCATGGTCGACTCGCGCAGCGTGGCACTCAGTATGGGCGCCACATCACGCGGGCGCCAGACGCCGTAGATCACCGCAATCAGCACCAGGGCCAGCAAGGCACCCAAGCCGGCAGTCTCGCTGGGCGTGGCAAAACCGCCGTACAGCGCCACCATCACGCCAATCAGCAGCAGCACAAACGGTACGACGCGGGGCAACATCTCGAACTTCTGTCGGGTGGTAAAGGTCTCGCGCTCCAGCAAGGCCGAGGCGGCGCCCGTACGTTTGAACTCGGCCTCGGCCAAGCGGTATTCCTTGCGATAGCGCACGACGGCATAGGCAGCAAACAGAAAGACCAGCAACACACCGGGGAAGATACCCGCCAGGAAAAGCCGTCCAAGCGATTGCTCAGCCGCCACGGCGTACAAAATCATGGTTACTGACGGTGGCAACAAAATACCCAGCGTGCCTCCCGCCGCAATGATGCCTGCGGCAAATCCGGGTGAATAGCCGCGCTTGCGCATTTCGGGAATACCTGCACTTCCAATGGCCGAGCAGGTGGCCGGACTGGAGCCCGCCATGGCTGCAAACAGCGCACACGCAAACACGTTGGCAATACCCAGACCACCGGGTATGCGCCCCATCCAGACGTGCATGGCGGCGTACAGGTCCTGCCCTGCCCTCGAACGCCCTATTGCCGCGCCTTTCAGGATGAACAGCGGGATCGACAGCAAAGTGATGCTGGCCATTTCTTCGTACACGTTTTGGGTCACCGTGTTGAGCGCCGAGGCCGGCATGAACAAGTACATGAACAGCACCGCCACACTGCCCAGTGCAAATGAAATGGGCGCGCCGGAGAACATGAACAGCAGCGTGACTGCGCCGAACAACAAGCCCAGAGTCAGCATGCTCATAGTCCCGCCCCCAAGAAGCTCTTGCGAACGGTGTTGACGCGCGCGCTGAGTTGCACCAACAGTTGCAGGCTGAGCAGACTCATGCCAGCGGCCATCAATCCGTAGGGAATCCACAGGGGAGGTGCCCAGGAGGAGGATGTGGTTTGTTGCTCCACCCAGGCTTCATGGAACAGCGCCCATGACTTCCAGGAAAAGAAAGTACAGAACAGGAAACCCATGAGGTCCACGCACACAAGCCGCCACTGGTTCATCCAGGCCGGCAGCCAGCCGGCAATGGCTTCAATGCCCACGTGGCCTCGCAACGCCTGCACGAACGATCCACACAAAAATGTGGCTCCCACCAGGCAGAACACGGCGGCCTCGTCCTGCCAATCGGTCGATGCCTGCATCACATAGCGCGAGACCACGCTGTAGGTCAACACCAGCGACGCCACCAGCAGTGCAACCATGCCCAGAATCACCATGGCATGGTTGATCCATTGCAGCAACTGGGCCAGCGGCTTCAAAAACACGGGAGTATCGGGGTCGATGGCGCCCATGACCACGCCAGATCCCACCGCGTGGCTCATAGCAGTTTTTGCGCGGCCTTCAACAGCCCGGCGCAGGATTCGTTCTTGTCATTAAAGTCTTTCCACGCCGTCTCGCGTGCAATAACCTGCCATTTTTTCAGTGTGGCTTCGTCCATGTCGTAGACCTTGGCTCCCGCCTTGGCATAGATTTCTGCGGCAGCCTTGTCGTCGGCTTTGGCTGCATCGCGGGCAAAACTTTCCAGTTCGGCGCCAACCGCCATCACCACGTCTTGCTGGGGCTTGGGCAGCTTGATAAACACCTCTTTGGAAATCATGAGCGGCTCAAACATGAACCAATAAGTTTTGTCGCGGCCCGACGTCAAGTGTTTGGCAATTTCCTCGAGCTTGAACGAGATGAAACTGGTGCTCGACGTCATGGCCGCATCCATAGCGCCGGTCTGCATGGCGGCATAAATTTCATTGGATGGCAGGGTGATGACGGATGCACCCGCTTGCTTGAGCATCATGTCCATCTCGCGGCTTCCACCGCGCACCTTCAGGCCTTTGGCGTCGTCTGGGGTCAGCAAAGGGCGCGTGCGGCTGGCCACACCACCGGCTTGCCAGATCCAGCTCACAATCATGATGCCCTTGTCATCGAGCACCTTGCTCAGGAGTTTGCCCACTTCGGCGGTCTTCCAGGCGGCACCCTGCTCGTAGCTGGGGACCAGCGCCGGCATCAGGCCGATATTGGTCTCAGCCACCTCGCCGCCAGCGTAGGACAGCGGTACCAAGCTCATGTCCAGCGCACCCTTGCGCATGGACGAGAACTGGGCATTGGTCTTCATCAACGAAGAGCCCGGGTAAACCGATGCTTTCAGGGCGCCAGCGGTGCGCTTCTCCACTTCCACCGCAAACTTGCGGCACAGGCGGTCGCGAAAATCGCCTTCCGTCAACGTGCCCCCAGGGAACTGGTGCGAAATTTTCAGTCCGCCTGATGCCTGGGCCCAAGTGCTGCCATTGAGCGCACCCAAGGTTAAAGCACCAAACGCCTGCATCATGTTTCTTCTGGTCAAAGTCATTTTTGTCTCCTGTTGGTATTGGGCAATGCAAAATTATTTTTATGGATTCCCTGCAGCTATGAAATTTAAGGAGTGTTCAGTCCGAGTCTCCAATGAAGAGTTGCTGGACGGCACCGGACACCGCAATCTTGCCCTGCACCAGTTGGGCGCGGTGCTTGTCCAGACGTTTAAGGTCGTAGAGGTAATTGACCATCAGTCCATATGACTGCTTGAGTCCTTTGGGCGATGGGTCCGCAGCCCAGTTAATGCGCTCCACGCGTGCTCCGTTTCCCAGATGAAAACGGGCCACCGGGTCAACGGGTTTGCCATCACTGAGCGCCTGCCCCAGATAGTGCGCGGCACAGCGCATGAGCATCTGGCGCACCACTGACTTCTCCGACAATTGCACATTGGCTTCGATAGCCGTCAAAAAGTGTGCAGCACCCGGGGGCTCGTAGCCCACTGCACGGCCCAGCGCGGCGCGCTCCTTCTCATCCAAGGTCTCAAGCAGGCCCGCAATATTTTTGACCAGCCAAGCCCGGAAACCGGGAATTGGCGAGAGCGTTGCAAAAGTCCTGAGCTTCGGAAACTCGTCCTTGAGCGCTTCCACCACCCACTTGATCAGCGAGTCGCCAAAGCTCACACCGCGCAAGCCCGCCTGCGTATTACTGATGGAATAAAAAATTGCCGTAGTGGCGCGCTTCAAATCTGAATCAGCCCCCAGTTCATCCAGCAGCGGCGTGACGGTGCTGGCTAACTGGTCCACCAAGGCTACTTCGACAAATATCAGCGGCACTCCCGGCAGACGGGGGTGAAAAAAGCCGTAACAGCGTCGATCACTGTCCAGGCGGTTTTTGACATCGGCCCAACTCTTGATGTCGTGCACCGCCTCATAGCGGATCAGCTTCTCGATCAGGGAAGCGGGCGAGTCCCAGCTGATACGGCGCAGGTCCAGAAAACCCACGTCAAACCAGGTGGAGAACATGTACTCCATCTCCACGTCCAGCGCCAACAGTCGCTTGTCCTGCTTGAGGCAGGGCTGCATCTCCCCGCGCATATCCACCAGGAACTGGATTCCGCCAGGGTAGACGCTGAAGCGCTGGAGGATTCTGCGGCGCGGCGACACAGTGGCGCGGCGGTAGTTCACCTCCGCCACTGCTTCCTCCGGCGTACCGACAGCCGCGGCAAACTGAACTTGGGCTGCCTTAACTTTTTGGGGGTCGGCCACAAACTGCTCACTCATCAGCAACCACAGGTCGCGCTTTCGCTCCACCGTGGCACCGGCGTACCAAGCCGCAATAGCCTGTGCACGGCGACCGCCCTCCACTTCACTGACCCGTGGATCAATGATGCCTTGCAGCTCCTGCAGCGTGCGACGCATCGCGCGGGGTGATAGGGCCTCGTCCTTCTGGCGCAAAGTGGCCTTCAGACGCTCATGCGTGGAGCGAGAATGATGGTCATCACCACCTGTCTGTATTGAAGGCGCTCCTGATTTAATAGCTGCTTGCGCAGTGTTCTCGGGGGCTGGCGCGATATTTTGCTCTAAGCTTGTAGCGGGAAGCAACCGGGCGACGCTGCGACTAATCCATGTGGAAGGATTCATGCCAGCAACCTGCTTTTCTGCTCACGGGCCAATGCCCGAAGTGCCTCGCGCTGGCGCGACAGGTGCATCCGCATGGCGGCATCCGCCCCCTCGCTGTCGCGTGCGCGCAGTGCAGCGTAGATAGCCAGGTGTTCGCTCAGGCTTTGCTCCAAACGGCCGGGCGCATGCAATTGCTGCTGGCGCGCCAGTTTCAATATTTTGCGCAAATCGGCAATGGCCTGGGCCAGCCAGCGGTTGTTGGCCAACGTGATGATGGCCTCATGGATGATGAAGTTGGTGGCGTAGTAGTCGTTAATGCGTTTGGCCTGTGCATGCTGCTCCAACCGCGTGTGCAAAGCGTCGAGCGCGGCCAGATCCGCGTCGCTGGCGTTGCGGGCCGCTTCAAACGCACAACGCCCTTCCAACAACGCAATCACGGGAAAGATGTCATCCAGATCCTGCTCGGTGACCTGATTCACGAAGCAGCCCCGACGGGGTTCGTGACGCACCAACCCTTCTGCTGCCAGCACTTTGAGGGCTTCCCGCAAAGGTGTACGCGATATTTTCAGACTTTCACACAACGCAGCCTCGTCCAGAAAGCTACCCTGCTCCAGCTTTCCTTCAAAAATCTGACCCCGCAACAGGGCCGCTACCTCGTCGTGCAAGGAGTTTTGAACCAGTCGCATGGCAGATGGCGGGCTTGTTGACATTCGATATTTTCAATAATTACGCGTAATTATGAAACCTTGCCGGACCAGCAACAAGCCCTTATCGCTCCGGATAAACCCGGGGGTGCCTCAAATAGCTGGAATTTATTTAAGGACGTGCTGTGGGCTTGGTCTGCGCCCACCACCACAAACCCACGCCGCCCAGAATCATGGGGACGCACAACCACTGCCCCATGCTCATGCCAAGAGACAACAGACCCAGGTGCGCATCAGGCTCGCGGAAGAATTCAGCGACAAACCGCATTACACCGTAGCCAAACAAAAAGGCCGCAGCGACTTGCCCCCGCTTGGGTGCCGTGCGGGCATACCACCACAATAGAACAAACAGCAACAGCCCTTCAAGCAAAAACTGGTACACCTGTGACGGATGACGGGGTAATTCGCCGGCACCCCGAAACACCATACCCCAAGGCAAATCAGGATCAGACAAACGACCCCACAACTCACCATTGATGAAGTTGCCGACTCGACCGGCAGCCAATCCAGTGGGCACACATGGCGCTACAAAATCAGCAACTTGCAGGAACGACTTCTTGCGCGACAGACCAAACCACAGCATGGCCACTATCACACCCAGCATGCCACCATGAAAACTCATGCCGCCTTGCCAGACATAAAAAACTTCCAGTGGGTGCGTCAGGTAATAAGCCGGCTTGTAAAACAGGCAATACCCAACACGTCCGCCGAGCACCACGCCCATGACCCCCATAAACAAAATGTCTTCAACATCGCGGTACGCCCAGGCAGACGCAGCTTTCATTGCCGCAAACGGGGCATGGCGCAAGCGCCTGCTGCCCAGGAACATGAATAAAGCGAAAGCAGCCAGGTAGGTCAGGCCATACCAGTGCACGGCGACGGGGCCCAGTTGCAAGGCAACGGGGTCAATATGGGGGTGAATCAGCATGGCGCTATTGTGCCTTTGGCACGGCGGTACCTATCGGCAAAGTGCCTAGCGTCGCTTCTTCTTGTTGCTAAGCATTCCCATTGCATCGCGATTGCGTTCGATACGTTCTTTTCGCTTGGCATCTTCACCCTCCATCGCCTTGCGTTTGGTGTATCCAGTGGCATCGGCCCAAGACCACCACGCAATGGCCAAGGCAAAAGGAGCCAGGACGATCCACCAAGGCCACGCAGCAACCGGGCCAATTTCCATAAATTTCAGTGTCAAAAAGACCAAGCCCAAGCCCACAAAATACATGACGCGCTCCTGTAATCCTTTTCCACTGTAACCCATGCCAACGCCGTCGCAACTGACCGGGACACAGCGAGGCGAAAAAAAGCCCGCAGCAGCGGGCTTCTTTTATTAACGACAGTGCGTAGAATCAATAGGCTTGGCCCAGTTGATCAAGGATGGCCGGATTTTCCAGAGTCGATGTATCCTGGGTGATGGCCTCACCCTTGGCGATGGAACGCAACAGACGGCGCATGATCTTGCCGGAACGCGTCTTGGGCAAGTTATCACCAAAGCGGATGTCCTTGGGTTTGGCAATCGGGCCAATTTCCTTGCCCACATGGTCACGTAGCTGTTTGGCAATGGCCTTCGCTTCGTCGCCCACCGGCAGCGGACGCTTCAGCACCACAAAAGCGCAGACGGCTTCACCGGTGGTGTCGTCAGGACGACCCACCACGGCGGCTTCGGCCACCAACTCGGTGCAACTCACCAGAGCCGATTCAATTTCCATGGTGCCCATGCGGTGACCCGACACATTCAGCACGTCGTCGATACGGCCGGTGATGGTGAAGTACCCAGTCTTCTCGTCGCGAATGGCGCCGTCGCCAGCCAGGTAGTACTTGCCCTTGAAATCATCGGGGTAGTAGCTCTTCTTGAAACGCTCGGGGTCACCCCAGATGTTGCGGATCATGGAAGGCCATGGACGCTTGACGACCAGAATGCCACCCTGGCCGTTGGGCACATCCTTGCCGGTCTCGTCCACGATGGCGGCCTGGATGCCAGGGAACGCCAGTGTGCAGGAGCCGGGAACCATGGGCGTTGCGCCGGGCAGTGGGGTAATCATGTGACCACCGGTCTCTGTCTGCCAGAAGGTGTCCACAATGGGGCACTTGCTGCCACCCACATGCTTGTAGTACCACTCCCAGGCGGCGGGGTTGATAGGCTCGCCCACCGAGCCGAGCAAGCGCAAGCTGGTCAGGTCATAGCTCTTGGGGTGCACAGAATCTTTTGCTTCAGCGGCCTTGATCAAGGAGCGGATCGCTGTTGGTGCGGTGTAGAACACGGTGCACTTGTGGTCCTGAATCATCTTCCAGAAACGGCCGGCATCCGGGTAAGTGGGCACGCCTTCAAACACGATTTCGGTTCCACCCAGAGCCAATGGGCCATAGGTAATGTAGGTGTGACCGGTGACCCAACCAATATCGGCCGTGCACCAGAATACGTCGTCAGCCTTCAAATCAAACGTCCACTTGGTTGTCAGGGCTGCATGCAGCAAGTAGCCGCCGGTGGAGTGTTGCACGCCCTTGGGCTTGCCAGTAGAACCGGAGGTGTAAAGCAGGAACAGGGGGTGTTCTGCTTCAACCCACTCTGGCTCGCAGGTTGTGGACTG
>JBAWYQ010000148.1:0-10332 GCA_037143475.1 Burkholderiales bacterium | reverse complement strand
TCGGCCCGTGTAACCGGCATGACACGCTACGCCTGCTTCTGGGTGGAAAACGGTGAAATCGTCGGCCCCATCAACGACCTGCGCTGGGACGAGAGTCTGTACGAAGCATTGGGCACCAAACTGCTGGCGCTGACCGACTGGGCCGACATTGACCCGGCCTGTGACACCTACTACACCCGGGCTCTGGGCGGTTCGCGCGTACCGGGGGCATTGATTGAGGGGTGGACGTTCACGTTGTAGCTTGGCCCCCTGATCCTCCCAAGGACCAGTATTTCTTGCTGGGTGATAGCCGCGATAACAGTGCTGATTCGCGCTGCATGGGATGGGGCGAGTTCTATAGGCCGCATCCACGCGCGCATCTACTGCATCAGGAAATGTTAAGCCGGGGGCGCTGCGGCGGCCTTGCGCTCGCGGTCTTTGCGGCGGGCGTCCAGATGCCAGGCCAGGAACGGCAGCAACACGATAGACCCCGGCAGTGCCCAAATAATCAGGTAGGGGTAGACGGCTGACGCGGCGCGCAGCATATGCTGGAGTTCCTGCCTTTCTTGAGTGGTCCATTTACTGCCATTGCGGGGCTTCATCAGCAAGGGGATTGCACCTTTGATTTTTCCCAACTCCCGCCGCATGCGACTTTTTTCCCGACTGTTGCTGGCCAAAAAAGACGAAAACCACCTGGGCGCCCGTTTCATGCGGGACTGGTATGAGAGTGTTTTATCAGGATCAAAAACGGGTTTGGGCTCACTCCCTGCAGCATCTGCTTTGGGGTTAGGTGTATCTGCTGGGGCCATGTTTCGATTATCCGACAAGTCCAAACCACTGTTTCAGGCGGGCCCAACTGCGCCAGGCCGAATAGCCCCAGCGTGCAGCACTGAATACCGAGCGTGGCCGCCAAACCAGTAGGCCAACCACAGCTGCCGTTACGGTGGTCGGGTGGTGAACCAACCAAGCCTGCGCCAAGCGCAGCTGAGTACGGGTGCGGTCAATACCCTGAAGGGCACTACTGACCGGCGCTAGCTCGCGGGCAAGCTGGCCGCGCTGGACGCTGATGCGTTCACGCAGCCGCCCGCGCTGCACATAGAGCTCAATCTGGCGCTCGTTCATGTCGAGTAGCGGCTTTCAGTTGCCGCAGGTCTTCCTGTAGTTCAGCCAAGCTGGCGTTAAAAAGCGGCTCAGTTTTCTGGGCACCCTGGCGCAAGGCGAAGTAGAAATAAAGGGCCAGTGCCCAGATCAGCGCACCAGTCAGTCCCACCACCAGCAGGCGTTGCTCCCAGAACAACAGAGTCAGGCCAATGACAGTCAACAGGACCCCCAAGCCAATACAAAAACTCAGTGCCAATCCCAGCATAAGCTGGCGCATGGCGCTGATACGCCCCACCTCCAGTTCGTTGCCGAGCAACTCCAGGCGGGTTTGACCTATGGTCAGTAGTGTGACCGCTTTGGCTTTGGCAGCGCTCCAAGCGCCGGGTTCCTCGTTGGCTTGGCTCACGGTTGGCTGTTGAACGAATTAGCGACGACCCAGGACTAGGCCCAGCAAAAATCCGACGCCCGCACCAATGCCCACAGCCTGCCATGGATTCTCATGCACGTAGTCATCAGTGGCGCGCGCGGCAGCGCGGGTCTTCTCGATGAGCACTTCTTCGGCAGCGTCCAGGCGGATGCGGGCGTCCAGCACGCGCTCCTTGATGCGCGCGCGCAGACTGGCGATCTTTTCTCCGGTCTGGTCGGCTGTGGCCAGCAATATTTCCTCGGCATCGGCAATGACGGCGCGGATGTCGGTCACCAGTTTTTCCTGGGAGCTGACATTGGAGTTTGGGGTTTCGGACATGGTGTGCACCTTTCTAAAATAATCAGATCGGGGCAAAGCGTATCAGATTCAATGCATAGTCAATGCGCTTTTGCGCACATCGCAGGCATGCAAACAGGCGGTCGACGCTTTAGTCGTGCATTCATTGATCTTCGTCAGGGCTATGGGTCTGAGGTAAAGTCATGGTTGGAGCATGCGGGGCACTGCGCAAAAGATGACTAAATCGGAGACCGCCATGAAACACGCCAGTCTGCAAATCATTCGCGATGAGCACGCTTCGTTGGGCGCCATGTTGCGCTCCATGCGCGCTCAGGTGATTCGGGGTCCGATCAACAACCCGGAGCAATTTTTTGATGTTCTGCGGGCCATGCTGTTTTATATCGATGAGTTCCCCGAGCGGCTGCACCACACCAAAGAGACTGAGTTGTTGTTTCCTCGTGTGGTTATCGTGGCGCCTGAACTACAGGAGTTGATTGAGCAGTTGGACCGCGACCACCAGCAAGGTGAAAAAGCGGTGCGGGAATTGCAGCACCTGCTTTTGGCCTGGGAGTTGTTGGGTGATTCGCGTATGCAGGCGTTTGTGGATACGGCCCTACGTTTTCTAGATTTTTACCTGGAGCACATGCGACTGGAAGAAACCGTGATTTTGCCCGCCGCCGAAAAGCTATTGACTGATGTGGACTGGCGGGAGTTGGATGCCGCTTTCAAGTTGAATATGGATCCGCTGGGCGGTAAGTTCCCGCCCAACCCAGCCTACGACCGATTATTTACGCGGATCGTATTGAAAACCCGGGGCCCAGGCGTCTAGTTTTTCCACTTGACGTTGCGCTAGGCGTCTTCAGTTCTGGCGAAAGTCATCGCACCGTTGGAAATGCCCGGTTTATTGGGCTTTATTTCTGCGTTGACTAGTTTCTCGTCTCCCCATACTCGGTGCATTCATTGTTTGATCGGGGATGTGTCATGCAAATCGACCGCTTTACCCACTTGCATTTTCCAAGTAGCAACACGCCTATCGCCTCGGACGATGCGTTATCTGACGTCACCTCGCACACAGGTTTGAGCAAGCCGCCGACTCAGTCGCCCGCGCCTGCCTCACAAAGTGATCTGGTACGGGCCGAGAGTGTCGTGCTGAAAGTGCAGTTTCCTGGCCGGGGCGTTTCGCAAGCGAGTCAGCCCGTTGCAGAGACCTACACCGACGGCCGTAAACTCGCGGCTGGCAGCGATCCACAATTGGATAGCGAGAGCCAGGCCGCCGATCACCAGCGCGCGGTAGATCGCAACGTTGGCGTTTTTACCCAAATCACGCTCAACAAGGATGGTGTTCTGGTCGCCAAACCTCAACCAACGGGCGTTGTTAAACAACCAGACTTTGTAGCGCTGGCCGTTTCGGCGATGCGTGAATTCAGCGACGAGGCCGAACGCCAGAAGGCACAGTCATTCGACTTCAATGCTGCACCTGCTGGGATGCCCTGGGGCAGGCTCAAGAGCCTGCAGCAACTGGCCGCCAGGTTCAACGTGTTTGCCTGATTATTGCCTGACGGCTTCGACCTGAATCACCAGGCGCACGTTCTTTGGAAAGCCCCAATCCACACCATAGTTCATGCCGAATGCTGTACGGTCGATGGTGGTTTCAAAGTCGCCGCCGCAGACTTCGCGCTTGAGCATGGGGCTCTGGTAGCAGGCGAACTGGTTGGCCTTCAGGGTAACCGCCTGGGTCTTGCCCAACAGCGTCAAATTGCCCGATACCTCAGCCACTTTGTCGCCATTGAAGACAAACTTGTCCGACACAAACTTGATGGCAGGAAACTTGGCGGCGTCGAACAGGTCGGCGCTTTGCAGGTGTTTGTCAAATGCGGCGGTCCCCGAGTTGATGGAGGTGGTGTCGATGCTGATTTCGACCTTGCCGGTCTTGCCAGCCCGATCAAACTGAATGGAGCCTTCCTTCTTGTCGAAACGCCCGCGGTTAACCGACGCACCGAAGTGGCCGATCTCGAAGGTCACAAAGGTGTGCGTCGGGTCAATGCCATACGAGGCGGATTCGGCGTGAGTCAGGCCCGATGCCAAGGTGGCGGCCACGGCCAGGCCGATTAGGGATTTGCGCATAGTGAATTGCTCCATTGAAAAAAAACAGGGGTGAGGAAAAAATCAGAATTTAGCAACGCCGGTGAGCACCAGTTTGAACTTGACCTGAACGTCGTCGGAGACCATGGCCGTGTCGGCCCACTCGTTTTCACCGATCTTGTAGGAAAGGCGTTTGATGGTGAACACACCGCTGGCGGTGGTGGAAGGGCCGGCCTGCACCAGCGTGACCGGGATTACTGCGTCTTGCGTGTTGCCCTTAATGGCGAGCTTGCCCGAGACCTCGAACTTGCCGCCGCCCAGGCCTTTTATGCTGCTGGACTGGAATGTAGCTTGGGGAAATTTTGCCGTGTTGAACCATGGTGTCTTGGGCAACTCGGCGTCAGGCTCGGGTGAGCCCAGGGTGACGCTGGCGATGTCGATGGTGAAGGCAATCTTGCCGCTCTGGGGCTTGCTCGGGTCAAAGGCGATTTGCGCGTCAAACTTCTTGAAGCGGCCATCCACCGGGACGCCCATCTGCTTGCTCACAAAAGTGATCTCGCTTTGCGCGGGCAGCAGTTTCTGGTCAGCCTGCACGGCGCTTGCGCCCATGGAAGCAAGTAAAGCCAGGACTGTGGCGCCTATCGTCGTAGGAAAAAAAGAGTTCATTGGTTTGGATTCCGTTTTGGTTCAGGTGCGTTGTGGGTTTGTTCAAGAACGACCTGGGCGCATGCGGTCCAGCAGACCGTCTTTGTCGATGAAATGGTGTTTGAGTGCGGCGCCCACATGCAGCAGCACCAGCGCGCCCAGCGCATTGGCTGTCAAACCGTGCAAGGGCTTGATCAGATCGGCCAGCGCCTTGTCTGCGGCTACGAAATCGGGCAATGGAAGTACGCCAAACAGTACGATAGGAAAGCCTGCCGCCGAGCTGTAGGACCAGCCGATCAGCGGAACGATGAAGAAGAGTGCGTACATCACGATGTGGGTGGCGTGGTAGGCCTGCGTCTGCCAGCCTGACATGGCCAAGGTGACGGCTTGCGGCAACGCCGGTGGCCGGTGCGTGAGTCTCCAAGCCAGTCGCACTGCGGACAGGATCAAGATCGTGACACCGGCCCATTTGTGCCAACTATAAAGCTTGAGCCGATGCGGCGAAAATGGCAAGTCGGCCATGTAGTGGCCCAAAATAAAAATGGTTACCAGCGCGATGGCGAGTATCCAGTGCATGGCGATGGCGAAGCCATGGTAACGGCGGGAAGCAGGGGCGGTAATCATTGCAGGCAGCTTGTCAAAATTCACCCGTCAAGCAGCAAACGGCTTGAGATGGGTAGAAGTTTAAGACGTCAATTAACCAAAAAAATTCAAATTACTTGTAGCAAAGATTCGAATAAATTGAATTATTGGAGCTTCAAAACTTGCCTGCCGCTGCCCTTTCGATCGTCAAGGCTTGATGACGCTGGCGCGGTTGAGCAGGTCGCCCGTGTCAATTTGGATTGCCCCCTTGGGCAGGGTCTTGAGCATCTCCTGAACCAGATAGGCCACCCGGTCCTCGCGCGATGCATTGGCATGGCCCATTGTGTTGAGCAGCATGTTGAACGGATCCAGAGCCCACTGTCGGTGCGCGGTGCGCCACTGTTCGGCATGCCATAGCGTTTTGCCGGTTTGGGCATCGATCAAGCGCAGACTGCAAGACACCACGACCGCGTCGTAGACCGCCTGGTGCACGCTCGCTGCCTGCTCAATCTGCCCCAGCAGCAACGCGTCGGCGTGCAATTCCTTGCCAAGCTGAATGGTTGAAAAACCGCCTAGCAGGCCGGGTACCGTGACCCCGAGCTTCTTCATCACCTCCGAAACGTGATCGACCGAGACCTTTGCGTAACCACGCGAGGTCAGCCGCCGATAGACCTGCTGGTAGAGCGCCTCCTCGACTCCTTCCTCCAACGAGAGATTGTCCATGGGCAGCACGGCGATGGTCATCGGCCTGCGCTTTTCAAAGTCGGGTGCCACCTCCCAGCTTTCTTCGGCGGCCTTGTCCTGGGCTACGGCGCATTCGGCATAGAGTAGTCCGGCGCAGAGTAGCCAGACGAAGATAAAACGCAAACAGGTGTTATTCATAGCGCAGCGCCGCAATCGGATCCAGCTTGGCCGCCTGCAAGGCGGGGTAAAGGCCAAAGAACAGTCCCGTCAGTGCCGACATGAACAGTGGCAGCAACAAGGCCCAGGCGCTGATCGCCGTAGCCCAGCCCGTGACAACGCCGAGCAGCACGGTACCGAGCACGCCAACAGCAATGCCGAGCAGACCACCAATCGAGGTCAGCAGAACGGTCTCGGTCATGAACTGCAGGGTGATGTGCTTTTGTGTTGCGCCCACGGCACGGCGGATGCCGATCTCGCGGCGGCGTTCCATAACACTGGCCAACATCACATTCATGATCCCGATCCCTCCCACCAGCAGTGAAATCGCCGCAACGCTCCCCAGTACCGCATCGAAAGTTGCCTGCGTGCGTTGCGCCTGGCGCAGCAGCTCCTGCGGCACGAGGATACGATAATCGTCAGCACCGCGGTGATTGACTTCCAGCACGCGGCGAATCAGGGGAAGCGTCGGCAACACATCATCCGCAGTGGCGAGACGCACCACCAGTTCACTGACGGCGCCCGAGCGGCCACCGGCGAGCACACCGACTGCACCCAGCGGCACCAGCACAGCATTGTCGAAATCCCGCACGGCAATGGCGCTGTTCTTGCCCGTCTTGCGCTCAAAACGCTGCAATACCCCGACCACCTTGCACAAGGAGTTCTGCAACCGCAGCAGACCGCCCGGTCGACCTGCTGCACCCAGGCTCTGGGCCAGGCCATGGCCGAGAACGCAGACCAGGTTTCGCTCGGTCGAGTCGGCCTCGGTGATGAACCGGCCAGCAGCAACATCGAGTCCCTGAACCCCGCCGAAATTCGGTGTCACTGCCAGCACTTGCGGAGCCGTTTGGCGCGACAACGCAATCGTTGTCACTTTCATTTCAAGAACGGCGGCAACCGCAGCGACCCGGGTGATGCTGTTGCGCAGGCGCTCGCCATCTGCAAGCTCCAGCCCGCGCGAGCCGCGCTGGCGAGCCTCGACCGTCTGCTCGCCGCTCATGGTGGCGGCGCGCACCAGTACGTTGCTCGTGCCGAGCTGCTCGATTTGCGCCAAAGTCTCGCGCTTGGCTCCTTCACCGACGCAGATCATGGCGACAAATGAACTGACACCGCACACGATGCCCAGCACGCTGAGCAGGGCGCGCAATCGGTGCTGCCAAAGCGAGCGGGCAGCGTAGCGCAAGTGGGCCTCGACCTTGCGCTGCCCTTGCGTGAAACGATCAGGCAAAGTGGCCATCTTCAAGCCTGAACTGTCGTTGTGCCCTGGCCGCGATGCTGGCGTCGTGCGTCACTACCAGCACGGTGGCGCCATTGCGATTCAGATCTTCCAGAATATCGAGTATCTGCCCACCGGTCGCCGAGTCCAGGTTGCCGGTCGGTTCATCGGCGAGTATCAGACGCGGCAGCATGACGATGGCGCGGGCAATGGCGACCCGCTGCATTTCACCGCCAGACAATTCGCTGGGCAAGTGCTGCAGGCGCGCCGCAAGGCCGACGCGCGCCAACGCCTCGATGCAGCGCGCGCGCATGTCGGTGCAATAGTCTGGCGCGTACAGAAAGGGTAGTTCGACATTTTCAAGAACCGAGAATTGCGAGACCAGGTTGAACCCCTGAAAAACGAAGCCGACTTCGCGGCTGCGAAACAGCGACAAGGCTGCGTCGTCTAGACCGGACATGTCGTGGCCGTCATAGATATAGCGTCCCGAGCTGTGGCGGTCGAGGCAACCAAGGATATTGAGCAGGGTTGACTTGCCAGAGCCCGAGGCGCCCATGATGGCAGCAAATTCGCCCCGTTCAACCTGGAAATCGAGGTCACGCAGAATTCTCAGTTCCTGCGTGCCACGGCGATAGGATTTGGCCATCTGCTGGACCTCGATCAGAGCGGCCATGCTCAGGGCTTCACCAGGCTGACTTGCTGTCCGACTGACAGGCCCTCGCGTATTTCTACCCAGTCCTCGTTGCTGCGCCCGATTTTGACCGGCACCGCCTCCAGCCTGCCACCCACGCGCACATGACAGAAGCGTTGCTTGTCGTCCTGGAACAATGCCGCCACCGGGATCCTCAGCACGTCTTTGACATGGTCGGACATGATGCTGACGCGGGCCGTCATGCCGGGGCGCAGGCGCTCATCTGTACCCTTGAGCTTCACCGTGTATTGAAAGTGCTTGCCGATGCTGCCCGACTCGGCCGACTCCACCGCGAGCACTCCGATGTTGTCCACCTCACCCTGAAAACTGGCATCGGGGTAGGCGTCGACGCGCACGCTGGCTGGCTGCCCGGTTTTGATCTTGTGCAGGTCCTCCTCGCGCAACTGGCTCTTCACCAGCATCGATGAAAGGTCCGGCAGGTAGAGCAGCGGCTGGCCCTGAAAAACCGTGTCGCCCGCGCGCGGCTTGCGCTTCTGGTTGCCCTGGTACCACTCATTGAGCACGACGAAGCCGGCGCTGGGTGCCCGCACCTCGGTTCTGGCCATATCCGCGCGCGCCTGTGACAGCGTCTCACGGGCGGTATTGGCCTCACTTTGCGCTTTGCTCAGGTCAGCCATGGCGTGCGCGACCTTGAACACCACCTCTCTTTCCTGGCGCGCCAGATCGGACTCCAGTTTTTGCAGCTCGGTGAACATTTGCTCGGCTTTGCGCTGCGCCTGAATGATTTCGCTCTCGACTTGGTGCCCTTTCTTCTTCAGCCCCTGCAGGTCGGTGATGTAGGCGAGATAACGTTGATAGTCCTGCTTTTTTAGTTTCAGCTCGAACTGGGCGTGGGTGACGGTCTTTTCTGCTTGCGACTTTTCCACCTCAAGACTCTGGCCCATCGATTCGACCACCGCCGTGCGACTCGTCAGCTCCCCGGAAAGACGCAGAATGTCGGCCTCGAAAGGCGATGGCTCGAAACGCAGCAGCACGTCGTTAGCGGCAACGCGCGCGCCATCCTCAACCAGCTGGATGATCTTGCCGCGGTCGCCACGCATTTGCGAAGCCACCTGAAAGCCTCGCCCGGCGTCGAGTACGCCAACGGTGTCAACGCGAATTTCGAAGCTGCCTTTTTCCACCGTTACCAGACTCTGTTCGCCGGGCAGCTCTCGCTGGTGCAGCGCCGTCCAAGTGGTGATCAGTGCCAAGGCGATGCCCAGGCCGATGGCGATGCGCATTTTTCGGGTCAGGCTCATCTTATTCGCTCCGCTTCGCGGCCGGGCGCGCAAACCCGTCGAGCAAGCGTCCCGCGATCGCCTTCAAGTTGTAAACGCCCACCGCGTACTCGGCCTCTGTCGCCAGCAGGTTCAAACGCGATCGCTGCAGCTCGGTCTCCGCTTCCAGCAGGGAAAAATTGTCGGCCATGTCGTGAGAGAACTTTACTTCGGCCAAAGCCAATTTACTCTCAGCCTGCTTGATCTGCTGGCGGCGCAAGGTGATGCGCTGCTGTGCCTCCCCCAGCAGCGCCAATTGCTGGCGCACCTGGCGTCGCAGTTCCGCGGCCTTGCTTTCCAGTGACAGGCGCAAGGATTTGTGTCTTAGCTCGGCTCTGCGATAGGCAGTCTTTTGCGCACTACGAAAGATGTCCGACGACGCCACCAGATAGACGCTCCATTGCTTTTGTGTCGTTGGCAGGTATTGGTTGAGAAACGGATCGCTGGAGCTCGCCTGGCCATAGTTGACCTGAAGGTTGACATCGGGAAGCATGTCATTTCCAGCGACGCGCAGGCCGCGCTCAGCCTCGTCGATCTCGGCTTGCAACTGCAGCAGCTCGGCGCGACCATTGAGCGCCTGCGTTTCGTAATCCAGATCATCCGTCTGCGGTATCGTCGGTGCGACGAGTTCCAGTGTGGTGTTCAGTTCCATTTCAAGCAGCAGCTTGAGCCGGTCGCCAGACGCGGCCACCGCGTTTCGCGCCTGGTGGGCGGCAGCCTCGGCATCCTTCAGAACAATCTCGGCACGGTAGGTGTCCATCGGGCTGGCCGTGCCGACACGTTCCTTGCTCTGCGCCACCAGAGCCTGCCTGTGCAGGCGTTCGGCCAGAGAGCCCGCTAACCGCAACATTTCCTGGTCGCGAATCAACTGGTAGTAGGCGCTTATCGTGTCGAGCGCAACAATGACCCGCGCCTGCTCGAAGCTGCGCTGCGAAGTGGCAAGTGAAAACTCGGCGGCGCGCACTCCACTGAGCGTCACCTCCCCGTCAAACCCCTTGAACAGGGGTTGCTGCACGCTCAGGTTCAGAGTGGTGTTGGCGCTGCCGCCGGATTGGTTCCAGGAGGGACCGATGGAGACGGTGGTGCCGGTCTCGAACTTCTTGCTCAGTTGGGCACCCAGGCTGTTGTTGGCGCCTATCGTGGCAGACGACAGCGT
>JBAWYQ010000147.1:0-10373 GCA_037143475.1 Burkholderiales bacterium | reverse complement strand
CTACCGGAAGAATGCTGACCTTCGCCGAAACTTTCCCACTTGTCCTGAGCAGCGGTTCCTGCTGTAGGTTTTCGACTTGACATGCGCGCAATCGTAAATACAATGTATGTATGATTTATTTCGAATGGGATGAGGCCAAAGCCGCATCAAATCTCAAAAAGCACCAGGTATCTTTTGAAGAGGCGAAGTCGATCTTCTTCGACGAGTTTGGCGTTCAGTTCTTCGATGAAGAAAATTCACACGAGGAAGAGCGATTCCTGATGCTTGGGATGAGTTCCGAGGCAAAGCTTCTCATCGTTTGCCATTGCGAAAGGGATCATGCTGAGACGATTCGCATCATCTCAGCACGCAAGGCAACCAAGCGTGAAGGCACGTTCTATCGAAGTGGACACATATGAAAGCAGAATACGATCTCGCCAGACTGAAGTCTCGCAAAAACCCATACGCATCCAAGCTGAAGAAGCCCGTCACGATGCGACTTTCAGAAGACGTTGTGCAGTATTTCAAGGGTATGGCCGATGAGGTAGGTGTACCGTATCAGAGTCTCATCAACTTGTACCTGCGCGACTGTCTGGCCCATAGCCGAAAAGTGCAGATCAATTGGCCTCAAACTGGTTGACGTGGGAATGACATCGCCACCCAACTCGGCATCAGCAACAAGACCGTCAGTGCCCACAAAGTGCGCCTGATGGCGAGGCTTGAACTCTCCAACATGGTCGACCTGATCAACTACGCCCAGAAGCACCAGCTCACCAGCTGAGCGGGCCAGCGTCCTCTCGGCGGCCACCGACGCGGTGCGGTTCGATCGGCAAGCCACACTTACTGGCATGCAAGCAATACAGGTACTCAGCTAGTCATCGCTGCGTGCGGCGCACCTTACTGAAATGGTCCAAATGAGATCTGCTGCATGTCCCGAGCATGGTGCAGTGCGCGAACCACCGTAATGCCATCAGTCGTCACCATGTAATACAGAATGTGTTCGCTTCGTTCTCAATCGTGTCGAGAACTCGGTCTGCGGCACTTTGGTCCTGCTCGGCAATAAAGAGCCATGCCTCCAATAAATCCGTTTGAGCGCTTTGCGCAAACTGTGCAGTGGACATTACTTTGCCGGCCTCGCTTTGAGCGATGCACGCCCCTTTGCCTTGATAGACGCCATATCCATTATTTCCACGCGCCCGGCCTGCACATCCGCCATGCCCTTGGCGATATCTGCCTTCAATGCCCCCAAGCTTGTCAATTGCACTGACTGATAGGCCTCAAAAAGTCGAAGCGCTTCGCGTATAACTTCACTTGCAGAGCCGTAGAGCCCGGAGGCCACGTGTTCGCGCACACGTGCTTCCAACTCTGTCGGTAACGATACGTTGAGTGTCATAACTGGCTCCTTTGAATGGCAGACTTTGCCATTTTATGGCAACGCATTGAGCTACATCTGCCAGCAGTCAGCGCACCCGGCTCTGCGCAAATTGCTCCTTGAGTGGCCCTGCGGTTTGGCCCGCGTTGATCGGGCCATCAGAATTTCCCTACCAGCAGTAGGACGTGCCCGATTGTCGGCGGATGCCTTCCCTCGCAAAATTGGTGTCAGTACCACTGCGGGGAAATCTCCCTATGCAACTGCGCAATCCGAGAGACCTTGTTCGAATTGAATCACACGACGTGTACCTGGGCTCGCCTACGCGGCTGGACATTTACAGCGCGGGCGGCCAAATGTTTCTGGCGCGTGGTGCCACCGTCTATCGGGCTGATGCGGTCGAAAGATTGCAAACCGAGGGTTTCAAGTTGGCGCAATCGCATGGCGCTGCCAAACACCCGCAGGAGCCGGTTTTCCTGCGCATTGGCGACATCGCAGACAAGCTCGTCACGTTTGAGCGCGCGTTGGCAGCCGGCCAGGTTGTGGGGGTCTTCAGTCTCAAATTTCGAGCGCTTGCGCAGGAGCTGATCCGCTGCTGCGATGAAGACGCCGACGCGGCGCTGGCGCAGTCCTACCTGAACTACCACCACCCGTACTCGGTGTTGCACCACATCCTGGTTGCGGTGCTGGTCAGTGTGCTGACCAAGGTGTTGGGTTGGTCCGGTACCAGTCGCATGTCACTGGTCGCCGCCGCGCTAACGCATGATCTTGGCGCACTGCCCTTGCGCGACAGCCTGGGCCAATCAGCCCCATTGGACGCAATGCAAAAGAGTCTTGTGCACCAACATCCAACAACCGGCATACAACTGCTGACCCAATTCGGGGTGACCGATGCTTTGTGGCTGCAAGCGGTGCAGGACCACCACGAACACATCGACGGCAGCGGCTATCCAAACGGCATTGTGGTGGACCTGCAGTCGGCATCGGCCCTGATGACGGTGGCCGATGGTTTTGCGGCCATGATGCGTCCCCGCCCCTACCGTGAACGCAGACTGGGCGGGGCCATCATCGACGACCTTAAAAAATACGCCCTCACCCGGTACGCACCGGCCCCCATCGAGGCGATAGCCACCTACATCGGTGTCTACCACGCGGGCAGCATCGTGCGCCTGGCCAATGGCGAGATGGCAGTGGTAACTCGCCACCGCCCGGACCGGCCACTGGCTCCGGACCTGTTGGTGCTGGCCGACCCGCGTGACCGTCCCTACGAGAAGCCGCACCCGGTGGACAGTGCTGCCCCCGGGTTCGCGATCACAGCAGCGCTTGCGCCCGAGGTTTGTCTGCGCTTTCAGACCAAGGTCAATCAGTCGTGGTGTGCACCCCACACCGCATCAGAATTTCCCTACCCGCAGTAGGGCGCGCCCGATTGTCGGGGGGTGTCCTGGCGGCCAGAATCAAAAGCCAAACCCGGTCAGGAAAAATCCAAATGCAAATTCTGAAAATTGGTGTTCGACTATCCATACTCATTGGCCGGTGCGGCATGACGAGAAGTGACGAAGCACTGCGTGGTGTCTATGGAACTTGAATCCAAACCACGCATCGCCCAGTTGGATCCATTGGATGTCGTTGTCAACCTGTTGGGCGAACTGGCCGCCGCGGGTGCTTCGCTGCAAATACGCGCTGGTCATGACTGCTGTCTGATCGAGACCATCGTGGGCATGAATGGCCTCATCGAAAAAATTCGAAGTGCCACCTTGGACATGCGCTTGAGCCAGACGGTCGATAGGCGTTTGCCGAGCACTCAGGCCCGCATTGACGGCTTCCTCGTAGGCGTCGGCAAGTCCTGGTTTGTGCTTCCGCATGAGTCGGTGGTCGAGGTCATAGAGTCCAGTAGCAAAAGCGTCAAAGTCGATGCCACTGGCCGCCATTGCCTTGATCTGCGGGGCTCCGTGCTGCCGGTGGTGCGCTTGCGCACCCTGTACAGCGTGGAGTCCAGCCTCCCCGAGCGAGTCAGTGTGGTGGTGGTGCACACCGGGCGCGGGCAATACGGCATTGAAGTCGAAGCATTGCTCGGCCAGCAGCAGGCCGCAGTCAAACCCTTGGGCCGCCTGTTCAAGACCCTGCGCGGCATCTCGGGAGCCAGCATCCTGGATAACGGCGAATTGGCGCTGATTCTGGATATCGACCCGCTGCGAGATCTGGCGACCCTCACTGTGGATGCACAGGCAGTCGCGTTAAGTCACTAAAAATTAGAGTTGTATCCAACTCATAACAGGAGCATCACCATGAATTTCAAAAATCTCAAAATTGGCACCCGACTATCCGTCCTGATTTGCCTGCTGTCCGTTCTCCTGGTTGGCGTTGGCTTGGTGGGCCTGTATGGCATCAGCAAATCGAATGCCTCCATGGAGAGCATTTATGAGGATCGCAGCGTACCGATGGGCCAGATTGCCGACATACAAAAGCGGCTGTTGCGCAACCGTCTCGCCATCGCCACCAGCGTCGTCAACCCGGCCCCCGAAGAAGTTGCACGCAACATCGCCGAGGTGGAGGCCAATATCAGCGCCATTGGCAAAGTGTGGGATGCCTATATGGCCACATCGCTTACTCCTGAAGAAGCGCTGCTGGCCAAAAAGTTTGCCGAAGACCGCGCCCAGTTTGTAAAAGACGGCCTGCGGCCGGCCCTTGAGACCCTGCGCGCCAATGACATGGTGGCCACCAAGCGCCAGATCATGGAAAAAATCCGGCCCCTGTATGTCCCGGTGGGCGAAGGCATTGATGCGCTGCTCAAGCTCCAGTTGGACGAGTCCAAACAAGAGTTTGTCGCGTCGGTGCAGCGCTACCACACCATTCGCACGCTGGCCATTGCGTCCATCGTTGGCGGCTTGCTGTTTGCCCTGCTGTTTGGCATTTATCTGGTGCGCAGCATCACGCGCCCATTGGGTCGCGCAGTAGCCACCGCCAACAACGTGGCGGCCGGCAAGCTCGATGAGAATATTGCCGTCGACAGCCACGACGAGACCGGGCAATTGCTCTCGGCCCTGGCGCAAATGCAAGCCGTGCTGGCCAGGTTCCAGGCCGCGCAAACCGAGATGTCGCAGCAGCAGGAACTGGGCATGCTGGACCACCAGATGCCGGTGGCCGACCTGCCCGGGGGCTACGGCGTCATGGCGCAAAGCATTAACCGGCTGGTGCAGTCCAACATCGCCTTGACGATGAAAACCGTGGATGTCGTCGCCGGATATTCAGAGGGCAAACTGGCGGTCGCCATGGACCGCCTGCCCGGTCAAAAGGCGCGTATTTCCGAAGCCATTGACAAGGTGCAACTGACGCTGCAAGACGCAGCCACCGCCGCCAACACCAATCTGCGCATCCGCAACGCGCTGGACAAGTGCACCACCAATGTGATGATCGCCGACAACGACCTTAACATCATCTACATGAACGAGACCGTCACGGCCATGATGCAGCGCAACGAGGCCGAGCTCCGCAAGGCATTGCCGCAATTTGACGCAACCAACCTGATGGGCAAAAACATTGATGTGTTCCACAAAAACCCGGCCCACCAGCGCGGGCTGCTGAGCGCCCTTAAAACCACCTACCGCAACCAGATCAAGGTTGGCAACCTGTACTTTGGTTTGATCGCCAACCCGGTGCTCGACGCGCAGGGCCGGCGCCTGGGCAGCGTGGTCGAGTGGGCAGACCGCACCGCCGAAGTGGGGGTGGAAACCGAAGTCGCGGCGATTGTGCAGGCGGCCTCGCAAGGCGACTTCAGCACCCGCTTGCGCACCGAGGGCAAGACCGGTTTCTTTGCCAACCTGGCCACCGGCATGAACCAGCTGATTGAGACCAGCGAACAAGGGTTGACCGACGTGGCCGAGGTATTGGCCGCCTTTGCCGAGGGCGACCTGACCCGGCGTATTGACCGCGACTATGCGGGCCTGTTTGGCCGGGTCAAAGACAGCGCAAATTCCACTGCTGAAAACCTCACTCGCGTCATGAGTGAAGTGCGTGGCGCCGCCGACGCCCTGACCGGTGCTGCCAACCAGGTGTCAGCCACCGCCCAATCCCTGTCGCAAGCCGCCAGCCAACAGGCAGCCAGCGTCGAAGAAACCACCGCCAGCATTGAAGTGATGTCGGCCAGCATCACGCAAAACTCGGACAACGCGAAGGTCACCGATGGCATGGCCACCAAAGCCAGCCGTGAGGCCACTGACGGCGGTGGTGCCGTCGACCAAACCGTCGTTGCCATGAAGCAGATTGCCGGCAAGATCGGCATCGTCGATGACATTGCCTACCAGACCAACCTGCTGGCTTTGAACGCCGCCATTGAGGCCGCGCGAGCCGGTGACCACGGCAAGGGCTTTGCGGTGGTGGCCGCAGAGGTGCGAAAACTCGCCGAGCGCAGCCAGCAGGCGGCCAAGGAGATTGGCGAGCTGGCCAGCAACAGCGTGAACACGGCCGAGCGTGCCGGCAAACTGCTCAACGCAATCGTCCCGAGCATCCAAAAAACATCCGAGCTGGTTCAGGAAATTGCCGCCGCCAGCGCCGAGCAAAGTGAGTCTGTCGTGCAAATTGGCGGGGCCATGGGGCAGCTCAGCAAGGCCACCCAGCAAAACGCCAGCGCCTCAGAGCAGCTGGCCGCCACCAGCGAAGAGTTGTCCGGCCAGGCCGAGCAGTTGCAGCAGTCGGTCGCTTTCTTCAACCTGGGCGACGACGCCCACAAGCCCTCCAGCCGCCACGGGCTGCGCCAGGAGCCGGCGGGCAATGAGCGCAGGGGCGGTGCCGCTCCCCGGCTGAACGCGCCACTCAAAGCCACCGCCGTGCGCGGGGGTGGTGGCAACTTCAAGCCTTACTGATGCGGCCCACCATGACCAATGAGTCCGCCCCGGCGCAATATCTCACCTTTATTCTGGATGATGAGGTGTTTGGTATGGAGATTCGCACGGTGCGCGAGATCATCCAGCACAGTGCCATGACCGTGGTCCCGCTGATGCCCGCCTTTGTGCGCGGCATCATTAATCTGCGCGGTGCCGTGGTGCCCGTTATTGACTTGAAATCGCGTTTTGGGCGCGGCAATGTTGCGGTGAGCGGCAAAACCTGCGTCGTCATTTTCGACGCCGTTCAGAATGGCGAAACGACCGAGCTGGGTTTGATGGTGGATGCGGTGAGTGAAGTGCTGGAAATTGCAGCCAGCGATATCGAGCCGCCGCCACAGTTTGGCAGCTCCATTGCGCGCGACTTCATCCACGGTCTGGGCAAGGTCAAGGGCGAGTTCATTGTTCTCCTGGCGGCCGAGCATGTTTTGAACGTTGACGACATGACGCTCTTGGCCGAGCAAGCACCATGACCCACGCCGAACCACTCGCCAACCCGCGCACCCCCGTCCTGCAGCGCAATGTGCCAACACTGTGGATTGCGGCGTGCTACGCCCCGCTGCTGAAGTGGTTGGCAAAACGGATTCTGACGCAACAATTTTCGACGCCTAAACTGCTACTAAAATAATAGCTGCTAGCGCATATTACACGGGGGCTACAGCCATATAACAATGAAAAATAGCGACAACATCCCAAGTCAGGCCGAACTACTCAAGCTGCTTGGCGTGGCCGCGTTATACGCCTTGACCTCGTGGCTGGTACGGCTGTTTTTTGGCGAAGCCTCGATCTTTTTCCTGAGCAGCGGCATCGCACTGGCCGCCGTGCTGCTGGGCGGCAACCGCTATGTTCTGGCGGTATTCGCGGGTGCTTTGCTGGCCAATGGGCTCAATGGTGGGGCACCGCCTTGGGTCTGCGTGGTTTGGGCGCTGGGCAGTAGCCTGGCGGCCTGGGCGGGTGCGCGCTGGGTGCGCCGCAATGGCCGGTTTGGCATTGGCTTGCCGTCATTGCACGACCTCTGGCAGCTGCTGGTCTGGGGTTGCCTGGCGGGTGCCGGCGTGAGCGCACTGGTGGGTGCGACCGGCATGTTGCTGGCCGGTCTGGTTGGCCCCGATGCGTACCTGTCGACTCTGGCGCATTGGTGGATGGGTGATTCGTTGGGGGTGATGTTGGTCACGCCGCTGCTGCTGCTGTGGTGGCCAGTGCTGCACCAGTGGCAGGCCTGGAGGCTGCCCACGCATCTGAGCCGAGCCACGCTGAAGAATATCGCCGAACCGACACTGCTGGCTGCATTGACCACGCTGGTGGCGGGGCTGGTCTTTCTCAATTGGGGGCATCGCCTGCTGCCGGCCAGCCTTCATGTCGAGGTCGATGATATTTTCAGGGCTTACTGGATGTTTCTGTTTGTCGCCTGGGCCGCCGTGCGCCACGGGCAAAGGGGTGTCACCGCGGTAGCGTTGCTGGTGGCGACCATTGCGGCGAGTGGTGCCGTGCTGGGCACCGGCTTTTTCGCCGCAAGTGCCGGTAGCTCCCAGATGGTCAGCTACTGGCTTTTTACCATGACCATGTCTGTGGTGGGCATGACGCTGGCCACCTATGCTGCGGCCAGCCAATGGACGGCACAGGCCCTGGCCTATGCCAATGTGGGCCTCGACCGGGAGCTGGCCAATACCCTGAACGCGCTCGACCAGCACTCCATTGTGGCCACTACCGATGTGCAGGGGATCATTCTGTCGGTGAACGACAAGTTTTGCGAGGTCAGCGGCTACACGCGCGAAGAGTTGCTCGGACAAGACCACTCCATGCTCAACTCGGGCTCCCACCCCCAGGGTTTCTTCAGGGAGATGTACCGCACCCTGGCCACCGGCCGGTCGTGGCATGGCGAGGTGTGCAACCGCACCAAAGGCGGTCACCTGTATTGGGTGCGCACCACCGTCACGCCGTTTATGGGTGCAAACGGCAAGCCTGAGCAGTACATTGCGATTCGCACCGACATCACGGCCAACAAGGCGTTCGAGGCTGAGCTCATCGTCAAGCGGGTCGAGGCCGAGCAGGCCAGTCGCATGAAGTCAGACTTTTTGGCCAATATGAGCCATGAGATCCGTACCCCGATGAACGGCATCATCGGCTTGACCGACCTGGCGCTGGATACGCAAGACCCGGCCGAGCGCACGGAATTCCTGGGGCTGGTCAAGTCATCGGCCGCCTCGCTGCTGGTGATCCTCAATGACATTCTTGATTTCTCGAAGATTGAGGCCGGCAAGCTGTCGGTGGAGCGGGTGGCGTTTGACGTGCAGAAAACGGTGTCGGAAGTTTTGCAGTCGGTGCGTCCGTCGGCTCTGGGCAAGGGGCTTCAGCTCCATTGCAAGTTCGCCCCCGATGTGCCTGGCCGCGTGTGGGGCGACCCCACGCGTCTGCGCCAGGTGCTGCTCAATCTGCTTGGCAATGCCATCAAGTTCACAGCAAACGGACAGATTGACTGCAGCGTCTGCATCGATGCACGCCATGACGGCACCGCGGCGCTGTGTTTCGCAGTGCGCGACACCGGTATCGGCATCGCGCCCGAGCAGCTCGGGCGCGTTTTTGAAGCCTTCTCGCAGGCCGATACCTCGACCACTCGCAAGTTTGGCGGCACCGGGCTTGGGCTTTCCATCTCGACCCGGCTGGTGGAACTGATGGGTGGCCACCTGGAGGTTGAAAGCGAACCGGGCAAGGGCAGCGTCTTTAGTTTTACGGTGGTTTTTGATATCGATGAAGAGGCCACCGCACAACCCGCCGGCGATATCGCGGCCTCTGCAGCAACCAGCACTTCAGGGGGTCAGGCAAGCCTGCGGGTGCTGCTGGTTGAAGACAACCCGATCAACCAGACCCTTGCTTTACGGCTGCTGGAAAAATGGGGTCACTGCACCACGCTGGCCGGGAACGGGCAGATTGCGCTGGACCTGATCGGTGCCGGGCAGCGCTTTGATCTGGTGCTGATGGACATGCAAATGCCGGTCATGGGCGGGCTGGAGGCCACCCGCAGCCTGCGTCTGCTTGAAGCGCAGCAGGGCTGGCCACCGTTGGTAGTGATTGCCATGACCGCCAACGCGATGGAGAGCGACCGCCAGGCCTGCCTGGATGCGGGTATGGATGATTACCTGTCAAAGCCCATTGACCAGGCTGCGCTTGCCGCCGTGCTGGGTGTCTGCGCCGCCGATGGCGCGGCACACCGTGTGGCTCAACCGGTTTTTGACTACGCCGAGGCGTGCAAGGATGTGGATGCCGAAATTGTCGAAATTCTGGCCCCCGCGTTCCTGGGTCTCTACGTCGGCGAACTCGCGGCCCTGCGCCGTGCGATCGATGCCGGCGATGCGCAGGACACGGCACGCTGCGCCCATGGTTTGAAGGGCATATTGGGTAACTTTGGTGCACGCCCGGCGACGCGCATAGCAGCCGAGATGGAGGCGCTGGCGGGTGCCGGTGACCTGGCTCGCACGAGCGCACTGTTTCTGCCTTTCACGGTCGAGATTGAGAACCTGGCAAATTGTTTGCGCAAACTCGATATGGCCTTTGTTGCAGGAGAATCTTGAAATGAACCGCAATCCATTTCACACGCTCTCGATCAAGGCGCGGGTGACGTTGCACACCCTGGCCCTGTTCGTTGCCGGCCTCTGGACACTGGCGTTCGTGGGCGGCAGCCTGCTGCAATCGGATATGCAGCGGGTGCTGAGCGAGCAACAGTTCTCAACCGTTTCCAACATTGCCGCCCACGTCAACGATGAGTTGCAGGACCGGGTGGCCGCGTTGGAGAGCCTCGCCAGAATGATAGATGCGCCCTTGATGGGCAATCGGCCGCTTTTGCAGGCACGGTTGCTGCAGCGCGAAACGGCACTGCCCCTGTTCAACGGGGGCGTCTTCGTGGTCGGCGTGGACGGCACGGCCATTGCCGATGTGCCGACCGAGGCGGGGCGGTTGGGCCTCAATTTCATGGACCGAGAGCACATCGTGGCGGCCCTTAAAGAGGGTAAGACAAGCTTCAGCAAACCCTTGATGGGCAAGGCGCGGCACGCCGCGGTGGTGGCCCTGGCGGTGCCGCTGCGCAATGCGCAGGGCAGGGTCACCGGTGCGCTGGTGGGGGTGGTCGACCTGAGCCAGCCCAATTTCCTTGA
>JBAWYQ010000146.1:0-10511 GCA_037143475.1 Burkholderiales bacterium | reverse complement strand
GCCACCAGCACCCTGGTATCAGCCGCCTTCCCCGACAAGCCCCTCAAGGTCATCATTGGCTTCCCCGCCGGTGGCCCGCTGGACCAGCACGCGCGCCTGCTGAGCGACAAACTTCAGTCTGTATTAGGCCAGCCGGTGATGATCGACTACAAATCCGGCGCGGGTGGCACCGTCGGTGCGCAGGAGGTGATGAAAGCCCCTGCCGATGGCTACACCCTGATGCTGGCCAACACCGGTGTCATGGTCATCAACCCCGCCATCTACAGCAAGCTACCCTACGCAACGCTGCGCGACTTCACGCCCATTGCCCGCACCGCCATGCAACCGCTGGCGCTGCTGGTTAACCCCAAATTACCCGTTAATACGCTGAAGGAGTTTGTTGACTACGCCCGCGCACGGCCCGGCCAAATCAACTACGGCTCCGCCGGCAACGGGGGCATCAGCCACCTGGCGCCCGAAATGTTCAAGGCGGCCACCGGCCTGTTCATGGTCCACATTCCCTATCGGGGCAGCGCTCCGGCATTTACAGACCTCATGGGTGGCCAGGTGCAGTTCATGGCCGAGTCCATTCCCCAGGCCGCAAACTACCACAAGCAGGGCAAGGTCCGCGCGCTGGCCGTAACCAGTCGCGAACGCAACCCCGCGCTGCCCGATGTCCCCACGGTCATCGAGGCGGGCATCAAGAACTTTGAGGTGGTGGGTTTCTACGGCTTTTTGGCCCCGGCTGGCACGCCCAAGGATGTCGTCGCCAAACTGAGCGACGCATTCAGGCAGGTTCTGGCCATGCCCGAGGTGCGCACCCGCATGATCACGCAAGGAGCAGACCCTGCGTTTCTGGGCGCGGACGAGTTTGCCAAATACCTGGCCGCTGAAATGCCGCGATGGGCGGATGCGGTGGGCAAGTCAGGGGCGAAACTCGATTAGGCCATCATAGCTATTATTTTCATAGCACCTCACGCAGTGTTATAGAGGGCCAACGGCCAATTTGCCATATCTTCTCGGTCTGGTCCGTGCGTTCTACCAGCCACGCGCTCAACAGCGGCGCCAGTGGCGTGACCTCCGGGTCCACCAGCAGCACATAGCGCGCCTCGGAGCCGGGTTGCAGCACCTCACGCAATTGCCCTATCCAGTCAAACGACGTCAGCGTTTGCAGCAGCGGCTCCAGGCGCAACGGATCCACATGCAAGGTGTGGCAAAGTTGATCCAGGGTCAAACCCTTGGCCTCCCCTGCGCGTGCGCCTTCCAGTTGTGCCACCACCTCCAGTGAAATCTGGAACCGCCAACCATGCGGCAAACGGCGCAGCGTGCCCCCGGCCAGCAGACTGGGCAAATAAGCCGTCAGCGCCGCACCCAACAGCACGATGACCCACACCACATAGATCCAGACCAGCAAAATGGGCAGCGTGGCAAACGCTCCGTAGACCATCGAATAGGTGGGCACGCTACTCACATACAGCGCCAGCCCACGCTTGGCCAACTCCATGCCCGCGGACACAAACACACCGCCAATCCAGGCATGGCCCCATCGCACGTGGGTGTTAGGCACAAACCGGAACAATGCCGCCATGCCGCCCGCTACCAGCGCGAATTGCAGCACGTTCAAGAGCAACGACAGACCGCCCAACATGTCCCCCACCAAGCCCTGCGAGAGCGACACCGCGTATGACGTCATACTCAGACTCACCGCCAGCAGCACCGGACCCAGCGTGATGAAGGCCCAGTACACCATCACCCGCTGGGCAAACGGGCGCGAGGTGCGCACCCGCCAGATGTTGTTGAGCGTGCGGTCAATAGTGAACACCAGTGCCAGGGCGGTAGCCAGCAAAGCCAGCAAGCCCACAACACCGAGCTTACTGGCCTTGCCTGCAAACTGGTTCAGATAGCCCAGCACCTGGCGAGCAATATTGTCGGGCACCAGACTTTCAATCAGCCACTTCTGCAGCACGTCCTGAAACTTGGCAAACATGGGGAACGCCGTGAACACAGCCAGCGCCACCGTAATGAAGGGAACCAGCGCAATGGTGGTCGTAAAAGTCAGGCTGCTGGCAGTCAAGCCCAGGCGGTCCTCGCGAAAACGCTCCCGCAACGTACGAATTGCGTGAATCCAGGGCACATGGGCGATTTCATTGAGCCAGCCCCTCAGACGTTCAAGATGTTGCATCCCGCTATGATGCCACCGAGATGAATACACCCTCCACTTCCGTCAACTCCACGCGCTGGCTCGCTGTGGGCAGTGTGCTGGCACTGATTGTCCTGTCCCTGGCCTGGGAACTCTATCTGGCGCCGCTGCGCCCGGGTGGCTCATGGCTTGTGCTCAAGGCGCTACCGCTGTGCATACCGCTGGCGGGCCTGCTGAAGAATCGCATGTACACCTACCGCTGGGTCAGCCTGGTGGTGTGGCTGTATTTCATTGAAGGTGTGGTGCGCGGCTGGAGTGACAAGCCTCCCGGCAACTACCTCGGGCTAATGGAAATTGGACTGTGCCTGACGCTGTTTGCAGCCTGCACCCTTCATGTGCGCTTGCGCCTCGCCCACCCCCACGCACCTGACACCCGAGAGCCAACCGCCCCGGTAGCACCATGAGCACACACACTGAACTACTGGAACAACTGCGCACCGCAGTCGGAGCGGCCAACGTATTGACTGAGGGTAACCTCAGCGCCTATGAGCAGGACTGGCGCCGGCGCGAACACGGCAAATCGCTGGCCGTTGTGCGCCCAGCCAATACTCTTGAAGTAGCCGCCGTCGTCAAGGCCTGCGGGGCAGCGGGCGTGAGCATCGTGCCCCAGGGGGGTAATACCGGCATGGTGGTGGGCTCCACGCCCGATGACAGCGGTACACAAGTGATCCTGAGCCTGCAGCGCATGAACCAGGTGCGCACGCTCGATGGCGCCAACCTCACTGTGACGGTGGACGCTGGTTGCGTGCTGCAGTCCATTCAGGAAACTTGTGAAAAAGCCGGCTTTTTGTTCCCACTGAGCATGGCGTCCGAGGGCAGTTGCACCATCGGCGGCAACCTGGGCACCAATGCCGGCGGCACGCAGGTGGTGCGCTACGGCAACACGCGCGAACTGTGCCTGGGCCTTGAAGTGGTCACACCGCAGGGGGACATCTGGCACGGCCTCTCGGGCCTGCGCAAGGACAACACCGGCTACGACCTGCGCCACCTGATGATCGGCTCAGAAGGCACTTTGGGCGTTATCACCGGCGCCATCATGAAGCTCTACCCGCTGCCCGCAGCGCAACTCACCGCCTTTGCCGCTGTGCCCTCGCTGGAAGCCGCCGTGCAACTGCTGGGCCTGGCCCACCAGCACCTGAGTGCTGGTTTGACCGGCTTTGAAGTGATGGGGAAATTTGCGCTGAGCCTGGTGACCAAGCACTTTCCCCAGCTGCGGGTGCCGTTTCAGGATGGCGATGCACCTTACTGTGTGGTTTTAGAAAATTCGGACCAGGAATCCGAGGCCCACGCCCGCACCTGCTTTGAACGATTGCTCGAAGTCGCTATGGAGCAGGGCTGCGTGCTGGATGCCGTGGTGGCCGAAAGCATCACCCAGGCGCGTGCGCTGTGGCACATCCGCGAGAGCATTCCGCTGGCGCAAGCGCAGGAAGGTCTGAACATCAAGCACGACATCTCGATTGCCGTATCCCGTATCCCGGAGTTTGTGCGCCTGACAGATGCCGCGCTGGAGCAATCATTCCCCGGCGCGCGACTGGTCAACTACGGCCACCTGGGTGACGGCAATCTGCACTACAACGTGCAAGCCCCTGAAGGAGCCGACGCCGAAGCTTTTTTACGCGACGACGAAAAAGGCGTCAACACCATCGTGTATGACCTGGTGGACCAGTTCAACGGCTCCATCTCCGCCGAGCATGGCGTGGGTAGCTTGAAGCGTGCAAAGCTGGAGCAGCACAAGTCGCCCGTGGCGCTGGGTATGATGCACGCCATCAAACGGGCACTGGACCCAGAGAACACCATGAACCCTGGACGGGTGCTCTCAATACAGTAGCTACTGACGCCCTTTCTACGGGGGCTTCAACCCGATTTGATCAAAAAATAAATTCAACCTCACGGAGATTCACTGATGACTTCCAAACCCTGGCTCGCCACCTACAGCGCAAACAACATCCCGGCCACGATCAACGCCGATGCGCACCCCTCGGTCGTGCACATGCTCGAAGCGGCGATGAAACAGTTCGCCAACCAACCAGCCTTCCGTGCCTTCGGTCAGACCCTGAGCTATGCCGATGTAGACCGCCAATCTGCCGCCTTTGCAGCGTGGCTGCAACAGCGCCTGGGCGTCAAGAAAGGAGACCGGGTCGCGGTGATGTTGCCCAACTTTTTGGCATTCCCGATCGCTTTCCTGGGCATTGCCCGGGCGGGTGCCATACAGGTCAACGTGAACCCGCTGTACACGCCGCGCGAGCTGGAGCACCAGCTCAACGACTCCGGAAGCGAAATCATCGTCGTCTTTAACGGCTCCACGCCCACCCTCGCCGAAGCCATCGCCAGGACCGGCATCAAGACCGTGGTCACGGTAACGCCGGGTGATGGCAGCGGCGCAGCCCTGCCCTCACCCCCCGTCGATACACGCCTGAGTGGCACCATTGCCTTTGCCGATGCACTGGTCCAAGGCGCAAGGCTGGTGCGCACGCCGGTGGCACTGACCGGTGACGATCTGCTGTTCCTGCAGTACACCGGCGGCACGACAGGCTTGTCCAAGGGGGCAGCACTGTCGCACCGCAACCTGGTGGCCAATGTGGAGCAGTTCAAGAGTGTGATGCCTTCAGCCCTGCGAGCGGGCCAGGAAGTAATCGTGACCGCCATTCCGCTGTACCACATTTTCGCGCTGATGGTGAACTTCCTCACCTACTTCTCGGTGGGCGCCGACAGCTGGCTGGTGGCCAATCCGCGGGACATGGACGGCTTCGTGGAAGTATTGAAACAAGCCAAGCCCAGCATCTTTATGGGTGTCAACACACTGTACGCCGGCCTAACCATGCACCCTCGTATCGGCGAGGTGGATTTCTCTAACCTGCGTCTGTCGGGCGGAGGTGGTTCCGCCGTCGTTGGGGCCACCTCAGCCAAGTGGAAGGCGATTACCGGCAACTTCATCCGCGAGGGATACGGCCTGTCGGAGACCAGCCCCGTGGTGTCGTTCAACCCGGCCAGCATTCAGGACTTCAACGGCACAACCGGCCTGCCCTTGCCGGGCACAGATATCCAGCTGCTTGACGACTATGGGGACGAAGTCGCTCTGGGTGAATCCGGAGAAGTGTGCGTGAAGGGCCCGCAGGTCATGCGCGGCTACTGGAACCAGCCCGAGGCCAACGCCGCAGCATTCACCGCCGATGGCTACTTCCGCACCGGCGACGTGGGCGTGATCACGCCAGAAGGATTCCTGAAAATTGTCGACCGCAAAAAGGACATGGTGATCGTCTCGGGTTTCAACGTATTCCCCAACGAGGTTGAGGCTGTGGCTAGTTCATGCCCGGGCGTTGCCGAGTGTGCTTGCATCGGCGTAGCCGACGAAAAGACCGGCGAAGCGGTGAAGTTGTTCGTTGTCAAAGCGCCCGGTTCCACGCTCACGGCTGAGGACATCATCGCGCACTGCCGCAAGGAAATGACGGCCTACAAAGTGCCAAAAATCGTCTTGTTTGTCGATGCGCTGCCCAAGTCAACCGTCGGCAAGATATTGCGGCGCGAGTTGCGAACCGTAGGCTGAACGCGTCAACTCATCCCGGGTCAGAACCGGTGTCGATAGCCAACGGCCAAAAAGTCCTCGCCGTTGGCGCCATAGTTGTTGATCAAGTCGTATACAGCACACCGGTGGTGCATGCGCACAAATACCTCGCCTGACTTCTGTTGTGGACGTGAAAACGCCATCTCGATGAGCAAATAGTTTAGTGTTCGACTACCTTGACCATCAACTCCCCGTTCCAGGGAGCTGATTTTGCTGGTGTAAGAGATGCCCAACGGGCCCAGCCGTAAATCGGTTTGCAACAGATGATTCCAGGGAAAACTGCTCCAGCGCAGCACGGGTGCGATGGCAATTTCAGTCAGCGAATCCAAGCCGAATTGTTGACCCAACATGCCATCAATTTCAAGCGACAACGGCAGCGATTCGGAGTGCCAAATTGCCTTGCTGGCGGTCACCGCAACCAGATGATGGTTCAGGAAATTTGCCCGCCCCTGGGTCAGCCCAGCGGGCTCTGAATCGTAGTATTTACCCCCATACACCCCAATAGTCCAGCCTGACTCCTCGGCACGCGCACTGGTCGCAAACCACACAAAAGCGATCAGCAATACTCCAAACCATCGGCAGGCGCGAGAAGCGGCGAGCAGCAAGGGCCTGGGGGCTATGTCAGTCACCTTCATGGGTGCCATTCTCCTAAGGGTAAGCACATACTGGACACTGTCTCATTATTTCGCTGGCGCTTGCTGCTGTCAATTTATCAGGGCTCGGGTTTCAGGACACGAAACTCGGTGGCAAAGTCCCCTTCTATTGTTAAGCTGGTTTAAGGTACTGGATGGCGGGCAACGCAACAATCGGCACTCCCCTCAACCTTCACCAAACACAATTCATGACCACCATCCGAGATTTCATGGCGCAGGACCATCTGCATTGTGATGAAGTGCTTGCGCCAGCCGAGCGCCTGGCAATTGACCAAAATTGGGATGCCGCTGCGGCTGCATTTACACATTTCAAGACATTGGTGCTTCAACATTTCGACGCTGAAGAGACCTTGCTCTTTCCTGCTTTTGAAGAAAGAACCGGCATGCACATGGGGCCTACGCAGGCCATGCGGGGCGAGCATGTGCAGATGCGCCAACTCATGGACGCGGCCAGCGCGGCCCTGGTGGATATGGATGGTGACGACTACGCAGGCTATACCGAAACACTCCTGATCATGATGCAGCAGCACAACATGAAGGAAGAAAGCATGCTCTATCCCATGTGCGACCAGTACCTCTCGGATCAGACCAGCGTATTGCTGCCAAAACTCCAAGCACTACTGCCCGGCACAGCGACCTGACCCATGGACTCGCAAAAAAGGGCCGACAAAGTCATCGATGCACGCGGCATGGAGCCGCCCGAGCCCTTTGTCGTAACCATGGACGCGCTTGACGCAATGGACCCCAGCCACACCTTGTTGCTGATCCTGAGCCGTGAGCCACATCCGCTCTACCGCGCCCTGCAAAAACAAGGTTACGCATATAGGACCGAGATCACGGCGGACTACACGATTGAAATCCTGATCTGGCGCAAGGCTTCTTAGTGCAAGCGCTTCTGTCGTTCGACGATGGGCCCCCGATCAGCGCGCCGCTGCGCTATTTTTTGACAGCACCGCTGTTTGCCATCAGCGCGGGGCTCCTTCTACTTTGGAGCGGCCCCGATGTGTTTACTTCGCGATGGTCGCCACAGACACTTGCACTCACGCACTTGATCACCGTGGGTTTCATGATGCAGGTGATGCTGGGTGCCTTGCAGCAACTGCTGCCGGTCATGGCTGGCGCCAACATTCAGCGCCCCCTGCTGGTTGCCACGGTGGTCCACGCAGCCATCACGCTGGGCGGAATTCTGCTGGTGGCGGCCTTTCTGACCTCGATCCCACTCCTGTTTGGTTGCGCCGTGGTCACGCTCGCAAGCGGCATCCTGATTTTTATTGGCACTGCCCTGCTCGCCCTGAGGGGCGTGCCCGCTAACAATCCCGTCACTCGCGGCCTGCGCCTGGCGCTGTTGGGTTTGCTGGTGACAGCAAGCATCGGTCTGGTGAACGCGGTGTCCATGGGCTGGTCCATCCCGTTGCCACTGGAGCAACTGGCCAATGTACATCTGGGCTGGGGCTTTGTTGGCTGGGGCGGTGCACTGCTGGGAGGGGTCGGTTTCGTGACCGTGCCGATGTTTCAGCAAACAAAGCAGTACCCGAGCTGGCTTAGCAGGGGGTTTGCAGTGGCGACAATCGCCATCGTGGCGCTGTGGTCGCTGGCCGAGTTGGCGGGCAACGAGCTCAGCGCCGCGGTGCTGTCCGCTGGTGTAGTGATGGTCGCTGCGTCATTTGCGCTGATAACTCTGAGGCTGTTGCACGAAAGCAAGCGGCCCAAGC
The DNA here is from genome assembly GCA_037143475.1 of Burkholderiales bacterium. Classification (GTDB taxonomy): domain Bacteria; phylum Pseudomonadota; class Gammaproteobacteria; order Burkholderiales; family Burkholderiaceae_C; genus Allorhodoferax. Next base: position 2,405 of record JBAWYQ010000146.1, on the reverse strand, counting down.
TGGACGCAGTGCAACTGCTGTGGCGGGTCGCCATGGTCAGCGCGCTGTTGGCGTGCGCACTCTGGTTACTGACACGGGTGTCGGACACACTGACGCAGTGGCAGAGTTGGCCACTTCTGTTCGGCGCGCTGGTGCTATTTGGCGGTTTCATGTCGGTGATTCTGGGTATGCTGTACAAGATCGTGCCCTTCTTGGTCTGGCTGCATCTGCAGAACCGAGGCCAAGGCCGCTTAATGGCTCCCAATGTCAAGAAGGTCTTGGCCGAAAAGCATATTCAAGGGCAAATGCAGGCGCACTTTGTTGCCTTTGGGCTATTGTTGCTGGCGGTGTTCTGGCCTGCGTGGTTTACCTATCCGGCTGGCCTGACACTGGTGGTCGCAAATGGCTGGCTGCTGCGTAATCTTTTGTCAGCGGTGGCGGTGTACCGCAGCCACCTCGCAAAAATAGCAGCACTCGCCGCACCGCAGGCCTGAAACAACGCCTATCACGCACCCAAGTTGGAGGGGGTACTGTTGGACCGACGTCAGCCACTAGAATTCCCAGCTAACCTGAAGCACGGCCACCACATGACCCATTCCACGTCCCCGCGTCCCATCCGCAGCCAATACGAAGACTTCATGCGCCATGTGTACACCACAGGCGTCGTCAAAGCCGACCGCACCGGCACCGGCACCAGGAGCGTGTTTGGCCACCAGATGCGTTTTGACCTGAACGAAGGCTTTCCCCTGGTCACCACGAAGAAGGTGCATCTGCGCAGCATCATTCAAGAACTTCTGTGGTTTCTAACCGGCTCCAGCAGCAACCACTGGCTCAAAGAACGCGGCGTCAGCATTTGGGACGAATGGGCCCGAGCTGACGGCGACCTGGGCCCAGTCTATGGCGTGCAATGGCGCAGTTGGCCCACGCCAGACGGTGGTCACATTGACCAGATTGCCGAGGTCATGAAGACGCTCAAGGGCAACCCCGACTCGCGCCGCATCATCGTCAGCGCCTGGAACGTGGCTGACCTGGACAAAATGGCGCTCATGCCTTGCCACGCCTTCTTCCAGTTCTATGTGGCGCCCGCCACCGAGCGCGGCGGCAAGGGCAAACTAAGCTGCCAGCTCTATCAGCGCAGCGCCGACATCTTCCTGGGTGTCCCCTTCAACATCGCCAGCTACGCCCTGCTCACACACATGGTGGCGCAGCAGTGTGACCTCGATGTAGGCGATTTCATATGGACCGGGGGCGACTGCCACATTTACAGCAACCACCACGAGCAGGTGGAGCTGCAACTCAGCCGCACGCCCTATGCCTATCCAACGCTGCAGATCAAGCGCAAGCCCGACTCCATCTTCGACTACGCCTACGAAGATTTCGAAGTATTGGGCTACGAATGCCACCCCGCCATCAAGGCACCGGTGGCCGTGTAACGCCTGCCTATGCAACTGAACCTCGTTTTTGCCAAATCCCGTAACGGCGTCATCGGTCAGGACAACGCCCTACCCTGGCATTTGCCGGAAGACATGGCGCACTTCAAGCGCGTGACCATGGGCTGCCCGGTCATCATGGGGCGCAAAACCTGGGACTCTCTTCCCCCACGTTTTCGCCCGCTACCAGGGCGTGTGAATGTGGTGGTCACACGGCAAAAACTTTGGAAAGAAAATGGGGCTCAGCCCTCGTCAAGCTTGCGTGAGGCACTATTATTTTGTGAGCAATTTGAACAGGTCTGGGTCATCGGTGGTGCCGAGGTCTACGCCCAGTCGCTTCCGTTCGCAAACACTGCCGTTGTGACTGAAATAAACGCCGACTATGATGGCGACGCATTTGCCCCACAATTTGGGCCTCAGTGGGTTGAAACGGCCCGCGAGACCCATACCTCCGTCAACGGGTTGAGCTTTAGCTTTGTGACCTATAGCAACCCCAAACCGCAACCACGCTCTTAAGGAAAACAACATGTCAGGACACGGATTCCACGTACACGGCCCGCACGACCACGAACTCGAGCACGCGCAACAGGGCGGCGGCGGACACGGTGGGCACGACGGCGGCGGCATGATCAACCAGATCGCCATGTTTACCGCCATCATCGCCACCATTGGCGCTATTTTTGGCTACATGGGCGGCGCCACACAGGCCAATGCAGGGCTGTACAAGAACAACGCGGCCATCAAGAAGACCGAAGCCTCGAACCAGTGGAACTACTTTCAGTCGAAAAGCACCAAGCAGTCACTGGCCGAAATGTCGCGCGACCTCTCGACCAAGGAAGACGACAAGGCCAAATACCAGTCCAAGGTAGACCGATACGAGAAGGAAAAGACCGAGATCAAGGTGGGTGCGGACAAACTCGAGGCCGAGGCCACCGAGTGGGACCATAAAAGCGATGAACAAATGCACCAGCACCACCGCTGGGCGCAGTCCACCAC
>JBAWYQ010000145.1:0-10529 GCA_037143475.1 Burkholderiales bacterium | reverse complement strand
GCAGCATAACCGTCCATCACCGGCATTTGCACGTCCATCAGCACCACATCAAAAAGTACCGCTGCATCCGCCACGGCGGCTACGCCCAACTGGCCGTTATCGGCCAGGGTGACTTCAGCGCCCTCTTGCACCAACAAGCCCTTGGCCACCATCTGGTTGATCTTGTTGTCCTCCACCACCAGCAGGCGCAGGCCTTGCAAACGCTTGGGTTTTATGGGGGTCTGGGGCGCGGCCGGATTGCGCCCCTGGGCTACAGCCACAGCGGCAGACTTGCCGTCCATCACCGCATCCAACAGCATGGAAGCCGTGACAGGCTTAATCAGAAACCCGTTGATCATGGCGTGCTCTTGGGCACTGCGTTGCGACAACAACTCGCGGCCGTGCGCAGTGACCATGATCACGATGGGAACCTCGCCACCGCCTGCCATTTTGCGGATGCGCTGACTGGCCTCCCACCCATCCATGCCGGGCATCTGGAAGTCCATGAAAATGAAGTCGAACGGTGGCTGTGCCGCTGTCGCACGGGCTTGCACGGCGGCTATGGCCAGCTCCGCACTGGCGGCAGTTTTCAATGTCCAGCCCATGGGTTCAACGAGGTGGCTCAGCACTTGGCGCGCGACATCATTGTCGTCGACGATCAAAACGTGGAGCGGTCCCAGAGCGCTTGTAGCGCCAGGGTCTTTTGCGACCTCCATCTCAGCCAAGGGGAAACGAATCTGAAAATGGAAGGTGCTTCCCTCACCCAGCACGCTGTCCACTGCCAGAGTGCCACCCAGCAAGCCCACCATGCGGCTGGATATGGCCAGGCCCAGCCCGGTGCCGCCATAGCTGCGTGTGGTGGAGGCTTCTGCTTGCGAAAAGCCACTGAAGATGTGCGCCTGGTTTTCGGGCGCGATGCCAATGCCGCTGTCTTTCATGGCGAATTCCACCAGCACGCTCAAAGCGTCACGCTCCACAACCCGCAAGCGCAGCACCACAGCGCCCGCACCAGTGAACTTGATGGCGTTGCCACCCAGATTGATAAGCACCTGTTGCAAGCGCATGTCATCGCCCAGCAGGCACTTGGGCAGGGCCGGGTCAACATCAAACAGCACTTCGATGTCCTTGGCGCCCATATTGGCCGACAAAATGACGGACAGGTCACGCATGAGTCGGTCCACCCTGAACGGGCGCGGGTCCAATGTCATCTTGCCGGCTTCGACCTTGGAAAAATCCAGAATGTCATTGAGCAGCCCCAGCAGGGAACGCGCAGCACCTTCGGTCTTGGCTGCATAGTCCAACTGGCGCACGGTCAGGTCCGTGTTTTGCAGCAGCTTGAGCATGCCCAGAATGGCATTCATGGGCGTGCGGATTTCGTGGCTCATATTGGCCACGAACTGACTCTTGGCAATGCTGGCTTGCTCGGCACGGACCACCGCCTCCTGGAGCTGTTCCTCGGCCAACTTGCGATCATGGACGTCCTGCGAAGAACCCGCCATGCGTACCGCTTTACCGGTCGCATCGCGGTACACCTTGGCGCGTGAACGGAACCACCGATACCCGTGGTGCTTGGTCATCAACAAGTGCTCTTCGTCGTAGTCCCGGGTCCCGGCGATTGCGTCCGTGGCAGCCCGGCTACACAACTCCACATGGTCAGGATGCAAGATGCTGCTGAAACTGGCCAGGCTGGCTGGCAGTTCCTGCGGTGTGTATCCCATCAGCGCGTAATAACTAGGTGACCACCACTGCGCATTGGCGTTGATATCCAGCCAGTCCCACAAGCCATCGCTGCCACCCTCAATAGCCAGCGTCATGCGGTCGGACATCTCTGCCAACGCCTGCTGGTCGCGCTTGCGTGCCGTGATGTCGGTACGCATGGATATAAATTTTTCAACCAGCCCGTCGTCGCCAATGAAGGGCGCAATCATGCTGTCAACCCAGTACAGGGACCCGTCCTTGGCGCGGTTGCAAATATCGCCGCGCCAGGAGGCTCCCGTGGAAATGGCGGCCCACATGTCGTGCCAGAACTGCTTGGACTGCACACCAGAACCGAGCAGTTTGTGGCCCTGCCCAATCAACTCGTCGCGGCTATAGCCCGAAATGTCGCAAAACGCGTCGTTCACCTCCATGATGATTCCACGGCGGTCGGAAATCGACACAATCGTGTGTATCTCCACGGTGCTGAGCATGGTGCTGGAGGCCCGCAGCGCAGCTTCCAGTTTCTTCTGGGTCTGTTTTTGCAGCGTGATGTCGGAACCGATTTCCATGAAGCCAACCAGCACCCCCTGGGCGTCGCGGGTGGGCTGCACCTCGGTATCCAGCCAGTACTCGCGGCCGTCTTTGGCCCTGTTGAGCACTTCGACCCGACACGGCTCGCCCATGGTGACGCCGTTCATCAGGATCTGGATCGTTCGCGGGTCCGTCTTGCCGCTGCCCAGCAAGGCGCCTGGGGTTTGGCCCCTGGCCTCGTCCAGTGAGTAACCTGTGAGTCGGGTAAATCCCTCGTTGACCCACGTGATGCGCATCTGCGAATCGGCAATGGTCACCGCGTTATTGGTGTGCTGGACGACCCGAGCCAAACGGTCCAGATCCGCGGTCATGCGCTGAGCCTGCCTCTGGGCGCGTAACCGCCCAACGGCCAGCAGCCAGACCGTCAAGGCGCCCAGCATGCTGGCCAATGCGCCCGCCACACCGGCCACCGCCAAAATAGAACGGTCCTGGCTGGCATCGAACACGGCCGTGCTGGTCAACCGCATATTCAATTCACGACCGCCAACACTCAAAGAATAGGTTTGGGCGAACGACTGCAGTGCCCGCCGCTCCGGTGCATCGCCAGCCACAGAACCCGCCAAGCTGCTGTCCGAATCGTAGAGCAACCGATCTTGCTGGCTGGTGTCGCCATCAAAAAGCTCGACGCGCAAAGTGCCGTCGGCAACGCCCGCTACGCCCCAAAAGAACTCGCCGGCCATCATGGGTGCGTAAAGCAGCCCTACTAAAGTGGCTTGGCGTTGCGCTGCAGTAGTCGGGTCGACTCCATGGCGGTAGACAGGCAGAAAATACAGCAAGCCCGGCACCTGCTTGCCGTCCTGCAGCATCTCAACCTTGCCCGTGAGCGCCGATTGCCCGGTGTTCATGGCGCGCTCCAACGCTTCGCGACGCACGGCCTCCTGGCCCAGATCAAGCCCGAACGCAGGCCGGTTGTCGGCAATCGGTTCGATGAGTTTGACAATGAAGAGATCGGGAGCGTCACCCTGGGTTCGCACTTCAAACTCGGGGGCGTTGTCGGCTCGTTCGACGGCCACGAAGGCAGGCAGGTCGGCGCGCTGCACCCGCGCCGCAAAACCGAACCCCCGTATGCCCGGAAACTCAATGGGCATGTCCCTTGACTCTACGTACGCCTGAAACTGCCGACGGGTCAGTTCACGACTGGCGGCGTACGTGCCGCGTGCACCTTTGAGGCCGTACATCGGTTGACTGAAACGGCGCTGGACTTCAGCCTGAACGCGCTCTGCTCCCCGGTCAAAGAGCGCTTGGGACTCTTTGTCCAGATTGTGTTTAAGCCATACAACGATCCCAGTCGTAACAATTAGTCCTATGACCTGAGCCGCTGCAGTCATACCAACCGCTACCCGCAGGCTGGAGCTGAAACGTTGAGGCACATTGTCTGAGCCCAACAAGGGCGCGGGCGGCGCACGCCGAAAAGCGGTGATGCAGCGCCAGTAGAGGGTGGGGCCAGACAGCAGGGCCAGCAAGGTGACATCTACCAGGCCTTCGGCGAAGCCAGTCAAGCCGGGCGCGAGAATCGGCAGGGCCAGCATGACCAGCGTCTCCGCCAGTGCTACGGCCAACAGAAGTTCAAAAAAAAGGCGGATCGGGGTGAAGGATTGCTTCATGCCGTCTGGCGGATTGAGTCACACAACGCGGCGACGATGCGTCAGGATAGCACCTAGACGACTCCGAGGTTGCGTAAATTGACAATGGACGCGTCGTCCAGACCCAGGTCTGCCAACACCACGTTGGTGTGCTCACCCAGTGCCGGGGGTGCCTGGTGCAACACCGGCGGTGTATCGACCAATCGAAGAGGGCTGGCTACAGTTGCTATAGATTCAATAGCTGTGTACGCAGTATTTTCGGGGGCTACAGCCTGATTAACCATGAGTCTTCTAGCCAGAACCTGCTCATCGGCAAATGCCTGGCCTATGGTATTGATGGGACCGCAAGGCACGGCCTTGTCTTCCAGCAACGCGATCCACTGCGCCGTCGTGCGGGTGCGGGTGAGTGCCTCGATGGCTGGAATCAGCTCGGCGCGATTTTCAACTCGCAAGGTGTTGCTGGCATAGCGCGCGTCCGCCGCCCATTGGGGCTGACCGGTGGACTCGCAAAAGCGCGCAAATTGTCCGTCGTTGCCGATAGCCAGCAGCATGGCGCCATCCAGCGTGGGAAAGTCCTGGTACGGCGCCAGACTGGGGTGGCTGTTGCCTTGGCGCTGCGGCACCTTGCCAGTATTCAGAAATCCTGCGGCCTGATTCGCCAGAATCGCCATGCCCACATCGAGCAGCGCCATGTCAATGTACTGGCCCTGGCCCGTGCGATGGCGGACCTCGATAGCGGCCAGAATAGCGCTGCAGGCGTATACGCCGGTGAACAGGTCGGTCAATGCCACGCCCACGCGCTGTGGCCCGCCACCGGGTGTGCCGTCGGCCCGACCGGTGATATCCATCATGCCGGTCATGGCCTGAATCATCAGGTCGTAGCCGGCACGCTCGGCGTAGGGGCCGTCCTGGCCAAAGCCGGTGATGGAGCAGTAGATGAGGCGAGGGTTCAGCGCCTTGAGGCTCTCATAGTCCAGGCCATACTTCGCCAGACCACCCACCTTGAAATTTTCCACCAGCACGTCGCTGGTCTGCACCATCTGGCGGATCAGGGCCTGACCTTCGACCCTGGCGATGTCGATGGTGACGGAGCGCTTATTGCGGTTGCAGGCCGTGAAATAGCTGGCGTGGCGGGTGTTGTTGCCCTGCGCGTCCTGAAGAAACGGGGGCCCCCAGTGGCGTGTGTCATCGCCCTCACCCGGCTTTTCCACCTTGATAACGTCTGCACCCAGGTCGGCCAGCATTTGGGTGCACCACGGGCCGGCCAGAACCCTGGAGAGGTCCAGCACCTTGATGTGGGGGAGCGCGGATGGCTTCATCAGAAGGCGGCAATCCCCGTCTGCGCCCGACCCAAAATCAACGCGTGGATGTCGTGTGTCCCTTCATAGGTGTTCACCACCTCCAGGTTCACCAAATGCCGCGCCACCCCAAATTCATCCGATATTCCGTTGCCGCCCATCATGTCGCGTGCCAGACGGGCAATGTCCAGTGACTTGCCGCAGGAGTTGCGCTTGAGGATGGAGGTGATCTCCACCGACGCCGTGCCCTCGTCCTTCATGCGGCCCAATCGCAGGCAGCCCTGCAGGCCCAGGGCGATTTCGGTCTGCATGTCGGCCAGCTTTTTCTGGATCAGCTGGTTGGCAGCCAAAGGCTTGCCAAACTGTTTACGGTCCATGGTGTACTGACGGGCACGGAACCAGCAGTCTTCGGCCGCCCCCAATGCGCCCCAGGCAATGCCGTAGCGGGCGCTATTCAGGCAGGTGAACGGGCCCTTGAGGCCCTGCACCTCGGGGAAGGCATTTTCTTCGGGGCAGAACACGCCGTCCATGACAATTTCACCCGTGATGCTGGCCCGCAAACCCACCTTGCCGTGGATGGTGGGCGCGCTCAAACCGGCCATGCCTTTTTCCAGCACAAACCCGCGGATCGGTCCAACCTGGCCACCCTGCGAAACTTCCTTGGCCCAGACCACAAACACGTCTGCAATCGGGCTGTTGGAAATCCACATCTTGGAACCAGACAGCTTGTAGCCACCGGCGACCTTGTGGGCGCGCGTGGCCATGGAGCCGGGGTCGGAACCGTGGTCAGGTTCGGTCAATCCGAAACAGCCAATCCACTCGCCGGTGGCAAGCCGGGGCAGGTATTTCTGGCGTTGCGCTTCGGTGCCGAATTCGAAGATAGGCACCATGACCAGCGAACTTTGCACGCTCATCATGGACCGGTAGCCGCTGTCTACGCGCTCCACCTCGCGGGCGATCAGGCCGTAGGCCACGTAGTTCAGACCGGGGCCGCCATACTGCTCAGGGATGGTCGGCCCTAGCAGGCCCAGGGCGCCCATCTCGCGGAATATGGCGGGGTCGGTCGTTCCGTCACGGAACGCCTGTGTGACACGGGGTAGCAGTTTGTCCTGACAGTAGGCGGCAGCGGCATCGCGCACCATGCGCTCGTCGTCGGTGAGTTGGCTATCGAGCAGAAACGGGTCTTGCCAGTTGAAGGATGCGTGGGCCATGGGGTACTCCAAAAATGGGGGGTCCTGTTTGCGAACGGGGGCAGCAGAGAATAGCAGTGCCGGGCGCTTTCCGATCATCCCCGGCTAACGGGACTGAATTCTGCTCGATTCAATCAGACCGGCCACATCGCGCAGTTGCACCACCATCTCGCCACGGCGCAGGATGACATGCTGCACGACCTCGGTCTGGCCGCGGTACATCACCCGGTCACCCGGTTTGTACTTGGGCAGAGTTGGAATTTGCAGGTTTGCGGCCCAAGTTTGGGTCGACTCCTTATGACGAGCCATAATTTTCTTGGCGACTCCAGGATGGCTGGTCGCCAGTTGATCCACAGCGCGTGCCAACTCGGTGCGCGCGTGGTCGGCCGAAAAAGGTTTGGGCAAAAAAAACAACGCGCCCGCGTTGCGGGCTTCCTGTGCATGCGCCGCATGCGTGCCATGTGCCAGAAGGCCAAATCGACACGCCGGGTTGAGAGTGGCAAGCTGTTGATGCAACGCGATACCCGAAACGGGTTCTTTGGCGAACCAATCGGTGACCAAAAAATCCGGTTTCAGTGACTGCGCAATTTCCGCCGCAGCGTGCGGATGTCCAGCAGTCTTGATGGCGGCTGCATCAAAGCCATAGCCAGCAATCAATTGCTGAAAGTAGGTCTGCAGGGCCAAACTGGGATCACAAATCAAAAAACTAACGGCGGACATGGAGTACAGAACACAAAAATACCGGCAGAAAGCTCCGCCTTGGGTTGACCCATTTTACGACGGCCAACCTGTCCCACGGATAAACCCCTAGATACAAACTGGCACTGCAATTGCTAGCATGCAGACAAGAACCTGACTAAACGGTCAGATTTTTAAACAGGAGTTGCCAGCATGACTACCGCCCAACAACCCGACGTCCGGCCAGGCCGACTGGCGGCCGCAGAATATGCCAACGCGTTTGCTGATGCCAGCCCGCGTTTGACCCGCTCACAAGCCTTGCTGGAAGCCGAGCGCTGCCTGTACTGTTTTGATGCGCCCTGCACCACAGCCTGCCCCACCAGCATTGACGTGCCCTCCTTCATCAAACGCATCGCCGATGACAACCTGCGGGGCGCAGCGCGCACCATTCTGGAGTCCAACCCGCTGGGCGGCATGTGCGCACGCGTCTGCCCGACCGAAAACCTGTGCGAGGCAGTGTGCGTACGCAACACACAGACAGGCAATCCGGTAGCCATTGGCCGCTTGCAGCGCCATGCGGTGGACGCGCTGATGGAAAGCTCCAAGCCGCAAATTTTCACCCGCGCGCCTGCCACGGGCAAGACCGTTGCAGTAGTCGGCGCAGGGCCGGCCGGGCTGGCTTGCGCCTACACCCTGGCGCGCAATGGTCATGACGTGATCATCTTCGATGCCCGCCCCAAAGCGGGTGGCCTCAACGAATACGGACTGGCCAGCTACAAGACGCCCAACCAGTTTGCACAGGCGGAAGTGCAATGGTTGCTGGGCATCGGCGGTATTGCCGTACGAAACGACTGGAAGCTCGCAAATGCCAGCCAGCTCGATGCATTGCGAGGTGAATTCGATGCGGTATTTCTTGCCATGGGCCTGTCGGGAACCCATGCCCTGGGCATCCCAGGCGAAGCGCTTTCCGGGGTTCGGGATGCTGTGGACTTCATTGCCGAGTTACGCCAAAGTCCCGATTTATCCACATTGCCGGTGGGACGCCGCGTAGTGGTGATTGGCGGCGGCATGACGGCGGTGGACGCTGCCGTGCAAGCCAAGCTGTTGGGCGCCGAGTCAGTGCACATGGTTTACCGTCGCGGCGCCGATGACCTGTCGGCATCCACTGCAGAACAAGAATGGGCGCAAACCAACGGGATCACCATTGGCCTTTGGCTCGCACCGATCGAACTGGTTTCCACGCTGGACTGCGCCAATCCTGGCGTAGGATCTGGCGGTCATGTCTGTGCGGTGCGGTTTGCACACCAGGCGATGGTCAACGGACGCCTTTGCGCCACGGGAGAAACCACCATCTTGCAAGCGGACATGGTGCTGAAAGCGATCGGTCAGCAGCTGGGCAACCCCTTGCTTGCGGAGGCCGGCCTGACACTGCAAGGCGGGCGCATTGCCACCGATGCGCTGGGGCAGACCAGCGTACCTGGCGTGTGGGCGGGAGGCGACTGCCGTGCGGGCGGGCTGGACCTGACGGTGGAAGCCGTGGAGCACGGCAAGCAGTCCGCACAGGCCATCCACGCCCACCTGACCCGCACCTAAGCGCCGTATCTGAGCGCCGCACCCCCAGATCTGGAGAACACGATGGCCAATTTGCACACCACCTTTGCCGGCATCAGCAGCCCCAACCCTTTTTGGCTGGCGTCCGCGCCACCGACCGACAAGGCCACCAACGTCAACCGCGCCTTTGAGGCGGGCTGGGGCGGTGTGGTCTGGAAAACGCTGGGCGAAGCCGGGCCACCGGTCGTCAACGTCAATGGGCCGCGCTACGGCGCATTACTGTCAGCCGACCGCAGGCTGATGGGGTTCAACAACATCGAACTCATCACCGACCGCGACCTGGACCTGAACCTGCGCGAAATTGCAGAAGTCAAGCGCAATTGGCCTGACCGGGCGATGGTCGTCTCACTGATGGTGCCCTGCGAAGAGCAATCGTGGAAGTCCATCCTGGCGCGACTGGTCGATACCGGTGCCGACGGGATCGAACTGAATTTTGGCTGCCCCCATGGCATGAGCGAGCGCGGCATGGGCGCCGCAGTGGGCCAAGTGCCGGAGTACATCGAGATGGTCACGGCCTGGTGCAAGCAATACAGCAAATTACCGGTGATTGTGAAGCTCACACCCAACATTACTGACATCCGCCTGCCGGCACGCGCCGCCAAGAAGGGGGGGGCCGATGCGGTGTCGCTGATCAACACCATCAACTCCATCATGGGCGTGGATCCGTACTCGCTGACCATGTCGCCTTCCACGGGTGGCAAAGGAAGTCACGGCGGCTACTGCGGACCGGCGGTCAAGCCGATTGCGCTGAACATGGTGGCCGAGATTGCGCGTGACCCACTGACCACCGGTCTTCCGATATCCGGTATTGGGGGCATTGGCAACTGGCGCGATGCGCTGGATTTCATTGCCCTGGGCGCCGGCAACGTGCAGGTCTGCACCGCCGCTATGGTCTATGGCTTCAAGATCGTTCAGGAGATGAGCGATGGACTGTCCAACTACATGGATGAGATGGGTTTCGCCCGCGTGGAACAGATCGTGGGCAAGGCCCTGCCCACCGTCACCAACTGGCAATACCTGAACCTGAACCACATCAGCAAGGCGGTCATCAACCAGGACAGCTGCATCCAGTGCGGGCGCTGCCACATTGCCTGCGAGGACACCTCGCACCAGGCCATCAATTGCGAGAAAGACGGCAAGCGACACTTTGAGGTCAAGGAAGAGGAGTGCGTTGGCTGCAACCTGTGCGTGTTGGTCTGCCCGGTGCCCGATTGCATTACGCTGCGCAATCTGGTGCCCGGAGAAAAAGACCTGCGCACCGACCAGGAAGTGAGCGAACAATACGCCAACTGGACGACGCACCCCAACAACCCCATGCGGGTGTGACCAGACGGAGTCTTAGCAGACAAATTGGCTGCTAGCCCCCGTGAACATTGCGCAAGCAGCTATTAATTCAGGAGCATTTATGAGCACCCTTTTCATCCGTGGCGGCACCGTGGTCAACGCCGACCGCGCTTATCTGGCCGACGTCATCACTCAAAATGGCACGATTGTGGCCGTGGGCGAGAACCTGTCCGCCCCTGCGGGCGCCACTGTGGTCGACGCAAGCGGCCAATATGTCATGCCCGGCGGAATCGACCCGCACACGCACATGCAGTTGCCCTTTATGGGCACCACCACCATGGACGACTTCTTTACCGGGACCGCAGCGGGCATGGCGGGTGGCACCACCACCATCATTGATTTTGTCATCCCCAACCCGCAGCAAAGCCTCATGGAGGCCTACCAGACCTGGCGCGGCTGGGCCGAGAAGGCCGCCTCCGACTACAGCTTTCACGTCGCGGTAACCTGGTGGGACGACAGCGTGCGGCGTGACATGGGCACGCTGGTGCAGAACGAGGGCGTGAACAGCTTCAAGCACTTCATGGCCTACAAAAACGCCATCATGTGCGACGACGAAA
>JBAWYQ010000144.1:0-10658 GCA_037143475.1 Burkholderiales bacterium | reverse complement strand
GCGCAGAGCGGCATGCTGTCCTTGGGCAAGGACGGGGACTTTTTGAAGCTGGGCGGCGGCAAGTAAATAGCAAGTCGTTCTTTTGTGCGGTCAGCGCTAACCCGGTCGACCCACTGCGCCCATGCGCTGCGCCATGTCGTCAGGCATGCCAAACGGCATCTTTCGCTCAAAATTCAACGCATCCTGCCAACCACGCTCGCCTGCCGCTGCGACCAGCGCCTTGGCAATGCGATTGCTGCCGCGGGAATTGGCCAGCACCTCGGCCGCAAGGCGCGCCACAGCAGCGTCCAGTTCTTCATCTGCAACGCAATAATCCACCAGACCGATGGCCGCGGCTGTACTTCCGGTGATGCGACGACTGGTAAACATCAACTCCTTGGCACGCGACATGCCAACACGGTGCGGCAGTCGCACCGATAGACCCCAGATGGGCGCCAGTCCCCACTGCCCATGGGTGTCGCCCAGGCGGGTCGACTCAGCGGCCATCAAAATGTCGCAACCCAGCGCCAGTTCCAGCCCGCCGGTAAAGCAGTGGCCATGCAGTCGCGCAATGGTCGGCTGCGGTAAGGCTTCAAGGGCGTCGATGGTTTCCGCCTCGAAGTGCACACTGGGTGCCGGTACGTGATCCGCAATGGCCGCCAGATCATGGCCCGCGCAAAAAGAACGCCCCGCCCCCATCAGGACCACACAGGCCACACTGGTGTCTGCTGCAATGGCGTTGAGGTGCGCACGCAGCGCAACAAAGACCGCCGGCGTCAGGGCATTGAGCTTGTCGGGCCGGTTCAGCGTCAGGGTCGTTACTCCGGCCGAATCGCTGCGAATCACCAAGTCAGTTGTCCTGTCCGTTGTCATAGTCATTCCAGGTAGAAGCGTGAAAATGAAAACATAATAGCGACTTATATGGTGCCGCCCTTGAGCCGCCTCAGCGTGCCCGCGATCGAGCCCAATGACACGCCGTTCTTACGGAGGCAGCAGACATGCGTTACCCAATCATCCAGCTACGCCAGTGTTTTATCACTTTGCTGCTGGCAAGCACCAGCCTGGTCAGTTACGGCGCGAACGACAAACCCCGCCCGAACATCGTGGTGCTGGTAGCGGACGATTGGGGCTATACCGATGTGGGGGCCTATGGCAGCGAGATCGCCACGCCCAACCTGGACCAACTGGCCAAACAGGGCAGCAAATTTACCAACTTTCATGTAGCCGCTGTTTGCTCGCCGACACGCGCCATGTTGCTGACCGGCGTCGACAACCATCGCAATGGTGTAGGCAATATGCCAGAGACCATGCCTCCCGAACACGAGGGACAACCAGGCTATATCGGCACGCTCAATGACAACGCAGTCACGTTGGCCACTATGCTCAAGGACACCGGTTACCACACCTATATCACTGGCAAATGGCACTTGGGCAAGACACCCGACAAACTGCCGGAACAGCGTGGATTTGAGCGCTCATTTATTCAAGCCGACAGCGGCTCTGACAATTGGGAGAAGCGAACCTACATGATGCTGTACGACAAGGCCTACTGGTTCGAACAGGGCCTAGAAGCGGACTTACCAAAGGACTATTACTCGTCCAAATTCTTTGTTGATAAGGCGATCGAGTACATCGCATCAAACGACAAGGACAAAAAGCCATTCTTTGCCTATATCGGTTTCCAGGCCAACCATATTCCGCTACAGGCTCCACCTGAATTTGTGCAAAAGTACCGCGGCCAATACGACCAGGGCTGGCTCGCCCTGCGCACAGCGCGGCGTGACCGTGCTGCCGCATTTGGCTTGCTCCCCAAGGGGACGGAGATGGTTGCTTTGAACAGCACACTGGACTGGGACAAACTGAGTGCGGACCAAAAGCGTCAGCAAGCGCGCCACATGGAGGTCTACGCGGGTATGGCAGAGGCAATGGATTTTCAAGTGGGCCGCCTGGTGGCCCACCTTAAGTCCAGCGGGCAGTACAACAACACGATTTTTGTCTTCCTGTCCGACAACGGCTCGGACCCGGCGGATCCGTTGAATATTCCCGTTGCGAATACCTGGGTGCGCATGAAATACGACACCGACGCCGATCCGCTTGGGGGTCGAGGCACTTTTTCAGCGAACGGGCCCAGTTGGGCCAGCGCAACCACTTCGCCATTGAACGGCTATAAGTACTTTGCCGGCGAGGGGGGTCTGCGCGTCCCACTCATCATTTCTGGCCTGCCTGGCATGCCCTCGTCCCGCACGATCTCCGCGTTGACCCATGTGAACGACATTGTCCCGACCTTGCTGGATGCCACTGGAATCCAGCCCCATGACGGCGTCTACAGGGGCAACCCGGTCGAACCGTTGAGCGGGCGTAGCATGTTGCCAATGCTTCAAGGCAAATCGAACTACGTTCATGCACCCGACGAGCCGGTAGGTTACGAGTTGGCCGGGTCCGCCGCGCTGTTTAAGGGAGATCTAAAACTGGTAAAAAACATTGCTCCTCTGGGCGATGGAAAGTGGCGCTTGTACGATCTTGCGACAGACCCGGGGGAGGTGCACGATCTGAGCAGTAGCCAACCCGAACATTTCACCGCCATGCTCGCCGATTACGCCGAATACGTGCGGACCAACGGTGTACTGCCAATCCCGGAAGGTTTCGACCTGCAAAAAACGGCCATGCGTTACGCGGTCTGGCACTTTCTGGTGCCAAAGCTGAAAGCGGCATTGCCGTGGGGACTTTTGGGTCTGGCTATTCTCTTCGGTGGCATCATCCTGGCGCGCCGTCGTAGCACGCGATCGGCTTAAACAATGGCGTCCGGGCCGTTAATGCCGCAAATACTCCGCAGCAATAGGTTTTAGTGCAGCAGGATGGATGCCCAGCACTTCAAGACCGGGGAAATGGCCCGTTGCCACGTTATCCACTTTCATGGAGTCCAGGTTATCGCGGCTCATCAGCGGCTCGCCAGGGGCCAGCTCCATCAACCGCGCCTGCAATCGCCCAATCCAATCAGGCAAGCCGATAACCGGACGACCGCGCCCTTGCCGCACGCCGCTAAGCTGTGCCGACAACTGCACTAGTTCCTTCAGGGTAAACACATCAGGGCCACAGGCCTCCAAAATGCGCACTGCATTGCCATCTGGTGAGCGCGCCACACCTTGTTCTAGGCTGCGCACCACGGCCGTTGCCACGTCATCCACCCACACCGGCTGAAACCGGGCGTTCGCACCTGCCAAGGGCATGACCGGGAATACGCTTTGGAGTTTGGCGAACAGATTCAGGAACTTGTCTCTGGCACCAAAAATAATGCTGGGGCGCAGCATGGTCAGTTCCAGATCAGAACCGACAATGGCCGCCCTCAGCACGGCTTCACCCCGCTCCTTGCTACGCAAATAGGCGGAAGGCCCCTGCCCCGGATTGGCGCCATTCACTCCCAATGCACTGATGTGTACCAGTTTACGAACACCTTGCGTCAGGCATGCCTTCACCAGCTTTTGTGGCAGTTCTACATGAACCCTGTCAAACGCAGCAGGACTGCCGTGGAGAATGGCAATCAGGTTGATGACTGCGTCATGCCCGGCAATGACTGCTTCCAATGCTGCTGCTTCATGGACGTCTATCTCCTGCAGGGTGACCGACGGCAGGTGTTGCAAGTGACGTGCATTGCTCAGTCGTCGGGTCGTAACGGTCAATTTGCAGCCTAGACGCACCAGCTTTTCGCAGACCGTGGCACCTACATAACCTGTGCCACCCAAGACCAGAATATTTTTCATGAGGCCACTTTACGCCCAATGAAGATCCGCTCTCGGCGCGAGGGCAATAGCAACGACTGGACAACCGAGATGCCGTGGCAAACCCTCTTGACCGACCCACTACAAACCGGACTGTTTTGCGTCATAAAACTACGGGTTCAGGCTCCAGCAATATTCCAAAGCGCTCATACACGCTGGTTTGGATTGCCTTGGCAAGTGTCATAACCTCGCCGCCAGTGGCACCATTGCCATCCAACCCGACTCCCCGGTTCACCAATACCAGCGCCTGCTTCTCGTACACACCTGCCTGGCCGATGAACTTTCCCTTCCAGCCACACGAGTCGATCAGCCAACCTGCAGCGAGTTTGATAGCGCCATCGACCAGGTGGTAGTGCACCACCTTCGGGTCACGGGCGATGATGTCTGCACATTGCTCAGGCGAAACGGTGGGGTTCTTGAAAAAACTGCCTGCGTTGCCAATGACCTCTGGATCCGGCAATTTGGCTCGTCGAATGCCACAGACCCAGTCGAAAATCTGTTGGGCTGTGGGCTGCGTGCAAGCACTTTCTGCCATTTTTTTGTCGATGTCGGCATAACCCAGCACCGGCTTCCAGACCTTTGGCAAAGCAAAGCGCACCCGCAAAATAAGGGCACGGTCTTTCAGGCCCATTGCCTGGTGCGCGCCCACTTGAAACGCTCCACCGTGTTTAAAAACCGAATCGCGATAGCCGAAGGCACACTGGGCGGCGTTCAACATGAACACCTTCCCGGTCTGCAAATCCATCGCGTCCAGCGAATCAAATCGGTCTTGCAACTCGACACCATAGGCGCCGATGTTTTGCACGGGTGAAGCGCCCACTGTGCCCGGAATCAGCGCCATATTTTCAAGTCCAGGGTAGCCTTGCTCAAGCGTCCAGGCCACAAAATCGTGCCAATTCTCACCGGCACCGGCCTCGACGATGAACGCTTTAGTCGTCTCGCACAGCAGTCGGCGCCCCTTGATCTCAACTTTTAGTACCAACGGCTTTACATCCCCTGTGAACACTACATTGCTTCCGCCCCCAAGCACAAACTTCGGAACAGCACCCCACTCGGGGTCTGCCATCAGCGCAAGAGCATCAGCTTCACTCCCCATGCGGGCCAACGCATGCGCCTTGGCGACAATATGGAAGGTATTAAAGGGCTGGAGCGGGACGTTTTTCTCGACTAACATGGCAAGATTGTCGCATCGGGGTGTAGCCGCCCTCCCCCGCGCAGGCCAGATCGGTCATGGCCCAGTCCAAACAACCGCACACAGCTCGAGTCCGATCAGGGTTGTGCACCAACTATTGAACCAACGAATATGCCTTCATTTGATACCGTCTGCGAAGCAGAAATGTCCAAGGTCAAAAACGGGGTAGACAACACCTCGAAGGAGATCACCACCCGCTTTGACTTCAAAGGCACCTCGGCCAGCGTTGCACTCAAGGACAAAGAAATAACCCTGATTGGTGACGCCGAATTTCAGCTCGACCAGATTGAAGATGTACTGCGCAACAAGCTCACCAAACAAGAAGTGGACGTGCGCTTTCTGGACATCGGCGATGTCCAGAAAATGGGCGGGGACAAGGTCAAAGTGGTCATCAAGGTTCGCAACGGCATTGAGACCGAAGTGTCCAAAAAGATCCAGCGCGCCATCAAAGACAGCAAGATCAAGGTCCAGGCTGCCATTCAGGGCGACGCCGTGCGGGTGACCGGCGCCAAGCGTGACGACCTGCAGGCCGCTATGGCACTCATTCGCAAGGAAGTTGCCGATTTGCCGCTGAGCTTCAACAACTTTCGCGATTGATCTTCCATACCTTACTGCACAAACGCCTTTAGCGAGAAGTCGTGAGTATCCAGAGCGCCAACGAATACGAAGACCTGCTGGCCTTATGGTCCGATCTGGAGTCCGGCTTGGGCGTCATACTGGGAAGCCCAGACAGCACGCAGGAGTTTGCGCACCGTGTCGTGCAATACGATCGATGGATGCAGGGCCTGCTGCAACGCGACCCCGATGTGGGCCTGTACCTTTTGTTCCAGTTAGCCGCCAACTCACCGGTTGGCTACAGCGCATCTCACTCACTCGTCTGTGCGGTGCTGTGCCACCTGATTGCCCTCGAGTTGAATATTGTTCCACAAGAGCGCAACAGCCTCGTACATGCCGCATTGACCATGAATATTGCCATGACCGCGATGCAGGACGTGCTGGCAACACAGGTCGAAAAGCCCACCGCGCAACAACAAGACATGATTAAAGCCCACTCCGTCAGGAGCTCGCTCATGCTGGCCAATTTGGGGGTGACCAACGGACAGTGGCTGGACATCGTTGCCAACCACCACGATGACGTGGTGGAGCGCGCAGATTTTCATACCGCGCCACCCTCCACACGCCTGACCCGCATTTTGAAAGTAGTGGACCGCTACGCCGCCATGATCAGTCCGCGTATGTCGCGAGCCGGTCGCACCGCTACGGAATCAGCCCGATCCATCATGGCGAATGCCTCCGCAAAAACCGATGAAGTTGGCCATGCTCTGGTGCGCGCCGTGGGCTTGTGCCCACCAGGCACCTATGTACGTCTGGACAACGAAGAACTGGGAGTAGTGTTGCGTCGCAGCAGTCAGCACAACCATCCGTTTGTTGCCATCATCGGCAAGCCTACTGGCGAGCTGGTCCCGGCGCCTCGATTGCACTGGACTGCCCACAGCCCGCAAATCCGTTCAGCCCTGGCGGCCTCTGCGGTGCGGGTACGGCTCAATCACTTTCATATCCTGCAATTGAGTGCCTTCGCCGGGCAATGACGGTGGCAAGCTGCGTGCAGTAACGCAGGCTCATTTTTTCTTCTTGCCCAACCTTGATTCGGACCCTTTGACCAGACGTCCGATATTTTCAGCATGGCGCCAGATCAGCAGCAGAGACATCACCGCAGTGGCTAGCACCACGCTCTTGTCCATGGCCCAGACCACTCCGTCTCCAAAGATGTAATACACCGGCGCAAACACTGCAGCCAGCAGAGAAGCCAGCGACGAATAGCGGAAGAAATAAGCTACCAAAAGCCACGTCGCCGCAGTGGCGAATCCGAGAATCCAGCTGAACGCCAGTAACACACCCAGTGCAGTGGCCACACCTTTTCCACCTTCAAACCGGAAAAACACCGGAAAAAGGTGCCCCACAAAAGCCGCCAGACCCACCATGGCCATGGTTCCATCACCCAGACCGAAGCGCTCGCCATACCACTTGACCAACATGACTGGTAACCAGCCCTTGAACGCATCCATAACCAGCGTCACGATGGCCGCCGCCTTGCTACCGGACCGCAGGACGTTGGTGGCTCCCGGGTTCTTGCTGCCAAAGGTGCGCGGGTCGTTCAGCCCCATGGCTCGACTCACAATGACCGCAAACGACAGCGAACCCGCTAGATAGGCAGCCAATACGGCCAGCCAGGGATAAAAAACTACGAGGAAATCCAAAACCATTTCTCCTGATGTCAATCAGCCAATGCGCACTGTACCCGCTTTGCCTCCAGCAACTGCACGCAAACTACCGGGTCAATGCCCACCAGGTAGCCCCTACGCCCACCATTGATCAATATTTTGGGCAGAGCGAGAATGCTCTCCTCGATAAAGACGGGCATGGCGCGGCGTGTTCCAAAGGGCGAAGTTCCGCCCACCAGATAGCCGCTATGCCGGTTGGCCACCTCGGGTGCACAGGGCTCTAGCGATTTCGCACCGATTTGCCGCGCCAGGTTCTTGGTTGAAACCTTGCGGTTGCCATGCATCAGCACCAACAGCGGTTTGGCATTCTGATCCTGCATGACCAAGGTCTTTACCACCGTGAACGGGTCAAACCCCAGTACCTGCGCACTATGTTGTGCGCCGCCGTGTTCCAGGTATTCGTAGGGGTGTTCGGTGTAAGCCACCTTGTTTGCCTTAAGCATCTGGGTGGCGGGAGTTTCGGAAACATGATCTTTTTTGGCCATGGCGGTATTTTCATGGAAAGAAATTCGGCTTTGCGGCCTGTCCGAATAGAAGTTGCCCTGAACGAGATTGGATGGCACGGAACTGACCAAGGTCAAGCTTCTGATTGGAGGTGGGTGCTAGGATAAATCAACGCTCCAGCACAAGCCCCCAATCGTCATTCCCCAGAGGTGAAATCATGAGAAAGAAAGTCGTATCAGCAGCCGAAGCCATTGCCATTTTGCGCGACGGCGACACTCTTTGTTGCGCCGGTTTTGGCAGCAACGGCGTTCCGGTTGAGCTGATCCTGGCGCTGGAAAAGCGCTTTCTGGAAACCGCCGCGCCGCGCAACCTGACGCTGCTGTTTGGCGGTGGCCCTGGCGACGGTGGGACTGGTGGTGTGAACCACCTTGCGCATGAAGGCATGTTGAAGCGCGTCATCGGCGGCCACTATGGTTTGGTACCGCAAATTGGCAAGCTCGCCATGGAGAGCAAGGTCGAGGCCTATAACCTGCCGCTGGGTGTCATTTCTCACCTCTTCCGCGACATCGCCTGCGGCCTGCCGGGCACCGCATCCAAAGTTGGCTTGGGCACCTTTGTGGACCCGCGCCTGGAAGGCGGCAAGATCGGCACCAAAACCACTGAAGACCTGGTCAGCGTGATCAACCTGGGTGGCAAGGAGTTGCTCTACTACAAGACCATGCCGATCTCAGTGGCCTTCATCCGCGGCACCAGCGCCGATGCCGAAGGCAACATCACCATGGAGCGCGAGACCCTCACGCAGGATATGCTGGCCATCGCAACCGCCACCAAGAACAGCGGTGGCTTCGTGATTGCCCAAGTGGAGCGCATTGCCGAGCGCGGCTCGCTCAATCCGCGCCGGGTCAAGGTACCAGGCATTCTGGTGGACTGCGTGGTGGTGGCTCAAGCCGAGAACCATCCGCAAAACCTCAACGGCGCGTACAACCCGGCCTTCTCGGCCGAGGTGCGGGTACCGTTGGACGCGATCGCCCCCATGCCGCTGGATGAGCGCAAGGTGATTGCCCGCCGCGCGGCGTTTGAGCTATTGCCCAACGCTGTGGTGAACCTGGGCATTGGCATGCCAGAAGGCGTGGCTGCGGTGGCCAATGAAGAAAAGATCCTGAAGTACATGACTCTGACAGCCGAACCCGGTGTCATTGGTGGCATGCCCGCCTCAGGCGTCAACTTTGGCGCTGCCACCAACCCGGACGCCGTGGTCGATATGAACCAGCAGTTCGACTTTTACGACGGTGGCGGTCTGGATCTGGCGTGCCTGGGTCTGGCCGAGTGCGATCCGGCCGGCAGCATCAACGTAAGCCGCTTTGGCCCCAAACTAGCCGGTGCGGGAGGGTTCATCAACATCACGCAAAATAGCCGAACCGTGGTGTTTGTGGGCACGTTCACCGCAGGCGGCCTGAAGGTTAAAGTGGCGGATGGCAAGGTCAGCATCCTGCAGGAGGGACGCTCCCGCAAGTTCGTCAACAAGATCGAACAGGTCACGTTTAGCGGACCGTATGCGTCGAGCACCGGGCAAAATGTGCTGTATGTAACCGAACGCTGTGTGTTCAAGCTCTCACCCGGTGGTCTGGAGCTGATCGAAGTGGCACCCGGTATTGATATTGACAAGGACATCCTGGCGCAGATGGACTTCAAGCCCATCATCAACAACCCGCAGCCCATGGATGCGCGCATCTTCCTGCCAGACGCCATGCAACTCAACGACACCCTGCTGTCGATAAGCCTGGTAGACCGCATGCAGTACGACGCTGCCAAAGGCACGGCCTATTACAACTTCCAGGGCCTGCGCGTGAAGAGCCAGAAAGATGTGGAAGACATCCGCCATGCCACGGAGGAACTGTGCATCCCCATCGGCAAGAAGATTTTGGTGGTGGTGAACTACGACAACTTCCAGATTGACGAAGCGGTGGTAGACGACTACTCCGCCATGGTAAAAAACGTGACCGACAAGTTCTATACCGACGTGTCGCGATACACCACCAGCGCGTTCATGCGACTCAAACTGGGCGAGGCACTGGAGAGTCGTGGCTTGGCGGCGCACATTTACGAAACACCACAAGAAGCCATGGAGTCCGCCAGACAGCCAAGTTGAATGACCACCTGGCGGTAATGGCTCCAAATCAGCTAACCTTGCCGATTCATGCAAGGAGCATTTGTGGGCCACACCATTATCAAGACATGCGCGGCGCTGTTGGCAGCGGTCGTGCTACAGGTACAGGCATTTCAGATTGTCAGCGTTTCGCCCCAAGGGGAAGTGGCCCGTGTGCGCCAGGTGGTGGCCAAGTTTGATGACAGTGCAGTCAACTTTGGCGACCCCAAGGCCGAAGCGCCGCTCACGCTCAGCTGCAGTGATGCCCAAGTCACCAAGGGACGTGGGCGTTGGGTAACTGACCGCAGCTGGGCCTATGAGTTTGAGAGCGATCTACCACCCGGCGTCACCTGCAACTTGCAAGTACGCTCGGGCTTTAAATCCGCCAAAGGCACAGAGATTACGGGCCAGAGCCGCTACCCATTCAGCACTGGCGGGCCTTTTGTGCAAAACATTCAGCCGTATGCGGGCAATCGCATTGACGAAGAGCAGTTTTTTACCCTGCGACTGAATGGACCTGCCACCCTGGCCAGCGTGCAAGCCAATGTGTGGTGCGCCGTCGAGGGTCTTGGCGAACGCGTAGCCGTACGCCTGATTGACGGAAAGGACCGCGCCACTCTGCTTCAATCCCTCGGACTGGAGGCGGCAGCCACCAAGGAGCCGCTCAGCATCGTGACGCTGGCCTGCAACCGCACCTTGACGCCTTCGAGCAAAGTGGAACTGGTGTTTGGCAAAGGGGTCAGCACGCCTGCACCTGGCAGTAGCGCCAACGGTGTAGCCAGCGCGACAGAAAAGCGCTTCAGCTTCCAGGTGCGTGAGCCCTTCACCGCCAGCTTCAG
>JBAWYQ010000143.1:0-10728 GCA_037143475.1 Burkholderiales bacterium | reverse complement strand
TCAAGCTGCCTGACGGACGCACGCTCAACGTGACTGCAGAGCGTGACGTATTGCGGGACGACACGGTAATCGAAGTCGAAGTCGAACAGGCTCTGGTAAATGCAAACCGCGAACTCATCCGCCGCTTTGAGGCGAAAAGCAGAACTATGGCGAAGCGGGCTGGATCTTGATTTTGGTTGATGCCGATGATGATTGCTCGGCCCAGAAAGGGCAGACCGTGCTGGCAACTGACGGACCACGAACACTATGTTTTTGATAGCTACTCACGCATATTCCACGGGGGCTATAAGACTATTTTGCTTGTGGTTTTGACCGCACATTGCGCCCCGTTACACTCAGCGAATGCCCACCGCCAACACGCCCTGCCACTGGTTTGAACTTCCCCGCGCACCTGCTGCGGGCACCGTCCTGGGTTCGGTTAGCGACCTACCCGACGAGCAGGTCACCCTGCTGGCGCTGGATACCGGCGGTGGCGCGGCACAACCATTTCGACTACTGCTGATGCGCGAAGGCGCGCGGGTGCGTGCCTACGTCAACCGCTGCCCGCACTTTGGAGTGCCTCTGGCTGCCAAGCAGACACTGCTCATCTCAAAACCCGGCACCAGCATTACCTGCAACGTGCACTATGCGCGCTTTCGCTGGTCAGACGGTGTGTGTGACTCTGGTGAATGCTTGGGCGAAGGGCTGATGCCGGTGCCGCTGTTGATCTCTGCTGACGGGCAACTCAGCATCGCGGCGGCAGAAATTCCCCACGAATGACAAGGCGCTATTGCGCCTCCAGCACCCTGCGGCACTCGGGTGGCAATTTCACCAGTGTCAGGACTTGCGGCGGCACGCCGGACGGCTTGGGGTGCAGTGCCTCGTCGGTAAACCACCAGTCCAGCGTGGCATCGCAGCCATCGCCCTCCGGGGTGGGGTCCTGCACATTGCACTTGTCGGCACCTGACGGACAAAACAATCGGACATGAAAATGGTAGTCGTGCCCATGCTCTGGCCGTATCTTGCGCAACCAGGGTTCCCCCTTGGCGGTTCGGCACATAGCGCGCTTGATGGCCGCGTTGACAAAAATGCGCTGCACCTGCGCGTCCATGGCCGCCTCACGCAGCACGGCTTGATGCCCCGCGGTCCAGGCCGTCGGTTCTACATCCAGGCGGTCCGCGCGGACCACGCTAATGGAAGAAACCTCTTCGCGCTCGGTGCGCGACATGCGTTGCACCGGCATGGGCTTAAGCCAGATATCGGCGTCCAGCCCCAACTGATGAGACGCGTGACCCGTCAGCATAGGCCCGCCCCGTGGTTGCGCCATGTCGCCTACCAGAATGCCTGGCCATCCACTTGCCTGCGCGGCGGCCGGTGCCAGGCGCTCGACGAAACGAATCAGTTCCGGGTGGCCCCAATTGCGGTTGCGTGAAGGCCGCATGGCCTGCCATTGCGGCCCATCGGCCGGCAGTGCCTGCGCGCCGGCCAGACACCCACGGGAATAAAACCCGAAAGGTTCTGGCACCAGGGGTGCCGCGCTGGTTGCGCGTCCAAACAGGGCCTTGGCGGGTGTGTTGGCGTCCTGTGCCGCACAGGGTCCCAGGCACAAAACGACCAACAGAGCACTAGAGTAAAAAAATTTTGACATCCGATAAAAGTGTTTACAACACGCGAGGGAGATCTCGGCGCACGGCATCCCGGTCTCCAAAATCAAAGTGCCACCATTCGGAATGGATGCCATGAAAGCCTGCCTGTCGCATGGCGCCACGCAACCAGCCTCTATTGATAAGCTGCTCTGCGGTCAGCACGCCTGCAGCAAGGTGTTCAGCCTCTCGATCAGGGTGTGACACCAGCGTCATCTCATCAAATCCCGAGCCCATGTCGAGCTCTCTGCCCTGGGCATCCAGCAAAGTCACGTCCACCGCCATGCCAAAAGTGTGAATCGAACCACGCTTTGGGTGAGCAAGGTACATCGCCTGCGGTGTATTTTCAAACTCCTTGTAGAGTTGTTCCTGTATCCGCTGTGGTCGCACGGCGTCCAGCACGCGAATGCGGGTGCCTGGGCAGTGGTTGGTTACCCACCGCCCCGCCTGTTCAAGGGCCAGTGCGGCTTCGACCCGCAAGTAGGCGCAATCAATGCCCTGGTACAGCACCCGACTCAAGAAATTATTGGCCGTGGTGTAGCGCAAATCCACGTCAATGTGCGCCAGGGCCTTGAGCGCCATGAAGTGCGCGTCGGTTGGAATGTCTTCACATGCAATCATCGAGCAGATCATATCGTTTGATTGTGGAGGGGGAACGCGCTTCATGGGACTCGATCCAAGGGTGCATGACTACAATGATTTTCCGTCTTCCGCCTCCAATCCCCCCAATGCAATATTCCCCTGCGCATCTTCGGATTCACCAATTCTCAGCGCTCCAGCCCGGCCCCAGACTCATCATTACGGGGGCTGTTCATGGCAGCGAGACCAGTGGCACACGCGGCATCGAAAAAGTGCTGGCAGAAATCGACAGCGGCGAACTCACCATCGTGCGAGGCAGCTTGACATTGGTGCCGGTTACGAACCCGCTGGCGTACAGCAAGGGCGAACGCAATGGGGACCGCAACTTGAACCGCAACCTGCAACCCAGTGACCCACCACAGGACAACGAAGACCGCATTGCCAACGTCTTGTGCCCCCTGCTGGCGCAACACGACGTATTGCTGGACTTGCATTCCTTTCGAACCCAGGGTGAGCCCTTTGCCATGATTGGTCCGGCCAACAATTCGGGCGATCTGGAGCCGGTGCGCCATGCAGAACTGGAACAGGCCATGGCGCTGCGCCTGGGGCCCCGTCGCATTGTGGAGGGCTGGCTATCCACTTATGCGGTGGGTGTGCAGCAACGCCTGGCACGCACGCTACCAACCGAGCGATCCGCACTGCTCAGCACGCACCCGAGCTATGGCGTGGGCACCACCGAATACATGCGCAAAATGGGCGGCTACGCCATCACCCTGGAATGTGGCCAGCACAACGACCCATCCGCCCCCGACGTCGCCTACCGGGCGATTCGCAACGCCCTGGCGCACCTCGGGCTGGTACACGAAGCGCCGCCACCCGCGCGCACCGACATTGAATTTTTGCGCTTGGCAGAAGTGATCGATCGGCACCATCCCGATGATCAATTCACACGCGCCTGGTCCAGCTACGACCGGGTTTCTGCTGGCGATACCGTTGGCATGCGCCATGACGGCACCGAAGTCCGTGCACCGCGCGACGGCTACATTGTGTTCCCCGACGCCAATGCAATGACAGGCAACGAGTGGTTCTACTTGGCCCATCCCAGCACGCGGGCCATCACAGAGATGCTGAGGGAGCAGCCCGTTAGCCCTGTCCTCAAATGATTTGAGGGCGCCATGACAACTTGGAACAGACGGCGTATGTTGGGCGCAGCAGGTGCGGCCACGCTGGTTGCAGCCGGTCTGGAGGCCTGTGTGGCACCCATGACAAGCCTGCAGGCAGCCACCACCAAATCCGCTCCTGAATTGGACGCACTGGCCCCACCTGCCCCGCGCGAGTTTCGTGCAGCATGGGTCGCCACCGTAGCCAACATCGACTGGCCCAGCCGCAAGGGATTGAGCAGCGCTCAGCAACAAGCCGAAATGCAGGCCATCCTGAACCAGGCCGCCGCCCTCCAGCTCAACGCCCTGATACTGCAGATTCGCACCCATGCCGATGCGCTTTATTCGTCTCCACTGGAGCCGTGGAGCGAATACCTGTCGGGCACCCAGGGCCAGACGCCCGAACCCTTCTACGACCCACTGGCGCTGTGGATTGAGCAGGCTCACGCGCGCGGACTGGAGCTGCATGCCTGGTTCAACCCCTTTCGGGCACGCCTCAGCCAGTCCGCCTCAAAACCAGCCGCCAACCACCTGAGCCAGACACAGCCCGCGTGGGTCAAGCCCTATGGAGAACAGCTCTGGATCGACCCCGGCGAAAGCGCTGCGGCCGACCATACGATGGCCGTGCTGATGGATGTTCTACAGCGCTACGACGTGGATGGCATCCACCTTGACGACTACTTCTACCCCTACCCGGTGACGTTAGGCAATGAGTCCAAGGTCGAGGTGGACTTTCCAGACCAGAGCGCATGGCAGCGCTACGTAGATGGCGGTGGAAACCTTGCGCGCAACGACTGGCGGCGCGCCAACGTTGATGCACTGATCCAACGCATGCATGCCGGTATCCGAAGCATCAAGCCGTGGGTTCGCTTTGGTGTGAGCCCCTTTGGTCTCGGGCGCCCGGAGTTGCGCCCCAGCGGCATTCAGGGCTTCAGCCAATACCACAAGCTATACGCCGACGTGGAGCGCTGGCTGCAACAGGGCTGGATGGACTACCTGGTGCCACAACTCTACTGGCGTATGGACCAAACCGCACAAGCCTTCGTTCCGCTGCTGGACTACTGGCACACTCAAAATCCACACAAACGCAATATCTTTGCCGGCCTGTTCACCAGCAAAATTGCGGCTTCAGACGCTGACGCCAAAGCGGCCTGGTCGCCCGAGGAAATAGTGAATCAAATTGCCACCGTGCGAAGCCGCGCGCCCGGCTCTGGTCATGTGCACTTCAGCATGGTGGCCTTGATGCAAAACCGCCAGGGGGTGGCAGACACGCTCAGGACACAGACCTACCGCACACCGGCTTTGGTGCCAGCTTCGCCCTGGCTGGAAAGTGGCACGCCAGATGCGCCACTCACCGAATTGCGGCTCCAGCCCAGCGGCGCATTGGAACTGAGCATGCGCACACCGCCGTCTGGCAAGCCGGTTGCGCGTTGGGCGGTGTGGCTGCGCTTTGGCGAGCAATGGGCGTTTCAGGTTTGTATGCAACCCACATTGTCGATTCCTGCTGTGCAGGCGGGCATCGCCGGCGCTGCCCTCACGGGCATCGTGGTCTCGGCGCTGGACCGGGTTGGCAACGAGTCACCGCGTGTCGGACTGATCCCGCTGCCGCCAATGGGTGCGTAGCGCGCGGCAAACCAGGACTCAAGGGCGGCGGCTGATCCGAGCGCCCAGGGACAGCAACTTTTCTTCGACCCGCTCGTAGCCGCGCTCGATCATGTTGGCGTTCTGCACCGTGCTCTTGCCCGAGGCACACAGTGCTGCACCCAGCAAAGCCATACCGGCCCGAATGTCGGGTGAGACCATGGTGGTGCCGCGCAAACGCGACTTACCGCTAATCACCACACGGTGCGGGTCACAAACCACCGCATTGGCGCCCATCGCAATCAGTCGATCCACAAAATACAGGCGAGATTCGAACATTTTTTCGAAAAACAACACGTTGCCCTCAACCTGCGTGGCCAACGTGATCATGCAGCTCATCTGGTCGGTAGCGAATTGTGGCCACGGGCCATCACCGATCACCGGCATGGATCCGTCATAGTCACGCAGCACACGCATCTCCTGAGCGGCAGGCAGGTGAATGTGGTCCTTGTACAGCTCGATCTTCACACCCAGGGTGGCGAACACCCGCTTGCACATCCAGTAGGAATGCAAGTCAGTTCCTTCGACCTTGATCTCTCCGCCCGTGGCTGCGGCCAGCGCCAGGTACGACGCCGCTTCAATGTGGTCGTGGCACACCTGATGGCTGGTTCCGGTAAGAGATGCCACCCCCTCGATGGTGAGCTGATTGGTACCAATGCCGCTAATCCTGGCGCCCATGGCGTTGAGCATGTGGGCCAGGTCCTGCACATGCGGCTCGCAGGCGGCATTGCGGATGATGGTGTGGCCTTGACTTACCACGGCGGCCATCAGAATGTGCTCGGTTCCGGTCACGGACGGCTCGTCAAAGAACAAATCAGACGCGTGCAGGCCGTTGGGTACGGCAAAGTCGTAACTATCACCCAGCTCAACGGTGGCGCCCAGCTTTTGCAGTCCATAAAAATGGGTATCCAGGCGCCTGCGCCCAATCACATCGCCGCCCGGTGGGAATAGCTTGACCTTGCCGGTGCGGTGCAGCAGCGGTGCAACACACAAAATCGATGTGCGCACCTTATTGCACAGTTCGCGACTGATCTCGCTGGTAGCAACGCTGGCCACATGCACGCTGATGCGCTCGCCACTGCGTTCGACCTTGCCGCCCAGCGCCACGATTACATCCAGCATGTGCCGCACATCAATGATGTCCGGCACGTTGTCCAGCACGACTTCCTGGTCGGTCAAGATGCACGCCGCAATCATCGGCAATATGGCGTTCTTGTTGCCGGACGCGCGCACCGTGCCGCGCAACGGTACGCCGCCTTCAATTTCAAATGTGGACATGGCTGGGAGTGGTGTGTGCGGTCAAAGCGACCAAAGAACGAAGGTTCGATTTTGCCACGGACCTCCACGGCAACGCACGCTGGTGCCATCGACAATGGTTGATATGGCGGGCAGGAAGTGCAATTTGCCTACCCATTTTTATGATTGAATCCACATCGACGTCAACACAATCGAGCACCATGAAAAGCGCACCCCAATTCATTCAATTTTTACCCTACCGACTGCGAAGCGCAGCCATGGCGCTGGGGGCAGTTTGCTGTTGCCTCACAGCACAGGCCGCAACACCCGACGCGCCCAAAAATGACGCTCCGGTGGTAAAGCCCGGGTTTTTCTTTGGGGCATACAAACACCTTAACACCGGCCTGGAAACGCCAAGCCTGGCGGCCAGCACCCGCGTAAAAGGGTCTCCACAGCGCCTGGCGGACGTCGTCCCCGACTCGCTCATGCCACACGCCAACGGCTTGACACTGGCCTTTGCCTCCGGCGAGTGTGGGCAGGAGCGATGGGCGCAGTTGGATGGCGCACAAGTGGCCGCTGACAACGTTGCAAGCCTGCATGCAGCCGGCATTCGCCACATCATCTCCACAGGAGGCGCAGGAAATACCTTTACCTGCACCAGTGACGCGGGGATGGAATCGTTCATTGCGCGCTATGAAAGCCCCAGCCTGATCGGATTTGACTTCGACATTCAAGCCGGCCAAGCACCGGAATCGATTAGCGCTTTGGTCCAACACATCAAAACGGCACAGCTTCGCCGGCCGCATTTGCGCTTCAGTTTTACCCTGGCGACTTATGCCGCCAGTGATGGCAGCCAGGCCAGCCTCCACGCGCTGGGTCAACAGGTGCTGTCCGCCATCCGAGCAACAAAGCTTGAAAATTACTTCATCAACCTGATGGTGATGGACCTTGGAGCCGCTTCCCCGGCAGTATGTGTGGTGCGCGACGGGCAATGTGACATGGCGGCTTCTGCCCAACAGGCGGCGCGCAACCTGAATCTGAAACTGGGTGTACCCCTGGGGCAAATTGAAGTCACGCCCATGATTGGTGTCAACGATGTCGTGGACAACGTCTTCACCCCGGCTGACGCCATGCGACTGGCCAACTTTGTCAAGACTGAAAAGCTGGGCGGGCTGCACTTCTGGTCGTTGGACCGCGATACATCCTGCCCACCGGGTGCCAACGCCGTATCCCCAACCTGTAGCAGCATCACGGGGCATACCCCACTGGCATTCGCCCGTGCCTTTGCCTGGGGTTTGCGCTAACCTCGGGTATGGGCCCTCACGATTGCGCCATGGCAGGACTGCCCCCTACTCCGCCACGTAATGCTGCGTTTTCGATAGCGGCTTGCGCTTATTTTACGGGGGCTAGCGCCCTATTTCTCATTTATATGTCGCCCCAGGCCCTGGCACAAAGCCAGCCCGTGCAACCCTTTTCTGTGGCGCCAGAGGGGCCGCCACCTGCTCCCTGGCGCATCGTCGGCTTGCCGGGCAGCACCAAGCCGCGTACCGAGTTCGACATCGTGCAGTTGGGCACCGAGCGGGTATTGCGCGTGCGTGCGGACCGGTCTTATGCCAACCTGACCCACAAGCTGGCCAGCGCCAACACCGGCTACACGCTGCGCTGGCGCTGGCGGCTGGACCAGGCAGTGGCAGGAGCGGACCTGCGTACCAAAAATGGCGACGATTCACCCATCAAGGTCTGTGCCCTGTTCGACTTGCCGCTGGAAAAGCTGGGCTTTGTCGAGCGCAACCTCTTGCGCCTGGCCCGTGCCGCCAGTGGTGAGAATTTGCCCGGCGCCACACTGTGCTACGTCTGGGACCAGAAGCTTGCCACCGGGACCGAGTTACCCAACGCCTTTACCCGGCGCATGCGCTACCTGGTGCTGAACTCCAGCAACGCGCCGCTGCAGCAATGGGTGAACCACACGCGCGACCTGCGTGCCGACTTTCTTCGCAGTTTTGGCGTGGAGAGCAGCACCGTGCCACCCCTGATGGCCATCCTGGTCGGGGCAGATGCAGACAACACAGCACAGTCCAGCCTGGCCTACGTGGGCGATGTCTCGCTCATGGAACAATAGCGGTCATGACTGTCGCCACCCACCCGACGCCCAACGCCGCCCAAGGAACCCGTCACATCGTTTTGCTGGGCGCAGGTCATGCCCACTTGCAGATGCTGACGCAGTTGGCCGCACAGCCGTTGCCGGGTACCGTGGTGACCTTGGTGGCGCCCCATTCGCACCAGATGGTGGCGGGCATGGTGCCGGGCTTCGTGGTGGGCCACTACGCACCCAAAGACTTAACCATTGCCCTGCAGCCACTGGTGCAACGCGTGGGCATTCGCTGGATGACGCAACGCGTCACCGCGTTGGACGCAACCCATCAAACCCTGCAACTTGACGACGGCAGCAATTTGCGATTTGACTGGCTTTCGGTCAACACCTCGCCCACGCAGGACCGCTTGCGGGTCGAAAAAATGATCCCTGGCGCCAACGAGCACGCCCTCTTCGTGCGGCCGCTGGAGGCCTTTGCCGCACTGTGGCCGCGGGTCACGGAGATGGGGGACGCACGCCCCCTGCGCATCACCGTCATCGGTGGCGGGGCCGGCGGCGTCGAATTGGCCTTTGCCGTGCGCCAGCGACTGCCGAGCGCTGCCGTAACGCTGCTGTGCGGCCACTCCCCACCCGCAGCCCACTGCACGCGGCGCATGCAGGAGCGCGTCACGGGCCTGCTCAAGCAGCGCAACATTACCGTATTGCAGGAATTGGCGGTGGAGATCAAGAGCGGATTCGTTCACCTGGGTTGCGGCGCTGACCTGGCGTGCGATGTGCCACTGCTTGCCACAGGAAGCCTTCCACCACCATGGCTGGCAGACAGTGGGTTGGCGCTGAACGACGATGGGTTCATTGCAGCGGACGCCTCCCACCGCTCCACCAGTCACAGCTATATTTTTGCAACCGGCGACATCTGCGGAGCGCCAGACCGAACTTCGGGCCCTGCACTGACGCACAACCTGCCAGCGGCCGTGGCAGGGGGAACTTTGAAGCCACACCTGCCAAGCAAGACCACCCTGAACGTGCTGGCGTGTGGCGACAACTATGGCATCGGCTCCTGGGGTCGCTACAGCTTTCAGGGACGCTGGGTGTGGTGGCTCAAGGACCGCATGGACCGACAGTTTGTTGCCAAGTACCAATCCCAAAAATAATACCCATTCTGGGGTTTAAATTGCGCACAACGAGATGCAGCCACGAAGATTTTAGCTAAATCCGGCTGTAGCCCCCGTGGAATATGCCTGAGCAGCTATCGAATGAGTAGCGATTTCGATTGACTGTTCAACGGATCAGGCGCTGCAATAGTGCCAATATCGGCTGCGCCGCCAAAGCCGTGGCGGGCAAAGATCGCCAGCACATCGTCCACCGCCTCGGGCGCACAGCTCACCAACAGGCCACCGCTGGTTTGCGGGTCGCTCAGCAAAGCCTGGTCGACAGCCGCAAAGTTGGCGGGCAGCTCGATCTCGTCGCCATAGGCAGCCCAGTTGCGCCCGGATGCTCCCGTCACCATGCCGGCGCTGGCCAGAGCATGTACGCCCTCAATCAGCGGTACGCGTGACCAATCCACCTGCACCACGCAGTTTGCGCCACGCGCGATCTCCAGCGCGTGCCCGGCCAGGCCAAAGCCGGTCACATCGGTCAGGGCGTGCACACCGTCCAGCGCAGCCAGCTCGGGGCCGGGCGTGTTGAGCTGGGTGGTGACTGCAATCATCCGGGCATAGCCATCCGCATCCAGTTTTTCCTTCTTCAGCGCGGCCGACAAAATACCCACGCCCAGAGGTTTCCCCAAAATCAGCCGGTCGCCCACACGGGCATCGGCATTGCGTTTGACGCGCTTCGGGTGCACCAGGCCCATGGCCACAAGCCCGTAAATGGGCTCCACCGAGTCAATGGTGTGGCCGCCGGCGATGGGTATGCCCGCTGCCTTGCACACGGCCGCACCACCAGCCAGGATCTGACCAATGGTCTCCACAGACAGCACGTTGATGGGCATACCCACCAGCGCCAGCGCCATGATGGGCGTGCCACCCATGGCATACACGTCCGATATGGCGTTGGTAGCGGCAATGCGGCCAAAGTCAAACGGGTTGTCCACGATGGGCATGAAAAAGTCGGTGGTGGCAATCAGCGCCTGCTCGGCATTGAGCTGATAAACCGCCGCATCGTCTGCCGTCTCGATGCCCACCAGCAGCTCGCGCGGCAATGGCATGGCGGTGGTCGTTTTCAGAATCTGGGACAGCACGCCCGGCGCGATCTTGCAGCCACAGCCACCACCGTGGGACAACGAGGTCAGGCGGGGCTCGGTGGATGGCTGTTGGTAGGGCGCGTGGTTGGTGGTGAGGGTCTGCATAGGTTTGTTAACGGTTCGACAAGATAAGAGTATCCCAAAGTCCTGAGAGCG
>JBAWYQ010000142.1:0-10762 GCA_037143475.1 Burkholderiales bacterium | reverse complement strand
ACAACTCCTCTTCGCTGATGGTCTCCAGGATGCGAACAACCTTTTGAACACCGGTTGTGGCACTGATGATTTCGGTTGCACGCTTGGCCTCGCGCGGCGTGACCCGCCCCATGACATAGGTGGTACCACGCTCGGTGGTGATCTTGAAGGAATTTGTTGACAGGTCGTTGGCATCCAAAAGGCCTGCTTTGACGCGTCCTGATACCAACGAATCGGATGATCGCTGCTGCAATGTGGAGTTACCCAAAATGGCCAATTCGTTGACGATGTGGCGCACGTTGTCCACACCCGCCACGATCTGCTCGACCAACTGCTTGTCTTGCGCCGAAGGAACCTCGCCCGTCAGCAGTACCTGACGGTTGTAGCTGGTCACGTTGACGTGCCCCCGATCACCTAACGCTTCACGAATGCGACTGGCAGAGCGCAACTCAATGCCTTCGTCTTCCACCACCGTGCCTGTGGTGCGTCGATCAGCGGCGACCATTCCCCCCACCACGGCACCGCCTACTGCCAGCGGGAAGCAGGCCGTGAGCGTGCCAAGCGTACTGCCCAGTAAAACCAGCGCCAGACTGACGCGTCGGATTGAAATACTCATTTGGTTGATTCCTGTTCGCCCAATAACTGGGCATCGACGGCATCGCAAATGCAATGCAACGCCAAAATATGCACTTCCTGAACACGGGCAGTTCGCTCATGCGGAACGCAAATATGGACATCGGTGTCGCGCAACACCTGCGCCATCTTGCCGCCGCCACGCCCGGTCAACCCCACAACCACCATCTCGCGCTCGTGCGCGGCTTCAATTGCCGCCAGCACGTTGGCAGAGTTGCCGCTTGTTGAGATGGCCAAGAGTACATCCCCGGGGGCACCCAAGGCCCTCACTTGACGGGAAAAAATAACACTGAAATCGTAGTCATTGGCAATCGCCGTGATGATCGAGCTGTCCGTGGTCAAGGCAATGGCGCCCAGCTCAGGACGCTCACGCTCGAAGCGCCCGACAAACTCGGCGGCGAAATGCTGGGCATCCGCCGCAGAACCGCCGTTGCCACAGGCCAGCACCTTACCGCCGCTGGTCACGCAGGCCAGCATGGCCTGCACGGCGGCGGCAATGGGTTTGCTGAGCGCCTGTGCAGACTGGTATTTCAGGTCGGCGCTGTCGATGAAGTGTTGTTGAATTCGTTGTTCCAGCATGGGGGGTGATGATACCGCCCCCAGGAATCACCGTCGAAGTGTTGGGGTCAGGACGCGTCAAACGCGGCCTGCAGCCACTGCACACCATCCGGCTCGACCACAACCACGTCAAACCGGCAGGGCGGCAGTTCCCGCAGGCCCATGAGGTAATGGCGTGCGGCAAAGATGATGCGCCGCTGCTTGGTACCACCCACACTGGCGGCTGCGCCGCCATGGCGCGTCGAGGCGCGCTTGCGCACCTCGACAAAGACCGTGGTTGCATCAGGCGCCCGCATGATCAGGTCTATTTCGCCGCCGCCGCGCCCTGGGGTCCGATAATTGCGCGTCAGCAAGCGCAAGCCCTGCTTCAGCAGATAGCGCAGGGCTTCTTCCTCTGCGGCGTCCCCTACCTGTTTGGTGGTGGGCTTTGCCGGGGTTTGCCGTACTGGTTTTGTTGGAAGGAATCCCATGAGCGCTCTCTTTACCTCTGCCCTTGCCGCCTCTGCCGAGGCCGCTTCAGGTCAACATTATCCGCAGGGAACGCTGTATGTCGTCGCCACCCCAATCGGCAATCTGGCCGACATCAGCCTGCGTGCGCTGTACTTGCTGGGCTTGGTGGACACCATCGCATGCGAAGACACGCGCCACACCCAGACTTTGCTGCGTGCCTACGGTATCGACAAAAATAGCGGTCAACTGATTGCGCTGCACCAGCACAACGAAGCCCAGGCCGCGCAGACCGTCATCGATCATCTGCGGCTGGGCCAGCGCGTGGCCTACGTCAGTGACGCAGGTACGCCCGGCATCAGCGACCCGGGTGCCCGACTGGTCGCTACCGTTCGCGCTCAAAACCTGCGCTGCATGCCGTTGCCAGGCCCCAGCAGCGTCACCACTGTTTTGTCTGCAGCCGGTATCACTGAGGACCAGACGGGAGGGTTTGTGTTCGCCGGGTTTTTGTCGAACAAAGCGGCTGAACGGGAGCGTGCCGTACTAGCCCTAGCCGCTGAGACACGGGCCGTGGTTTTGTTGGAGGCCCCACACCGCATCGAGGCACTGGCCCTTGCGCTGGCCAGTCTGGGCTCACGGGCTGTGACAATCGGACGTGAGCTGACCAAACAGTTTGAGGAGATTGCGACCGTTCAGGCCCAGGATCTGCCTTCGTGGCTGGCACAAAATGCCAACCGTCTGCGTGGGGAGTTCGCACTGGTGATACACCCAACACCAGTGCCGACCGAGCAGGTGCACGACACACGGATACTGAACCTGCTGCTGGAGCAGCTCCCGCTCAAATCCGCAGTCAAACTGGCGGCGGACATCACCGGCGCGCCGCGAAATACTTTGTACAAGTTGGCCCTGAATCTGAAGACCAAAAACGCCGACTAGGCTTTGTTGCTACTTTCGCCAGAATCAACTTTGGATGGCGAAGTCTTCTTTAGTCTTGCCCTGCGCGATCAAACTGGCCATCCAGCGCGGTGTTAATCCCCGACCGCTCCAGGACTCCCCGTTGGGCCCCCTGAATTTGGCAGCTACGGCCACACCAGCGGTTTTTTTCTTGGTGCCACCGGTTTTGGATTTCACCCCCGAAATGACCTTGGTCTTGACGCGGCTCTTACGCGCGCCTGCCATGGCCGACTGCAAATCCTTGACAGCAATCCCAAAAGCCTGCATTTTGGTCAGTATGTCCTGTATGGTTTTATCAAATTCCCGGTCCCGTATTTCAGAAGCCTGCTTTTGCAGCTTCTGAATCTGATTTTGAATATCAACTAAATTATTCATGCCATTGCTCCAGTCACGTATTTTTAATGGGTCACATCAGCACGCATGATAACCTTTAAAGCTGTCAAAGCTAGTATCTGTATATCAAATCCTATGGACTGACGATGGAGATACTCCTGGTCCAACACCACTTTTTGTGGGATGGGCAATTCATCGCGCCCATTAATTTGTGCCCAACCGGTCAATCCGGGTACCAACTCGTGCACACCACATTGGGTTCGCAATTCAATCAAATCATATTGGTTATATAGGGCAGGGCGAGGACCAACAAAACTCATGTCGCCTTTGAAAATACTCCACAACTGTGGTAATTCATCCAGACTGCTTTTTCGCAAAAAGCTGCCGATCGGGGTCAAATGGCTGGCTGGATCTGCCAATAGATGGGTTGCAACCGCGGGGGTTCCAACCCGCATGCTGCGGAATTTTGGCATCTGAAATACCATATTGCGGTGCCCGACGCGCGCGGACCAATACAGTATCGGGCCGGGTGATGTGACTCGTACGAGTATGGCAACAAAGGCATACGGAATGACCAGCACCAACGCCGCACCAACCGCAAGCAATAGGTCAAATAGACGCTTCATACACAATTTGCGCGAGATACTATTTGCCGCGGGAAGACAGGTACCAGTCCGCCGTCGCCTGCAAACCCTGCGTCAACGCAAAGGGAGGACTCCAGGCGAGTTCATCGCGAACCTTGCTGCTGTCAACCCGCAGGGAACTCAGCAAACGCTCGAATTCAGCGTTATAGCCCGTCATATTTCCCACCCATTGCAACAAAAACGGTGGCACAGCAAACAGTCGCGACGGCACATCCAGCGCACTCGCCAGACCGCGCAGCAATGCATGGGTTGATAGCGGTGTTCCATCACTGATCAGATAGGTGTTGCCTTTGGCACGCGAGTGATACGCACACACCATCAGAAAATCAACCAGATTCCCAACAAACAACAAATCCCGAAAATTTTTGGTCAGGCCTAGTGGCAAGGGAATGCCGCGATAAACCGCGCCCAAGAGACGCAGGAAATTCCCCCCCACGTGAGGCCCATAAATCAAAGGCGGGCGCACAGTGACAACCTCAAGGTCGCCAGTGGCATGTATAACGCGCAAAGCCTGCTCAGCCTCCCATTTTGAAACGGAATAAGGGTTGTGAGGATCTGGTACATCCTGATCCGTGAATTCATGATCTCCGGGTGTGCTGTGCCCGTTGACCCCAATGGAACTGACATTGACCAACCGTCGAACGCCAGCCTTCGACGCGCCACGAGCCAATTGCACTGTGCCCAGCGTGTTCACGCGTCGAAACTCGGAAAGCGGGTCACTGGATTTATCACGCATGATGTGCACGCGCGCGGCCAGGTGAATAACAACATCGCATCCCACCAACGCTTGCTCCCAACGGGTATTTCCGTCCACGTTTCCGACCGCAATATTCTCGACTCCGTTGGCCAAGATACATGGCGCACGGGTGATGCCTCGCACCATCATGCCGCGCCGCACACCTTCTATGCATAGTGCCCGCCCGACAAAACCATTGGCCCCGGTAACAGCCACAATTCCAGGCATAGTCACTCCCATCCAATCACAGCCAATGCTAGGCAGGACATGGCAAACCAAAACCGGTCCAGCGGTTTGCGCCGACAACTTGGGGCGTCAAATGCCAACGCCAACATACCCCACCGACTGCCCGCACTCCATCGTCGTACAAAAGGGTGGTCGACCTGCCCCACCAGCATCGCAATCAAGCGCGACTGACTGAGACCCCAGCCACTAAGCACACGCTGGGCACGCCAAGCAAATGCCGTCCACCCGGAGTTGACGCCTACCTGATTCGTGCGATGTTGGCGATACATCAGACTGGCAAAATCATCGATGACCCACTTGTACCCCCGAGCACGGGCCAAGGCATAAGTAAACCAGTCATGCAAACCGACGCCCCTGCTATCTTTGCGGTTTTGTCGCAGCAAATTTTGCATTTCCAATGCCAACTGTTGACTGACCACAAACGTACATCCCGGGCCTGCAGACTCAAAAAGATAATCCCATGAACGCTGCGGATATGATTTCTTTATATACACTGAACGCCCTGATTCCCAAAACGCAACGATATCACTGGAATATCCATCAGAACCCGTCCGCACCAACTCCTGTGATGCGCGCGCCAACTTGCCAGGCAACCAAATGTCGTCTTGGTCTGCATAGGCTACATATTCAAATGCCGAAAAATCAACTTCCCGCAGTAATCTAAAAAAGTTCTGCGCAGCGCCACCAAATGACTCACCAAAGGGCAGCAATACCACACGGGAATTATTTGCCCGCAATTTTGAAAACCAATCTTCCGTACCATCGGTTGATCGATCCACACTAACAAACAGTGTTATGTCTACCCCCGCCTGCTCGAATATGGAATCTACCTGTTGCTGTAGATACCGCACTCCATTAAATGCAGCAAGGCACACAGCAACCGCCGGAAGGTTCTGATTTTTCAAAGACATTAGACTCCGTTGCGGCGTAAAACGTGAACGATTATCAAGCGGCGCACGTACTTAGCCACAGAATATGCTTGTAACAGGCGCATCAACCCATAGGAAATTTTGCCATTCCCGTGTAAATAGCGGTAATTGGCAAGCTCTGCCTGTTCCATACGCCACATATCAGCACTAAGCCCCGCAGCACCATACACCGGTTTGTACACTGCGACCAGATCAACCATCAGTTGAACTGTCGGGAGGGGCGCACCGACAATGTCCAACCACAACCGATGGTCCTCCATATAGCGCGTGCCTTCGGAAAACCGCATGGCGATGGAGCGCTTCAGCATGACCGATGGCGTCACAAACGCATGTCGCAGCAACAGATTCGACAAAATTACGACTTTCGCATCATCGACTGCGTCAACATGCCACCACCGGGCACTACTTTCAGCAGGTGTCAATTGGCGACACAGGTGACCGCATAGTGCCACCTGCGGGTGGGACCGCATAAAGGCACACTGGATTTCGATTTTGCGCGGGTGCCAGGCATCGTCCGAATCCAAAAAGGCGATATACACTTGGGTTGCTACATGCCAGCCAGCATTGCGTGCGCCCGCAGCACCCACATTGACAGGTAACTCGACCACCTTCACCCAATCACCATATCGGGACTGAATTGATCGCATTGAAGCCAGCGTCGCGTCTCCGCTACCGTCATCAACCAATACCATTTCCGCAGGTCGCCATGTTTGATTCGCCGCAGACGCAACGGCACGCTCCAGGGTTGCGGTGCAACGGAAACACGGAACCACGACAGATACCGGTGCGAATTCTTTAATCATGCTGAACGGTACGCACGCCAGACAGCACTTAGCCGATCGGGCCGACCCAACAAGAGCCGCTTGACCAGCATTCTAATCAGCATCAGACCTACTGAAAGCTTGGGCATGGGTGCATGACGACGCAAAAACCGCACACAGGACCGGGTTGCATAAGCATCCAGAACTGGGTTGCCAAACCCGAGACTGGCCGACTCTTTATGCCAGAGAAAGGAGTCTGCTGCCACAGCCAACTGCCAGCCCGATTTTCGCAAACGGAATCCCAGATCAGTGTCTTCCCAGTACATAAAAAAGTACGCCTCATCAAATAGGCCTACGTCCTCTAACGCGGCGCGGCGCAACAGCATGGAAGCACCGGAAATGAAGTCAACGCGTCCGGGTGCCACGCAGTGGACTGAACGACCCAACCACAAATTGACGCGCCCACCACCCCACAACTGGACCTGATCCGCCGAACCCGCCTCAAACACAACCGAGCCAACTGCGCCCATCACGGGGTTCCTTTCCGCTACACGGACCAATGCCGCCAACGCGCCTGGGGCAACCGTTGCGTCACTATTAACCAGCCATACAAAGTCAGCTCCGGCAGCCAGGGCATGCCGTATGCCTGCATTGCAGCCCCCGCCAAAACCCAGATTGACGCCCGTTTGCAGCACCTCGGCCCCAGGGAATGCTGCCTCAATATGCGCCACCGACCCGTCGGTTGAACCATTGTCTACCACCAGAATACGGCAGACAATGCCAGTCATCAAGTGCAACGACGCGACGCAGGCAATGGTGTCCTGCCAGCCATTCCAGTTCAATATGACTGCCGTAACCCGAACACTCACGTGGGTACTCCTCCAGGCTTGA
The DNA here is from genome assembly GCA_037143475.1 of Burkholderiales bacterium. Classification (GTDB taxonomy): domain Bacteria; phylum Pseudomonadota; class Gammaproteobacteria; order Burkholderiales; family Burkholderiaceae_C; genus Allorhodoferax. The sequence goes on along the minus strand of JBAWYQ010000142.1, from coordinate 3,651 downwards.
AGCGCAATGCACTCTTTTCAACCAGGTGCCAGGACGCGTAGGCCAGAAGTAAGGTCACCACACACGACCAAAGAAGACTGGCGGCAAAACTCAAATTTCGCCCAATCGCCCAGAGAATGCCCAATTGTTGAACCGGAAACGCAAGAATATAGACTCCGTACGACAATTCACCCAAACGATCTGTCCACTTCAAACCACCTGGCATGCTCATGGCCTCATGCGCCATCAACGCCGAGCAAGCCAGTACCGCAGCGCGCTTGGCACCGCGCGATCCAAAACAGGCAAACACGAGAAACGCCACAACAGACAACCCCACAGCCCATCGCCCGGACGCTGCTTGTCGCCAGTACCCATAAAAAACACCCCACCAAAATAGTGCAACCATTTCCAGATGGGGCACAAAGCGCGCGCCGACAACACGGTCCCCAAAGCCTACGGCCGCCCCAGCCAGCGCAACACGTCGACGAGCTTTGACTATCCCAATCACGCTTCCCACCACAGCGAAGGTTACGTAACAAAAGTACTCGTCTGGCAACGTCCACAACGAACCATTCACCACATAGGGAAGTAAATTGGCCGGGAAAAGCCTTGGGAGCGTATTTGGTGAAACCAGTACTACAGTTCGCAAGTACTGCCAAGTTGATGGTGCGGCGAAGTAATCATGAGCAGAAAGCACGGTGATCGTCAGCCCCAACACAAACACTGACGCCAGAGTCACGACCCACAAAGCCGGAAATATTCGCAACGAACGACGCCAAAAAAAACGTTTGACATTGGGGTCACGAGCCCAACTGGTCCAGACCAAGAAACTGCTCAAAAAGAAGAAAATCGATACGCCGGCGATACCCATCGTATTCAGGCCTAAAAGCCAGGGCTCAAGCAACCCAAGCAGCGCATCAAGTAAGTTTTTATTCATGCATCCCTACCTGCACCCGTCACGCTGCCACATTCCTGCACACCAGTTGCAAAACATCATCCTGAGCGGGTGGTACAGCAGCCGTTTCACGCAACCAGGCTCTTGCAGCGGCAATGTCCTGCCGAGAGACACTAGACGCCCTGCGCGCCATGCGCTCTGACTCGACGGCCATTTCCAATGCGTACGAAGGCACCTGGGTGGACTCAAAACCCTGCCCACGCAGCCATTCCTTCAGCCAGGCAGCATCGGGAATTGCCAAATGCCTGGGGGCCTCCAGCCCACGCCAATTTTGGCCATAGTGTTGACGCAGATGGCTGGCCGCGTTCGGAGCACTAAGCAGTAATAGCCCCCTTGGCTTGAGCGCCGCCAGCAACAGGCCCAGCAGCTGCACGGGCTGGTGCACATGCTCCAACACATGCGAGCACACCACGCAATCAGCCTGCCCCGCGTAGCGCTCCAGACATTCGTAGCCACCCTGCACGACGTTGAGCCCTTGCGACTGAGCAGCCAGAACGGCAGACGCATCCATTTCAATGCCCAGTGTTTGCCATCCCAACTGTACGGCTAGCTTCAACTTCTCCCCATTGCCACAACCTACGTCGATCAGCATGCCCTTGGGAGATTGCACCCACTGCCGCAGGCCAAACGGTTCGGCAATAAAGGCTTTAAACCACGACAGGGACCATCCCAGCCCAAGCGGCAGGCCCAATCGAGGCTGGATTGATGTTTCAAAGGTGTGCGACCAGTATTCGTTTCGCAACCGCCGTTTCAAGACCGCCATCGGGGTTTTTCCACCTGCAGCACCCGCATGGGTGTAATAACGGGCATATGCCTTGCCAATGGTCTCTGCCGTCGGGCGTGGGTGCAGATACAGAGAGCGGCACTGGGCACAGCTCCAATAATTCCATTGGCCAGGCGCACAGGCAAAAGCCCAGTCCTCAACTCCTTCATGGGCCAGGGTTCGTTGCGTACCACCGCAATAGGGGCAACTGGCTACGGCCTCCAACCCACCGGATGGCCAGAGGTCAGAGGCCATACAGCCTCCGAACCGCACGGCGCAGCAACAACCAGTCCAGCGCCACTCGAGCCACCCACGCCAGCGCCGCGCCTACTAATCCATAGCGTGACGACAGCAGCCATAGGGCCAGCAAATACAACAGTAGTTCAGCGAGGTGAAACAGCGCGGTCAGCCGGGGGTTACCCTTGGCATGCAATAGCGTGTAGGGCACAGACGCCAGAGAATTGACCCACACGCCAAGACACAGCACCAGCACTACCGGAAGTGCTTGAGTGGCGAATTCGGCCGAAATCCACAACGTCAATGCCGGATAGGCCAAGCCTGCGGCCACCAGACAAATTGCCGCCATGGCAACGCCAACCCGCCGGTAGGTCTGCTGATAGGCCATCGCCGCATCAGTGACTCCCATAGCGGCCAAGCGCGGCAAAAGCGCACCAGTCAGCGCCATTGGTATTAGCAGAAGCCGCAACAATACATCCTGCGGAATGGCATACAAAGGCAATTGCTCTGCACCCACCGCTGCACTGACAAAAAACCGGTCACCGTAAACCATCAGGGGGCCCACGATACCCGTCAGGGTAACCCATAGACCATAGTTCCACAACATCTGAAAGTGCCGTCTTGCGACGGTGGCTCCGGTTGAAAATAGATGCCCCCTCAATTGAAAGGCCATGCCCAGCACCACTAGACAGCGGCCTAACACCAAGTACAAGGCAATCAACTCCAAGCGTGGGCCATGAAAATAAACCGACCAGGCAGGCAGGGCAAACATCCAAACGCCCAGCACGATGCGGCTCAGGTTGGACGCTGCAAACCGCTCCAACCCCTCCAGTGCCCCGCGCATGCCGCTGGCGAGTGTGGTTGGCAACACCCCCACGGCCGCAACCAAAAACGCCAGTCGCGCGTCATCTTGCAACGCAGGACTGATTTTGAGCCAATGGTTGGCCAGGGAGGGGGTCAGGAGCCAGATAAGCGACATCCCCAGCAAACCCGCCGCCAAGGTGAGCAACATGCCTGAGCGCACCAAGGCACCAGCATCCGACAAGTCCCCTTTGGCAGCCAATTGGCTGAGCTGCACGGTCAAAGCCCTGCCCACGCCCATATCAAAAACACTGAAATAACCGATCAATCCCCAGACCAGCGTCAGCACACCAAAGGCTTCGCTACCGAGCCGACTCAAGGTGAATGGAATCAGGGCCATCCCTGCCATCATTGGAATGACAGTGCCTGCCAGGTTCCACAGGGTGTTGCGTTTGAGTGACATCGTCAACTCAGTCTTGTGCGATCAGTTTGACATCCATCGATAGTGCCTTACGGCAATTGCACCCTGTTGCTTTGAGCAGTACATTCACAATTACGGAGATTTGCATGGATTTCGATCCGTTCATTAGCCACGCGACCCTTGATCGTGCAATCATCAACGTCGGTCTGAGTACGACCGATTCAGAAGATAGTTGAACACGCTTACGATTTTCGTCGAAGGTCAACTCTTGATACCTTCTCGATTCATACCTTGATTCAACAAACCCGCTCCCCTCCAATGTCGCAAGCATAGCATCGGTCTGATGCAAATTTGCTGGCACAGTGTGCCTGCGATCCTGTGGACGTCCACGCTGGATTCGACCGAGGCAAAAATGCCCGCACAAAATGCCGACCTTTACGGCGGACTTACTCTGAAGTAACTACTTTATTGCTGAGCGACTTGGAAAGATTATCA
>JBAWYQ010000141.1:0-10780 GCA_037143475.1 Burkholderiales bacterium | reverse complement strand
ATGAATTGCCCCTGAAATTGAAAGATTTCAGGGGCATTTTCTTATTCAGAACCTGGCGGGCCCGGTTACGTTTCGGGCGTTTTGCGCGGACTTCCATGAACAAGGCTTTTACCAAAGAGTCGGACTCCGACGGCGACGATAACGATCTGCAGTTGCCTCCCATTCCAGCAGGTGGCAAGAACTACATCACTCCCCGAGGCTATGCGCGGTTACGCGAAGAATGGTTGGACCTCATGGACAATGAGCGGCCCAAGATGGTCGAGGCTGTCTTTTGGGCCGCCAGCAATGGAGATCGCTCCGAAAACGGTGATTATCTGTACGGCAAAAAGCGCCTGCGTGAGATTGACCGCCGCATTCGTTTCCTGACCAAGCGCATGGAAATTGCGGAGATTGCCAACCCGTCGGTTCATTTTGGCAATGAACAGATTTTCTTTGGCGCGACAGTGACTTACGTCGATGAGTCTGGATTGGAGCGCACGATTACCATTGCCGGGATTGACGAGGCTGACAGCTCGCAGGGCGAGGTCAGTTGGATTTCGCCTATTGCCCGCACGTTGCTCAAAGCCCGCGCAGGAGACACGCTGAAGTTGGTGATGCCCGGCCGAGTGGAAGAGATTGAGGTACTGTCGGTTAGCTATCCCGCGCCGCCGGCAGATTAGCTGCTGGCGAGTACTTTGCGCCGCTCTGCACGCATGACAGGAGCTGTCCTGCCAAGGTTGCGCAGCGCTACCGCTAGATGGGCGGTGTCGCGCACACCCACTACAAATCGGAATTCAACGTCATCTTGTGCACCATCATGGCCCATGTCGATGTGCGCGATGTCGGCCTCTGCTGTGGCTAATGCAGCGGCCACTTTGGCCAAAACCCCTTTCCCATTTTTTGCGGTGACGAAGATGCCGACTTCAAATGTGCGAACGGGTTCGTCTGCCCATTCCACCGTTATGAATCGTTCACTGTCTTTGTGCTGGAGTTTCTTGGCTACCGGGCAGTCGCTCGTGTGCACCACCAAGCCTTCGCCACGCCCCAGGTAGCCCACGATGGTGTCTCCAGGTATGGGGCGGCAGCATTTCGCAAACTGTACCGAGGCGTTCTCACTACCGTCCAGTGTGATGGAGCCCTGAGAGGTTGATTCGTGCGCAGTAAATCGTTCGCGGGTCAACAGCAGGGCGTCAGGGCGCTGGCCACTGTCTGCCAGTAGCAGCATCAGACGCTTCGCTACGATGTGGGCAATACGCTTGCCAAGGCCAATATCGGTTAATAACTCGTGACGGGTCTTGCTGCCAGTAAAACGCAGCAATTTATCCCAAATGGGTTCGTATATCGCGTCATCGTCAGGAAAACGATCAATGCCTTCGGCCCGTAACGCTTGGGCCAACAGCTTTTCACCCAGCTCTTCGGACTCCGTGTGCGCCATGGTTTTTAAATGGTGCCGAATTTTTGAACGCGCACGCCCAGTTCTCACGAATCCAAGCCAGGCGGGGTTAGGTGTTGCTGTGGATTCGGTGACAACTTCAACGACATCGCCATTTTTTAGTTCGGTGCGTAGTGGTACTTGTTCGTCATTTATGCGAGCGGATACAGTGCGATCACCGACGTTGCTGTGAATTGAGTAGGCGAAGTCAACAATGGTGGCTCCCCGCGGCATGGCCATGATCTGCCCCTTAGGGGTGAATATGTACACTGCATCAGGGAATAGGTCTACTTTGACATGGTCCCAAAACTCGCCCGCATCGCGGGTTTCATCTTGAATATCCAATAGCGACTGAAGCCATTTGGTGCCAAGCCGGTCGGAGGTTGCCTCATCTGGGTTGTTGACCTTGTAGAGCCAATTCGCAGCTACGCCCGACTCGGCCACCACGTGCATGGATTCGGTACGCATCTGAAACTCCACATTCACGTTCGATGGCCCCACCAAGGTTGTGTGCAAAGACTGATAGCCATTGAGCTTGGCGATGGCAATGTGGTCTTTGAACTTACCTGGCAATGGCTTGTAGAGCTGGTGCAAAACGCCTAATGCTGTATAACAGTCGATAACTTTCGGCAATATCAACCTAAAACCGTAAATGTCTGTCACTTGGGCAAAGCTGAGGTGCTTGCTATCCATCTTCTTGTAGATGGAGAAAAGCGTTTTTTCACGTCCTGCAATTCGCGCGCTTATGCCCGCCGTTGCAAAAGCAGTTTCCACTTCCTTCTGCACTTTTTGGATCAAATCACGGCGTCGGCTTCGCGCCTTGGCAACCGCCTTTGACAGGACGGTGTAACGCCAGGGTCGCAGGTATCGAAACGACAAATCCTGTAACTCGCGGTAAGTCTGGTTCAAACCCAGTCGATGCGCAATCGGGGCGTAAATGTCGATGGTCTCTGATGCAATGCGGCTCCATTTGGTGCGTGGCACATCGCCCAGGGTGCGCATATTGTGCGATCGGTCGGCCAACTTGATGAGGATGACGCGAACATCACGCGCCATCGCGAGCAGCATTTTGCGAAATGATTCGGCCTGGTTTTCTTCTCGGGTGTTGAAATGCAGCTTGTCCAGTTTCGTGAGTCCGTCCACCAGTTCGGCGACTGGTGAGCCAAAGCGTTCAATTAGTTCAGCTTTAGTGACGCCGCAGTCCTCCAGCGCGTCGTGTAGCAAGGCGGCCATAAGTGCCTGGGCATCAATTTTCCATTCGGCGCACTGTGCTGCCACGGCAATCGGGTGGGTGATGTAAGGCTCGCCGTTGTTGCGCAACTGGCCCAGGTGGGCCTCGTCGGCAAACCGGTAGGCCTGGCGGACTTTCTCGAGATCCTCGGGCGACAGATAGTCGAGTTTGGAAGTGAGTCCCGCAAAGCTGGCCGCAGCAGCATTGACTGCAGCCGCGTGTGGGGCTTTTGCTGTGGTGGCGACACTCGTTTGAGGCGTGTTGTTGGTGGGGGTGCCCATGGCTCAAATGTAGCGTGCCCAAAAATGCTTTCGGCCTGTGTGCCCTCAAATGGACAAAAAAAAGCACCGCGAGCGGTGCGTCTTTGGAGCGCTTTGGCTCAGAGGGGAACTTTTTTCAGCATTTCAATGCCGATTTTTCCGGCAGCAATCTCGCGCAGGGCGGTGACGCCAGCCTTGTTCTTGCTTTCGATCTTGGGCGTGTGACCCTGATTCAGCATGCGGGCCCGGTAAGTGGCAGCCAGCACCAATTGAAAGCGATTGGGGATCTGCACCAGGCAGTCTTCTACAGTAATACGGGCCATGGGATTCTCCGAAGGACTAGGGGATAAGCAACGCTTTGAATGTTTCGGCTCGGGCACGACGCTGCGCTGCAAATTTGAGCCGCTGGGAGTGAACAATGGCTTTCAAATCGAAGAGCGCACGGTCAAACAGCTCGTTGATTATAACGAAGTCAAATTTATCCACCTGCGAGACCTCAATCGCGGCATTTCTCATGCGCACGTCAATGACCTGTGGCGCGTCTTCTCCGCGGCGTTCCAGACGCGAACGCAACTCTTCCCAGCTCGGCGGCAAAATGAATATCGAGATCGCGTTGGCAAAGATTTTCTTTATCTGGATGGCACCCTGGTAGTCAATTTCCAGAATCACGTCTGCACCCTGGGCCATGCGCTCTTCAATCGCCCGCTTGGATGTGCCGTAGCGGTGGTTGTGCACATGCGCCCATTCCACAAAGCCGTTGGCCGCGACCATGGCATCAAACTCTTGTTCGGAGACAAAAAAGTATTCACGACCGTGTTTTTCCTGGCCGCGCGGCGCGCGCGTGGTGTGCGAAACAGAGGGTTGCACATGCGAATCCAATTCCAGCAGCGCTTTGACCAGGCTGGACTTTCCGGCCCCGCTGGGGGCTGCAACGACAAAGAGGTTCCCGGGGTAATCCATAGAAATAGGCGCTTGGAGGCGGTTTGAGGATCGTCCTATTCTATGTTCTGAACCTGTTCGCGCATTTGCTCGATCAGCACCTTCATATCCACCGAAATGTGGGTTAACTCCAGGGCAGCAGATTTTGAACCCATTGTGTTGGCCTCTCGGTGTAGTTCCTGGATCAAAAAGTCTAGCCGTTTGCCGATCTCTCCGCCTTTTTTGATCAGACGTTCAATCTCGTCCAGGTGAGAGCCCAGCCGGGTAATTTCCTCGGCTACATCGATGCGGATGGCAAAGGCTGTGGCTTCGCTCAGGGCGCGGTCCTGGGCCGCCTCAGGCAGTGTGGTGCCATCGGTCAGCGCCATGGCGTCTTTCCATCGCGTCAGAAAACGTTGGCGGTTTTGTTCTACCAATTGGGGAATCAGGGGTATCGCTTGCTGGGTCAATACCCGCAACTGGGCGATGTGGTCAAGCAACATGCCTGAGAGCCTTGCGCCCTCACGGGCACGGGCGTCGAGCAGCGCTTTAAGCGCTTTTTCCGCCAGTGGAACGACCGTAGCGCTCCAATCGTAGGAGCCTGATTGCTCAGAAGCGGAAAGGCGGATGACATCCGCCACACTCAAGACTGCGGCGGTGGGAAGCCATGCCTTGACGTTGTCCTGCACAGCGTTCAGGCGTTGGAGTAGGCGGGGCGTTGGGTCTACCACGGCGGTTGCTGCAGCCATTTCAATAGAGGCACGGACCTCCACCTTGCCGCGCTTGAGCTTGGCTTGCAGCAGGTCGCGCAGTGCGGGCTCAAACTGGCGCAGATCCTCGGGCAGTCGAAACGACAGGTCAAGATATCGGCTATTGACTGAACGGATCTCCAAGCCCAGTTGGCTCGCTGGCGACTTGTTGTCCGCCTCTGTACCCGCCGCGCTGGTGCTTTGCTGCGCACTGGCGTAACCCGTCATGCTATAAACTGGCATTACCTATTCCTGGTTCGTAAAACGACCCTGAGAATAACCCGGTTCAGACGGATCAGACGCGCGCTAAACACTTAATTTATGTCGAAGGTCAAGCCATCCCCCTTACCCCCTGACACCACTATCGGCGGCTATCGCATCATTCGCAAAGTGGCAGCTGGCGGGTTCGGGTTGGTGTATCTGGCACTGGACGCCGATGGCCAGCGTGTGGCTGTTAAGGAATATCTACCGTCGTCCCTTGCAACACGTGCACCCGGTGAATTGTTACCCCAGGTGCAAGCTGAGAAGCTTTCGCTCTACCGGCTGGGTCTGAAAAGTTTCTTTGAAGAGGGTCGCTCGCTGGCTCAAATATCGCACCCCTCTGTGGTGAGCGTATTGAACTTTTTCCGCGAAAATGAAACCGTTTACATGGTGATGAATTACCTGGAGGGAGCGGCCCTGCAGGACTTCATCGTGACGGCGCGTGACCTCAAGCAGAGCAAGGTGTTTCGAGAGTCCACCATTCGCTCGCTGTTCGACGAGATTTTGCGCGGGCTACGCATCGTGCACCAGCACAAGATGCTGCACCTGGACATTAAGCCAGCCAACATTTTCATTACCGATGACAACAAGTCGGTGTTGATTGACTTTGGCGCGGCCCGAGAGGTTTTGAGCAAAGAGGGCAACTTCATTCGCCCCATGTACACGCCCGGCTTTGCTGCGCCCGAAATGTACCGGCGAGACGCCTCCATGGGCCCTTGGACCGACATCTATGCCATTGGTGCTTGCATCTATGCCTGTATGCAGGGCTACCCGCCCAATGAGGCACCGCAGCGGCTTGAGAAAGACCGCATCACAGTGGCCCTGGCTCGCTTGCGCGGTGTGTACTCGGACAACCTGATTGAGGTGGTGGAATGGTGCATGTCCCTGGATCCGCTGTCCAGACCACAATCGGTATTTGCGTTGCAGAAAGAGCTCAGCCGTGAGGGTGAGCGCCGCTACACCAAGCTGAGCGTCGGCGAGAAAGTTCGTATGCAGTTTGACACCATGGTGACCGACACCAAGCGAAGCGTGCTCGGTGTCTCCAATGTGGGTGCTAAGCCAAAATGAAATTTTCTGTTTTTCAGACCAGCCGCAAGGGTGGACGCGAGAAGAATGAAGACCGCATGGGGTATTGTTATACCAAGGCATCAGGCCTGTTCTTATTGGCAGATGGAATGGGTGGTCACCCAGAGGGTGAAGTGGCCGCGCAAATGGTTTTACAGGCCATTTCCGCCTTGTATCAAAAAGAAGCTCAACCTGAGATTGAAGACCCCAAGGCTTTTTTTAACATCGCCATCATGACCGCGCACCGCCAAATTTTGCGGTATGCAGCCGAAAGGCATTTGATGGACACCCCCCGCACCACCTTGGTGGCTGCCATCGTCCAGGGCGGAGTGGCTTACTGGGTGCACTGTGGCGATTCGCGGTTGTATTTCGTGCGCAATGGCGAGCTGTTGGTGCGCACGCGCGACCACTCCTACATTGAGCAGCACCACGACGCCCACCCGGAGCAGACGCTCCCTGGGCGCTTTAACCGCAACGTTCTGTACACATGCCTGGGGTCACCCACGAAACCGGTGTTTGAGCTCACAGGACCGGTTCCACTTCAGGAAGGCGACAAGATATTGCTGTGTTCCGACGGTTTATGGGGTAGCCTGGACGATGCGGAAATCGTTTTTCAGTTGGGCCAAAAACCGGTGGGTTTAGCCGTTCCGGAGTTGGTCGACCGTGCGCTGACCAAGGCAGGCGCCAGCAGCGACAACGTAACCGTGATTGCGATGGAGTGGGAGACGCCCGATTCGTTTGAATCTACCCGCGGCGCCATATCAACCGACACCATTGATGACGGCGTGTTTGCCTCCACGGTACAGGCTGGCTGGCTTGACTCCGGTGTTGATGATCTTGACGACGCCGCCATCGAGCGCAGCATCGCTGAAATCAACGAAGCCATACGACGCTCAGCGGCCCGCAAGGGCTGACCAGTGGCGCTTCATAGCGCCCACCCGTTTCGAATCGTTTTTATACCAGGGAATTTTCATGTCTGAATTTGTTCGATCCAACGGCCGTGCGACAAACCAGTTGCGCAAGGTGTGCATTACACGCGGCTACACCGTGCATGCGGAAGGCTCGGTGCTGATCGAGTTTGGCGCAACCAAGGTGTTGTGCACGGCGTCGGTTGAAGAGCGCGTGCCGCCGCATAAGCGTGGCAGCGGTGAAGGGTGGGTAACTGCAGAGTACGGCATGCTGCCTCGCGCCACCCACACGCGCAGCGACCGCGAAGCCGCGCGCGGCAAGCAAAGCGGGCGCACGCAAGAAATTCAGCGTCTGATTGGCCGCTCCATGCGGGCTGTTTTCGACCTGAAGAAGTTGGGCGAGCGCACTATCCAGCTCGATTGCGATGTATTGCAGGCCGATGGCGGTACGCGTACAGCTGCCATCACGGGTGCCTTCGTGGCGGCGCAGGACGCGGTCAACGGTTTGCTCGCTGCCGGCAAAATTGCCGAGTCCCCCATTACTGCGTCCGTCGCAGCGATTTCGGTGGGCATCGTTCAGGGCATGCCGTTGTTGGATCTGGAATACACCGAAGATTCTGCCTGCGATACCGATATGAACGTGGTGATGACCGGAGCAGGCCACTTTGTCGAAGTGCAAGGTACCGCCGAAGGTGCGGCGTTTTCACGGGCCGAGATGGATCTGTTACTGACGCTGGCTGAAAAAGGCATCACCGAATTGATGCATTTGCAGCAACAATCGCTATTAAAGTAATAGCTGGTCACGCTTATTTAACGGGGGCTAGAGGCCTATTTTATGAAAATTGTTCTCGCATCCAACAACCAGGGCAAGCTGGCCGAACTGCAGGCCATGCTCACTCCGTTGGGTTGCACACTGATAGCCCAAGGCGAACTCGGCGTACCAGAAGCCCCTGAGCCCCACCGCACCTTTGTGGAAAACGCCCTGGCCAAGGCCCGCAACGCCGCTCTGCACACGGGCTTGCCGTCGCTGGCGGATGACGCTGGCCTGTGCGTGGACGCCTTTGGCGGATTGCCGGGGGTTGATACGGCTTACTATGCCACTCAATTTGGCTACGCCAAGGGCGACAACAACAATGTGCAGGCCTTGTTGGAGCAGATGCGCAACGTTGACAACCGCCGCGCTGCCCTGGTTAGTACGCTGGTAGCGGTGCGTAGCGCCGATGACCCCGAGCCGCTGATTGCGGTGGGCCGCGTGGTCGGTCAGATCGCGCGTGAGCCTGTCGGCGCCAATGGCTTTGGCTTCGACCCAGTGATGTGGATCCCAGAATTTGGCAAAACCTTTGCCCAACTACCGAGTGAGGTGAAGAACGCTTACAGCCATCGTGGCAAATCGGCGCTCGCCATGTCAACGCTGATCCGCGAACATTGGCTGGGCATGACCGCTGTCGGGTAAATTGCATGATTCCGATCGTTCCCGCGCCGGCGATAGGCGAAAGTTGTGAGCCTGTCGCACAGCAAGACATCACCCACTACATGCGCCCTGGCACGCTCCAACTGGCGGCGTTACCACCCTTGTCGCTCTACGTGCACTTGCCTTGGTGTCTGAAAAAGTGTCCCTATTGCGACTTCAACTCCCATGAGATGCGGGCGCAAGACATGCCCGAGCAGCGCTATGTGGACGCTGTGGTGGCCGATCTGGAAGCCGCACTACCGCTGATCTGGGGGCGCAACATCCACAGCATCTTCATTGGCGGCGGAACGCCCAGCCTGTTTTCGCCCGCCACCATCGACCGCTTGCTGAGCGACATCCGGGCGCGGCTGAAATTGGAGGCCAACTGTGAGATCACGATGGAGGCCAACCCGGGAACGTTTGAGAAAGATCGTTTTCGGGCCTATCGCCAGGCAGGAGTGACGCGCCTGTCCATTGGGGTACAGAGCTTCAACGACAACCACTTGCGTGCATTGGGCCGCGTGCATGACCGTGCGCAGGCCCTGGCAGCGGTAGGCGAGGCAGCGCAGTCATTTGATACCTTTAACCTGGACATCATGTACGCACTGCCGGGGCAGACGATGGAGCAGCTGGGTCAAGACATTGCGACTGCGTTGGAGTTTGCGCCGCCACATATCTCGATCTATCACCTGACTATTGAGCCCAACACGTATTTCGCCAAGTATCCGCCTGTCATTCCTGAAGATGACACGGCCTATGCTATGTTGGACCACATTACCGAGTTGACTGGTGTGGCGGGGCTGGATCGTTACGAGGTATCGGCGTATGCCAGGCAGAATCATCGCTGCAAACACAACCTGAATTACTGGCAGTTTGGCGACTACCTGGGCATTGGCGCAGGCGCCCACAGCAAGCTCAGTTTTGCACATCGTGTGGTGCGTCAAGTGCGATTTCGTGAGCCACACCTGTATATGAACCACGCGCTGGCTGGCAATTCTGTCTCCCACAGTGACGAGGTGGCACGCAGCGAGTTACCGTTTGAGTTCATGCTTAACGCGCTGCGTCTGCGAAATGGGTTTGGTCTGCGTGATTTCTCGGAACGCACCGGCTTGGCTATGACCGCCATTGAGGTGGCGTTGCAAGAAGCCGAGCGAAAGGGACTCATCGAACGTGACTTTGTGCGTGTGCGTCCAACGCAACGTGGCTTTGATTTTCTGAGTGACTTACAGGAAATTTTCCTGTCCAATGCGAGCTAGCTGGCCTGTCGCCGGCGGACGAAAGGGGACAGTCTCATGTTCTCGGTATATGGCAAAGCAGGACGCATTTTTAGGGGTTCCATGGAAGAACTGCGACAGGTCGGACCGGCCTCCAGGTCTGCCCGAAGCCATGTCGTGGCTCCAGTGGGCTTGGACCCACGCGACCAGAACCCACTGCATTACCCGGACCCTGCGGCCAAACCCGGCTCGGATACTGTTCACCGCACGGCGCTTGCGGCTTACGAGCAGACCGTTAAGCCGGGCTTGCCGCGTCAACCCCTGACCCGTGTGGACACTGTCATGAGCAGCCCGGTAACCACCGTATCGGAAGGCGCGAACGTAGAAAAGGCTTGGCAGGTGCTATCCAAGAACCGACTGGGACAGGCACCTGTCGTCGCCGCTACCGGGGTGCTGGTCGGACTAATTTCGCGCGCAGACTTGATGGCCCCCGAGCGTATGCCCAGCCCTGATAGTCATGCATTGGTTTGGCGCGCGTTGTTAATGCAACCAGTGGTGGACGTGATGTGGTCGCCAGTGCCCAGCGTCTCGCCCGACACCGATATAAGGCGCGTGGCCCGCGTCCTACTTGACACGGGCCTGCCAGGATTGCCGGTGGTTGACGACGAGGGGAAGGTAACGGGGTTTGTGTCCCGCTCGGATATTTTGCGAGCGGTGGTGGCAGACCCACCGCTGGACTTGTGGATTTGAGTGAATCCTAGTTGTAAAAGGCTTCCACTTTCCCCTTGAGCTTGATCATCAGTGGCTGACCTTTTCGATCCACGGTTTTGCCAGAGGGCACCTTGATCCAGCCTTCGCTGATACAGTATTCGGCGACATCGGTGCGTTCCTTGTCATTGAAGCGTATGCCGATGTCATGCTCGAACACAGCGGCAACAAAATGTGGGCTGCGCGCGTCCGTAGAGAGGTGGTCGGGCAGAGGGGGAAGATGAGTGGAGTCGTTCATGGAGGCAATTTTCCATGATTTGACGCCCGGTTTGTCCACTCCACTATTTTTGATCAGCCGCGTCTAAAAATTGGCAGAGCCTTAATCTAAATCAATCTTGGCGCAATATCACCTGTTTGTGGGGTGTTCAACTGCGCGCGAGGTTGGTAGATTCAGGGTGTGATTCGGGTCACACTGGTTTGTCTCCAACATGCCCAGTCCCGAAAGGGTTCAACCCAGCCTAATCCGCTGGGTTTCTTTTTTTGTGGGTGAAATGAGGGGCAGAAAGCGCCAAGTCTCTGTGGCGGAACCTGTGAGATTCGAACTC
>JBAWYQ010000140.1:0-10923 GCA_037143475.1 Burkholderiales bacterium | reverse complement strand
TTATTGACCTTTTCACTTGGCTTCAACATCGTGGCCTTGATGATGACAGGAACCCGGTCTGCCTTGCTTGGCTTGATGATTCTGGTCGTTTTGCTGCCTGTGATCTTGATCCTGTACGGCAAACAATTCGTATCAAGTGGCTGGCGCGCCAGCCACTGCGTTGCCATTTTGGTCTTATTGACAGTCACTGTTGCAGGGGTTGGCTCAATCAAGACTGGAAATTCGAAGCTTTTTGCCGAAAATAGCGGCGGTGATGCTATTGACCGCGCCTTAAATCGGGCTCTTTCCATGACGGAGGCTGCGGAATACAGTGAACGCTCGTTTTCGATCCGTGCCACGATGTGGCAGGCCACCGGCCGCATGGTTGCGGCCCACCCTGTCGCCGGCGTGGGAGCCGGTGCCTGGGAGGTTCAAGCTCCTCTGTATCAGACTGAGGGGAGCCAGCTTGAGAACGACTACTACGCACACAATGAATTTCTCCAGTTGCTGGCTGAATATGGGCTGGTAGGCTGGCTCTTCTTGCTTTGTCTATTAGCGTATCTTTTGGCGGCAGCGCATAAAACTTGGTCTAACCGCTCTCCACAGGGCGAGAGTGAGTCGCTCTTGCGGGCCTTGACACTGGCGAGCTTGTTGCTGTTTTTGCTGGTGAGCAACGCCGGCTTTCCGTGGCGCATGGCGACCACTGGTGCCTTGTTTGCCCTGAGTTTGGCGGTACTTGCAGCGTCAGATATCCGCCTCGGTTCGGGTAAATTGTTGTCGACGCAGCGGGCGGAGGACACGAAGCAGATCGCTCTGCCGCCCAGGGTCCTGGCTCTGATCGCTTTGTGCGTCACCGCTATTTGCACCGGCATTGGGCTGTATATCTCACAGCAAGCGATTGTTTGCGAAGCCAAGATCGTGCGCGCGACCCAAATCGCGCTGAGTATTTCGGCCTCGCGCCAACCCAATGACCTCGGATGGGAACCTGCCAAGTCGGAGATGCTGGCACTGATCCGGCAGGGCATCGCCATCAACCCGCATTACCGAAAAATCACGCCCATCGTGGCGGACTCCTTAGCCGCCTGGGGCGACTGGAAGAATGCGACCTGGATTTGGGAGTCAGTGCTTGAATCGCGCCCCAACGTGGTGGCCATGCTGGCCAACGTAGTGCGCGGGCATCTACAGGCAAAGGAATTTGCCGCAGCGCAGGACTATCTGGACAAGGCTATGCGTATTCAGCCTAATGCACCTTCCCTTGCCTCGCTACAGGTTTTGGTGTGGAACCAAGCTGGAAAGACCAAGGAAGCCGCGGCCCGCGCTAAAGATCTACTAGAGACTGGTGTCATCGATTCTGAACTGATTCGAACGGCCTATTACTTAGGCAAAAAAAATCAAGACTCTGCGCTAGCGATTTTGGCGCTCCAATTGCGCCTCAAAACCTGGCCGGACCAGGCGGTGGACGGGTGGCTGAAACTGGGTGATATTTTCAATGCGCCGGAGACTAAAGATGAAAGCAAAGCCCTGGCAGCCTATCGAGCGGCACTTGGCGCAGCGAGTCCAGCGGACAAAAACACCGTCTTGGCCATGATCCCAAGTGCCTACCGCGACAAGGTTCAATAGGCGGCTGACATCGCCGATGCTCTCTGCGCGATAGGCCCGGGCCTAAAATCGGGCGATGTTAGCCGCCATTTTCGCGTTGACTTGCCTCACATGAATTCATCCTATTTCCTTCGCCAGGCATTGGACCTCGCCACCCGAAGTCTGACGCTGACATCGCCAAATCCCCGCGTTGGCTGTGTCATTGTCAGGCTGGATGACGCATTGCTTGGCCAGGGCCACACCCAGCGCTCAGGCGGTCCCCATGCAGAAGTCATGGCATTACGCGATGCCCATATAAAGGGCCATTCCGTAGTAGGCGCAACCGCCTATGTCACGCTGGAGCCCTGCTCGCACCACGGACGCACCGGCCCCTGCTGCGACGCCCTGATTTCCGCTGGCATTAAAAAGGTGGTTGCCACCAATACAGACCCCAACCCTCTGGTGGCCGGCCAAGGCTTTGCGCGGCTGCGCGCTGCCGGAGTTGAAGTGGAGACACTCGACCCCACACATCCGTTGGCCATTGAGTCCCGCGAACTCAACATCGGCTTCTTCAGCCGCATGGTCCGCAAGAAGCCCTGGGTGCGCATGAAGATTGCCGCCTCACTGGACGGCAAGACCGCTTTGGATAATGGTGCCAGTCAATGGATTACCTCGCCAGAGGCCCGTGCAGACGGCCATGCCTGGCGCGCTCGCGCCTGCGCGGTTCTCACCGGCATTGGCACCATTCTGCAAGATCAACCTCGGCTGGATGTACGTCTTGTGCAAACACAACGCCAGCCGCACCTGGTCATCGTCGACAGCAACTTGGAAACGCCCCCGGACGCTCCTCTTTTTATAGCTGGTCGCGCAGTCTACATATACGCTGCAGCCGAAAACAACATAAAAAGGCGGTCACTGGAACAAAAAGGGGCAACGGTCATTTACCTGCCTGGAGCAAGACCGGATGGCACCTCAACGGGCAAGGTAGACCTGGCTGCCATGCTTTTGGACTTGGGCCGCCGCGAAATCAATGAATTGCACGTTGAAGCTGGCCACCGGCTTAACGGTTCATTTGTCAGAGAAGGATTGGTAGACGAATTGTTGATCTATTTGGCGCCAAAATTTATCGGCCAGGGCTGCGACATGGCCAACTTCGGTCCGCTGAGCGAGTTGGACCAATCGTTGCAATTGGATTTTTCGTCCACTGCCCTTGTTGGCCCCGACTTGCGAATACTGGCGCGAGTACGCGGCCGCGACGTTTTTTAGCACCACTTTCGGGCACAGGCTCTTTCCCTGCGAAAATAGCGCCATGTTTACTGGAATCATCACCGGCGTGGGCCATATCATTGCGGCCCATGCTTTGGGCAGTTCGTCCACCCACGGCAAGCGCTTGTCCGTCGTATGCCCGGCAAATTTCCTTGACGATGTGGGGTTAGGCGACAGCATTGCGCTCAACGGCGCATGTATGACGGTCACCACTCTCGATGCAGCCGCTGCCCAATTCACCATCGAAATTTCTGCTGAATCGCTTTCCAAAACCGCTGGGTTAGACGCCCCGGGACTGATCAACCTGGAAAAGGCACTGCGAGCCAACGACCGATTGGGCGGACACCTGGTCTCCGGTCATGTTGATGGCATTGGCAATGTCACGCACTTCAAGCAGGTTGGGGAAAGTTGGGAGTTGCGTGTGCTTGCACCCAGGGGCCTTGCCAAATACCTGGCATACAAAGGTTCTATCACCATCAATGGGGTGAGCCTGACTGTGAACCGCATCGAGGATTTGAATGCGGGTTGTGAAGCCAGTATCAACCTGATCCCACACACAGTGGACAATACCGCCTTGGGCAGCCTTAAAGTGGGCTCCCGGGTGAATCTGGAAATTGATTTAATCGCGCGCTATGTGGAGCGCATGCTCGGCACCACTTTGCCCCTGACAGTCTGATACCCATCAGGACTGAACCTTCTGCACCAAGGACAACAATGAAACGCGTTGATGACTTTCGCTTGAAATTCGGCAAGAAAGAACTTGTGCCCATCATGATCGGTGGCATGGGCGTAGACATCTCGACAGCAGAACTTGCCTTGGAGGCTGCTCGCCTGGGTGGAGTGGGACACATATCGGATGCACTGGTTCATGATGTGTCTGACCGGCGTTTTGATACCGAATATGTCAAGGGCAAGACCAAGTTCTACAAGGCCAACATCAACAACTCGGACAAGAGCAGTGTCCAGTTCAACTTGGGCCAACTGGCCGAAGCCACCAAACTACACGTTGGCAGGACTATGGAGGCCAAGCGTGGGGAAGGCCTGGTGTTCGTCAACGTCATGGAAAAGTTGACCATGAATGGCCCGCGCGAAACGTTGCAGGTGCGCCTCAACTCGGCTTTGGATGCTGGAATTGATGGCATTACCTTGAGCGCCGGCCTGCATCTGGGCTCGTTCGCCCTGATGGCCGACCACCCACGCTTTCGCGATGCCAAGCTGGGCATCATTGTGTCGTCGGTGCGGGCATTGCAACTGTTTTTGCGCAAAACAGCACGCCTGGACCGTTTGCCCGATTTCGTGGTGATCGAAGGCCCGCTGGCTGGCGGCCACCTCGGATTCGGCATGGACTGGGCTCAGTACGATCTAGCCTCCATCGTGGCCGAAATCGTCGCATACATGAAGGCCGAACAACTCGACATTCCGCTGATTGCCGCGGGCGGCATCTTTACCGGCAGCGATGGCGTTTCCTTCCTTGAAAACGGTGCAGCGGCCATCCAGGTGGCCACCCGCTTTACCATTTCCAATGAATGCGGGCTACCCGGCAAGGCCAAGCAGGCGTATTTCAAAGCCAGTGAGGAGGATGTCGTGGTCAACACCATTTCGCCCACCGGCTATCCCATGCGCATGTTGCGCAACTCGCCCGCCATCGGCACAGGTCTTCGGCCCAATTGCGAGGCCTACGGCTATTTGCTCGATGCCAATGGCAACTGTAGTTATATTGAGGCCTACAACCGGGAGATCACTCTGCACCCGGATGGAAAGAACATTTCGGTCAAGGACAAGACCTGTCTGTGCACCCAGATGCAAAACTACAACGTTTGGACCTGCGGCAGCACCACCAATCGCCTCAAGGACACCACGCGCCAGTTGCCCGACGGCAGCTACCAGACGCTGAGTGCTGAGCACATCTTCAAGGACTACCAGTTCAGCGTGGACAACCAGATCCTGCTGCCTGCGTGAAACCTCACACCATGACCACACCCACTCCAGTGCCCATCTCCCCGGTTGAAGACATCGTTGCCGAAATGCGCGCCGGGCGCATTGTCATTCTGGTGGATGAAGAAGATCGCGAGAATGAAGGCGATCTGGTCCTGGCCGCCGACCACGTCAGCGCCGACGGCATCAACTTCATGGCCCGTTACGGCCGTGGCCTGATCTGCCTGACCCTGACTCGCGAGCGCTGCGAGCGCCTGCAGCTGCCGCCCATGACTGCACGTAATGGCGACAAGAAGGGCACGGCCTTCACCGTATCCATCGAAGCGGCCGAGGGTGTCACCACCGGCATCTCAGCCGCCGACCGGGCCCGCACTGTGCAAGCCGCCGTGGCCAATAGCGCATTGCCGGACGATCTGGTGCAACCTGGCCATATCTTCCCCCTGCAGGCGGTGGATGGCGGCGTATTGATGCGCGCCGGGCACACCGAGGCTGGATGCGATTTGGCCGCCATGGCCGGCTGCTCTGCGGCGTCCGTGATATGCGAAATCATGAAAGACGACGGCACCATGGCCCGTTTGCCGGACCTGCAGATATTTGCGGCTGAGCACGGCTTGAAGATCGGCACCATTGCCGACCTGATCGAATACCGCAGCAAGACCGAATCGCTCATCCAGAAGCTCGGCTCGCGGTCGCTTCAAACCGCTTTTGGTGAATTCACGGCGCACGCCTTTCGGGACACCTCAGGCCTTGGTGTGCACCTAGCCCTCGTCAAAGGTGCGTGGAGTGCTACAGATTCTGTAGCAGTTCGAGTACATGAACCCCTGTCGGTGCTCGACGCACTGGAAACCGGGCGCGCCATGCACTCATGGAGTCTGGAAGCCACGCTGCAGCACATGCAGCAAGAGGGTGCTGGTGTAGTAGTCCTGCTCAACTGCGGTGAGAGCGGAGAGCAATTGCTGGCGCAATTCGAGGGCACTGCGGAGCCAGCTCAGGCCCCCGTTCGGGGACGAATGGACCTGCGCACCTATGGCGTAGGCGCCCAGATCCTGCGCCACTGTGGTGTGCAAAAAATGCGCCTGTTGGGCAGTCCCCGTCGCATGCCCAGCATGACTGGCTATGGCCTGGAAATCACCGGCTACATCAATAAGAACGACCTTGCGGGACAGACCGCAGCGTAGCGCAACTCTGTCCTCAACACATTAAGGAATCCAACATGTTTGGCGCAGACAAGGGCAGCATTGTCCCTACCGATACCCGCATGAACGGGAAGAAACTCAAAATCGGCATTGTGCAGGCGCGCTTCAACGCGGCTATCACTGACGCGCTGGCCCAGGCATGCAAGGCCGAGCTACTGCAGCTAGGTGTTACCGAAAAAGACATTGATCACTTCACCGTCCCCGGCGCACTGGAAGTACCCGTTGCACTACAGGCCCTTGCCGAAAAAGCCGGCTATGACGCTTTGATCGCCATTGGGTGCATCATTCGGGGTGAAACCTACCATTTCGAGCTGGTCGCCAACGAATCAGGTTCTGGTGTAACCCGGGTATCGCTGGATTACCAATTGCCCATTGCCAACGCGATTCTGACCACTGAAGATTTGCCTCAAGCGGTTGCCCGCCAAGAAGAAAAAGGGCGCGATGCCGCCCGTGTTGCCATAGAAATGGCCAACCTGCTGGAATCCCTGTAATGAGTGACATGAATACCCCTGCCGCTGCCAAGCGCCCACCTCGCCAGTCCCGCACGGGCCTGACGAGCACCGGCGCACGCAAGGCCGCCAGCAAGTCGGATCGCAGCCGTGCGCGCGAGTTTGCCTTGCAAGGGCTTTACCAGAGCCTGGTAGGCGGCAATGCGGTCACTGACATAGACCTTTTTACCCGTGATCTGGCAGGGTTTAACAAGGCGGACTCCGTGCATTTCGATGCCCTGCTGCAAGGCTGCGTTTCAGAGTCCATCCAACTTGACGCATTGATCGTGCCGCTTTTGGACCGTCCCATGGCCGAGATCTCGCCCATTGAGCACGCCATTATGTGGATTGGTGCCTATGAGTTCAGCCATTGTCCGGATGTGCCGTGGCGAGTGGTACTCAACGAGTGTATTGAGCTGGCCAAGGAGTTTGGCGGCACCGACGGCCACAAGTATGTCAACGCCGTACTCAACGGCATGGCGCCCCTATTACGGGCAATGGAAATCGAGGCAGACAGGGGCCAAGGCAAAAAAACCCGTGCCTGAAGCACTGAACTCAGAGCCCATGCAGATATCCTCACGCGCACAAAAGATAGAACCCTTTTATGTCATGGAGGTCGCGAAGGCAGCCTCGGCACTGGCTCGTGAAGTGGCGCACAGCGATACGCCCATGATTTTTCTGAACATTGGCGAGCCTGATTTCACGGCGCCACCGCTGGTGCAGGCCGCGGCTGAAAAAGCCATACGCGATGGCCAGACCCAATACACCCCGGCTACCGGCCTGTTCGTCCTGCGTGAGCGCATCAGCCAGTGGTATTCGGACCGCTTTGGTGTGGCCGTGCCGGCCAGCCGGATTGTGGTGACTGCGGGCGCATCGGCGGCCCTGCATTTGGCTTGCATGGCGCTGATCGAGCCCGGCGATGAAATCCTGATGCCCGACCCCAGTTACCCCTGCAACCGGCATTTTGTCAGTGCAGCGGAAGGCAAGGCCATCTTGGTTCCCACCACAGCTGAAGACCGCTTCCAGCTCAGTGCAGCGCAGGTGCAGGCGGCTTGGGGACCTCGCACCCGGGGCGTCTTGCTGGCATCGCCCTCCAACCCGACCGGCACCTCGATTCACCCTGACACGCTACGTGACATCCACACGGCGGTGCAGGCTCATGGTGGCATCACCATGGTCGATGAAATCTACCTGGGGCTGAGCTTCGATGAACAGTATGGACAAACGGCCTTAGCGCTGGACGAGAATGTCATCAGTATCAACAGCTTCAGCAAGTACTTCAACATGACCGGCTGGCGCCTGGGCTGGATGGTTGTGCCCGAGCGCCTGGTGAAGGTCATTGAACGGCTGGCACAAAACCTGTTCATCTGTCCCAGCACCATTGCCCAACATGCAGCCCTGGCCTGTTTCGAGCCGCAAAGCCTGGCTCTGTATGAGCAACGCCGCCAGGAATTTAAGGCACGCCGCGACTACTTTTTGCCTCAGCTCAACGCCATGGGACTGAGCGTGCCCGTGATACCCGATGGTGCCTTTTACGCCTGGGCCGACTGCTCCGCCGCCTGTGCCAAGCTCGGAATCAAGGACAGTTGGGATTTCGCCTTTGAGGTCATGAACAAGAGCCACGTCGCTATCACTCCCGGTCGCGACTTCGGCACCGCACAAACCCGGCATTTCGTGCGCTTCTCCACAG
This sequence comes from Burkholderiales bacterium, assembly GCA_037143475.1. GTDB lineage: Bacteria > Pseudomonadota > Gammaproteobacteria > Burkholderiales > Burkholderiaceae_C > Allorhodoferax. The sequence continues at coordinate 2,791 of JBAWYQ010000140.1, read as the reverse complement.
CCAGTTCTATGGAACACCTGCAGCAGGCCGTTTCCCGCATGCGGGCGATGCTGCTGTAATTTGGGCCAACGCAAATCGCCAATTAAACCTTTGACATGAACCAAGACCTATCCATTCTCCATCTGGTACTCAACGCCAGCTTTGTCGTCCAGGGTGTCATGCTGTTGCTCATGGTGGTGTCTATCACCAGTTGGGCAGCCATCTTTCGCAAATTTTTTGCCCTCAAACGCATCAAGGCACTCAATGAAGTGTTCGAACGCGACTTCTGGTCGGGCTCAAGCCTGAACGACCTGTTTGCGTCAGCCTCCAAGAACGCCAGCCTGGTCGGACCAATGGAACGCATTTTTGCCAGCGGTATGCGCGAGTTTCAGAAATTGCGGGAGCGCCGTATCACTGATGTTGGTACCCTTATGGACGGTGCGCGCCGTGCCATGCGTGCCAGCTTTCAACGCGAGATGGACGAAATTGAAACCAACCTGTCGTTCCTGGCCTCGGTCGGGTCCGTGTCGCCCTATGTCGGCCTGTTTGGCACAGTCTGGGGCATCATGCACGCCTTTGTGGGTTTGGCTGCGCTGACGCAGGTGACATTGGCCACGGTAGCGCCCGGCATTGCCGAAGCGCTGGTCGCTACGGCGATTGGCCTGTTCGCCGCCATTCCAGCCGTGGTGGCCTATAACCGATTTGCTCGCGACATCGACCGCATTGCCACCCAGCAGGAAACCTTTATTGAAGAGTTCTCCAACATCCTGCAACGCAACGTGGGCGCGCAGCCAAGCGCCGCTCGCTGACCATGCCTGCCGTCACCCACCGCGGACGCGGCCGTCGCACCATCAACGAGATCAACATGGTGCCGTTCATCGACGTGATGCTGGTTCTATTGATTATCTTCATGGTAACGGCGCCACTGATCACCCCCAGCATGATTGACCTGCCCAGTGTCGGCAAAGCCTCGCGCCAGCCGGATCAAATCATCCAGATCGTGCTGGGGAAAAACGACACCCTGGAAATGAAGGTCAAGGACAAGACCACTTCACTGGCGCTAAAGGACTTGGCCAGCACGGTCAGGACCGCCCAGGGCGCACGGGACAGTGCAACGGCAGCCAACTCGGCAGTTGTGATCAGCGCAGACAAGAACGTGAAGTATGAAAGCGTGGTCAAGGTCATGGACACTTTGCAGCGCGCCGGCATTCAACGCGTAGGCCTGTCTGTTCAGTTGGCCAACTGACGACTTTGCACAAAGCAGGTCGCTGGGTTTTATTGCTATGACCGCCATCACTGCACACATGGAATTTGCCCCACCCGCGACGAAGGGTTTGTTGCGTGCATTTGGGCTGGCCGTTGTGGCCCACGCGGCCTTGTTGGTCGTCTTGTCCCTTGGCGTGCAATGGAAGCGCGATCCCGTTTTGATCACAGTGGAGGCAGAGCTTTGGTCGGCCCTGCCAGTGCAAGCCGCTCCACCTGCGGCACCCGAGCCTGCACCGGCTCCGCCCGAACCTGTTCTCGTACCAAAACCGGTGATTGCACCTATAGCACCGCCCCCTCCCACACCTGACCCCAGCATCGCTATTGCACAGCAAAAAGCACGTCTGCAAAAGGAAAAACAATTGCAGATGGAAAAGCTGGAGCAGGAAAAGCGCCAGAAAGACGCACTGCTGGCCAAGAAACTCAAGGATGAAAAAGAGGCGCGCGAACGGGAAATGCAGGACAAGTTGGCCCGAGACAAAAAGCTGCTGTTTGAGCAACAAAAGGCACAAGCCATCAAGTCGGACGCCGACGCCAAAAAACTTGCCGAATTGCGCAAGCAGCAAATCGAGCGCATGAACCGGTTGGCGGGCCAGACTGTGGGCAGTGGCGCACCTGAGTCAACTGGCACGGCCAAACAATCGTCAGGGCCATCTGCAAGCTATGCGGGTCGAATCGCTGCACGCATCAAGCCAAATATCACATATACCGAGCTCATTGTGGGCAATCCGACTGCGGACGTAGAAGTACGCACCTCGCCAGACGGAACCATCATAAGCCGCAAGCTAGTCAAGTCCAGCGGCGTCAAGTCATGGGACGATGCGGTACTCAACGCCATCGATAAGACGGAAAAATTGCCGCCCGATACGGATGGTCGAGTTATCTCTTCATTAACCCTGGGCCTTCGCCCAAAAGACTAAGGGGCAACCAATAAAAAAGCCTGCTATCCACAGATGGCAAGCTTTTCATATATTACTTGGGGTGGCTGATGGGGCTCGAACCCACGACAACAGGAATCACAATCCTGAGTTTTTGGTATTTTGCTATGTTGATCGGCGTAGTGCCTTCTATATAAATCAACAACTTGCAAAATATTTACTGGATTTAAAACTAGTACAGTGTTGATTAGAATATGCCTAAATTCGGAAAATAGTCTTACATCCTCCCTTACATCCTGAGATGTAAGCCACAGCAGGACGGTTTGACTTCCGAGGTGTCGTAACCGTCTTACATCGTCAGGATGTAAGACTTTTGGGGATCAACATGGCAAAAGTCGCCTTCACCGCTGGCCGGGTTTCAGCTTTCACCTGCCCCGCCGACAAGGCGCAAGCGTTCTTATGGGACGCAACCACTACCGGGCTGGGGCTGCGCACCACGCCCGCCGGGAAACCGGCCTATGTGTTCCAAAGTGTCTACCAAGGCAAAGACCTGCGCCTGACCATCGGCCACCCCGGCGCGTGGAGCATCGAGCAGGCCCGCGACAAGGCACGCGCTCTGCAACGCCTGATCGACGATGGCAAAGACCCCCGCGACCTGAAACGTGACGCGC
>JBAWYQ010000139.1:0-10935 GCA_037143475.1 Burkholderiales bacterium | reverse complement strand
GCCCGGACCGTGGCAGTACGGGGCTTGCGACGCGACGCACGTTGCGCCAGCGCCAGGTAGTCCTGAAAGCTGTCCCGCAGGCACTGCGCCAGCACCTCAGGGTCCGGCAACTGCTCCGCGCAACCGGTAAACGAAATCACAATGGTGTCGTTGTAGCCGGTTACTGAGAAGACCAGTCCCATGCCGTCAGAAATCGGCATGATGGCCGATAAATAGGTCAGCCGTGCGCCCTGCAAGTACAGCGGTACACGAGACCCTGGCACATTTGTGATGGCACAGTTGGCCAGAGGCGCCCAGTCGCCCAGCAAAGCCGACGCCGATCGCAGCATCTTGCTGGTGGCGGCGATGGCCAATGAAGGTGCGTTCTGCGCCAGATTGGTCAACTCACGGGCGCTGAGCGCTTGCGCCATAACTGACGATGAAGAGCTCGAGGCCCGAATGGAGGCGAGTCGCTCAACCGGGTCGGCGACATCGGTCGCCAGGGCCACGCGCACCCAGGAAAAGTTGGTCTCAGGATCGGACTCCAGATCGCTGTGTACGGCAATGGGGGCGGCGGCCAGCAGGGTTTCGCCCGGCAGCTCCTCTTGCAAAACAAGGTAGTTGCGCAAGCCCCCTGCACACACGGCCAGAACTACATCGTTAACCGTGGCGTTGGGAACCAGCGCGCGAATGGTCTTGAAATCGTCCAAAGCAAAGCGGCGGGTTTCAAAAACACGTTGGGCGGACACTTCGGTATTGAAGCGTGTCATGGGAAATGTATGGGGCAAGCCCATGATTTCACCGGCGAACGTCTTTGCGGTTGCCTTCAATGCCGTCCAACTGGCACGCAGCGGTTGCGCCATGCGCAAAGGAAACAAGGCCAGGTTAACGCCCGCCAGCCAGAACAACTGAAGATTGCCCGGTGCATTCTCCGGAAACCAGGGCGCCGCCGGAAACGGTATTGGCGCTGCAGGCGTGATGTCGTGCAACAACTTGGTGATTTCGTTTCCGTTGGCCACATCGATGGCCGCATGGTGAACCTTCAACAGCACCGCAAAACTTCCGACAGGCAAGTCCAGAAAACTGTCCAGTCCCTCAATGACATACATCTCCCACAGTGGGCGATTCAAATCCAGCGGACGCGCGTGGATGCGTGCCGACTGAATGCAAAACTGGCGCCAGTCCCCAGGCTTTGGCAGGGCAATATGGTGCACATGGTGTTCAATATTAAAGTTGTCGTCTTCGATCCAGTACGGATAATCCAGGTCCAGCGGTACTCGCAGAATTTTTTCACGAAAATTGGGCAACTGGTCAAGCCGGCTGTTGACGTGGGCCAGAATTTGCTTGAAGCGGACGACGCCGCCCGGTGCCGTGGTCTGATCATAAATATGCAGCAGCGTCACGTTGGAATTGGCGTGAGCTGTATCGGAATAGATAAACGCGGCGTCGTGTTCACTCAATTGGCGCATGGTTGGCTCTCTCTATTCAGATGGTTGCAGCGGCTACCGGGGCTTCGGTTTCACCACAAAACGTGACGCTCAACGCGCGCTTGAGAAGCCCCTGGGCGGTAAAAGGCGTCCATTCGTTCTCAGTCTGCGCAAGACGCTCGGCCACGATGGCCAGCACAATGCCGTTGAAGCCCAGTCCGATGTGGCTACCTGGCACCTGGATGTTTTCGTGCATCGCCGGGTCACCATCGATGGTGGCCTCTTGTGGTGGCACCACGCCATCCGATAACGAATACAGGCAACTGGTCGGTATGGCCAGACGGCGGCGCTCTCGCATGACTTTGGCTCGGGGCAGCATCACGTGGGCCGAAGCACCCAGCCGATGTGACACCACGCGATACAGAGCCTTGACAAGGTTGGGCGACTGACTGCCCGTAGCTTCGACACTGACCGGGCTGCCCAGCGTGATGATGGAGCGCACGCACTCCAGCGCATTCTGTGCCCCGTACATGGAAAAAACGCCACCCAGGCTCCAACCCACAAGACTGACCTTCTTGCCGGTGATGTGGTTCAAATAGCGAATTTTTTGTGGCAGCGCGTTGGCGTGCTTGCTGCGAAAACCCATGTTTCGGCCCAGACCCCAGGTGTGAACGTCGTACCCCTTGTTTTGCAGGAACAATTTCAGGGCGATCAGCGATGATTCGCTGGCCATAAACCCGGGAACCAGCAAGACCGGGTGACCATCGCCGACTGGCGCCTCCATCAGCAATGGCAGTGAAACCGGCAGCAGAGCCATCTCCAGCAGGCCTCGGCCCTCGAGCAACGAAGTCAAGGCATGGGGCGCTCCAACATGGGCATGGCGAACAACGGGACGACGACGTGGCATTGAAATCACTCCTGAGTTGCTGGGGCAAGCATAGTTTTACAGTCTAAGGCGATTTTTCGGCCCGCGTTCGAGAGGATTGCCTAAAGCGGCGCATTGGTGACACCTCGGGTAGTGGCGCAACGGCAGCACCGTCTCGCCTCACCGAAGGGCCAGTCCCGCAAATCCGCAGACGGCAATCACAGGAATCACGCCCACCTTGTAGCGCAAAAGCGCCACGGCAGCAGCGGCCGCCAGCAACAGTGCCAGCCAATCAACCCTTGAGACAAACGAGCCGCTAGCCCCCGATTTCATTGCGATATGCGCTATAAAAAAAAGAGCGAGACTGGCGATCACACCGACCACGGCGGCGGTAATGGCGGTCAGCGGCGCGGTCAGATGCAGCTTTCCATGGGTGGATTCGACCAGCGGGCCGCCAGCCAGAATGAAGATGAAGGACGGCAAAAAGGTGAACCAGGTCACCACCGTGGCGGCCAGCGCCGCGCCCAGGAACTGTGCATCCGGCCCCAGAACCTCTTTGGCCCAGCCGCCGACAAAGCCGACAAAGGCTACAACCATGATCAGCGGCCCCGGCGTGGTCTCGCCCAACGCCAAGCCGTCGATCATCTGCACGCCGGTGAGCCAGGCAAATTGTTCGACCGCACCCTGGTAAACGTATGGCAGCACCGCGTAGGCACCGCCGAAGGTCAGAAATGCCGCCTTGGTGAAGAACCAGCCCATCTGCGCCAGCGTGCTGTCCCATCCCTGCCAATACACGAGTGCACCCATGGGGAGCATCCACAGGGCCGCGCCGACCACCACAACGGTGGCCAACCGCGACGGGGACCAGCGCGCATGGGGCGGCGTGGGGGTAGTGTCGCCAATCAGCCAATCGGTCTCACCAGCTTTCAGTGCAATGGACTTGGCCCCACCGTGACCGCCAGAGCCCGCGAACTGCGCTGGCGCCCAGCGTGAACCCAGCCAGCCGATGAGCGCCGCACTCGCCACGATCCACGGAAACGGCACATTGAACCCATAGATTGCTACGAAACTCATAGCTGCCACCGCCCAGAGCACGGGGGCTACCGTCAGTTTCTTCAATGTCTTTGATCCGATGCGGTGCACCGCCTGCAGCACGATGGCAGCCACCGCCGGCTTGATGCCGTACAGCACGCCCGCTACCCAGGGCACGTTGCCAAACGCCACGTAGACCCAGCTCAGCCCAATCAGGATGAACAATGAGGGCAGTACAAACAACGCCCCGGCCACGACGCCGCCCCAGGTGCGGTGCATGAGCCAGCCGATGTAGGTGGCCAGCTGCTGTGCCTCGGGGCCCGGCAACAGCATGCAGTAGTTCAGCGCGTGCAGGAAGCGGGACTCGGAAATCCAGCGTTTCTCCTCGACCAGCTCGCGGTGCATGATGGCTATCTGCCCGGCTGGGCCGCCAAAGCTGATAAAGCCCAGCTTGAACCAGAAGCGCAGGGCTTCATTGAAGGAAATCGTGCGGGGCATGTGGCTCGCCGGACAGGGTGAATCAATGCCCCATGGCGAGCTTGTAAACCGAGGTACCAGCCCGAAGGTTGGGCAGAAACCGCACGGTCCGGCCGTTTTGCAGCCCGAAACTGTCCTGCACACGCAAGCCATTGCGCTCCGCCAGCGTGGCCAAATCCGCGTGCGTTCCCACGCGGATGTTGGGCGTGTCGTACCACTGGTAGGGCAGTCGCTTGGTCACCGGCATGCGCCCTTTCAGCACGCTCAGACGGTTGGGCCAGTGGGCAAAATTGGGAAAAGCAATGATGCCCACGCGGCCCACGCGCACGGTCTCGCGCAGCATGACTTCGGCGTTGCGCAGGTGCTGCAGGGTGTCGATCTGCAACACAACGTCAAAGGAGGCATCACCGAACAGAGCCAGCCCCTCGTCCAGATTGAGCTGTATGACGTTGACGCCACGCTTCACACACGCCAGAACATTGGCGTCGTCAATCTCTACGCCATAGCCCGTGCATCCGCGGGTCTGTTGCAAATGGGACAGCATCGCGCCGTCGCCACAGCCCAGGTCGAGCACGCGTGATCCCTCGGGAACCAGTTGGGCCAGGGCATGCATGGTGTGGATGTCGGTCATGCTGAGGCCCCTGTCCGCAAAATACTTAATTCCAATGCCTGCGAAATGCTATCAAAATAAGAGCTGACTACGCCCATGTAACGGGGGTCATCGAGCAAAAATGCATCATGACCGTGCGGTGCATCAATTTCCGCATAGCTGACATCGCACTGGTTATCCAGGAGGGCCTTGACCATTTCACGGCTGCGCTTGGGACTGAAACGCCAGTCGGTGGTGAAACTCACGAGCAGAAATTTGCAGGTCGCGCGCTGCAGTGCCAGGCTCAGGTCACCGTTGTAGGTTCTGGCAGGGTCAAAATAGTCCAGCGCCCTGGTGATCAGCAGGTAGGTATTGGCGTCAAAGTACTCGGCAAACTTGTCGCCCTGGTAACGCAAGTAGCTCTCGATCTGGAACTCTACGTCCTGGGTGCTGTACTTGTACCCATCCGCGCTTCCCACGACAGCATCCCTCAATTGCCTACCGAATTTCTCATTCATCACATCATCACTGAGGTAGGTGATGTGGCCAATCATGCGGGCAATGCGCAGTCCGCGCTTGGGCACGGTGCCATGCTCGTAAAAATGCCCGCCATGGAAATCCGGGTCGGTCACGATGGCGCGGCGGGCCACTTCGTTAAAGGCGATGTTCTCCGCCGTGAGATTGGGTGCACTTGCCACCACCACGGCGTGGCGCACACGGTCCGGGTACTGCAGCGCCCAACTCAGTGCCTGCATACCCCCCAGCGATCCCCCCATGACCGCGGCCAACGTCTGGATACCCAATGTGTCGAGCAGGCGGGCTTGGGCGTTGACCCAGTCTTCCACCGTCACAACAGGGAAGTCCGCGCCATAGACACGTCCTATTGCATCCGGGTTGGCGTGCATCGGCCCTGTTGTGCCAAAACATGAGCCCAGGTTGTTAACGCCAATCACGAAGAATCGGTTGGTGTCCACCGGCTTGTCCGGGCCAATCATGTTGTCCCACCAGCCTTCTGAGTTTTCCTGACCTTCGTAAACGCCGGCTACATGGTGCGAGGCGTTGAGTGCATGGCAAATCAGCACCGCGTTTGACCGTTCGGAGTTGAGTGCGCCGTATGTCTCGAAGCAAAGTGAATAGTCTCGCAGCATCGCACCGCTTTGCAGAGGCAAGGCTTCCGAGAAGTGCTGTGACTGAGGTGTCGCGATCAATGCCATGTCCAACCCAAACGTCCATTAAAAAACCCGGCGGCGCTAATTGCGGAGCCGGGTTGCCTGTTGGGGATCACCTTGACCGTCTTTAGCTGCATTTCGAAGCTCTCTGGCTTCGGCGCCCGCAATCGTGGGAATCAAATCGGCGCTTGGTTCTAGTATAAATCCAAGTTCACTATTCTCTTGGCGGGAGTTCAGCGGTCCGAACTGTATGAGGCCAACGGACCACCGGCTAGGCCAGTAGCGCGAGCAGGCCGAGCCCCAAAAAAATAACGGCAGACACCATGTGGACGACCTTGAGGGGCACCAATTTGGTGATTTTGTCCCCCAACCAGACTACCGGCGCATTGGCCAGCATCATGCCCAGCGTGGTTCCGGCCACCACCCATCCCCAAGAATGGTACTGGGCAGCCAGCATGACGGTGGCAATTTGGGTCTTGTCGCCCATTTCGGCTAAAAAGAAGGCGACCACAGTGGTCCAGAACACACCAAAACGGGGCGTTCCGCTGGCTTCCTCATCGTCCACACTGTCAGGAATCAGCATCCACACGGACATGGCAATAAAGGACCCGCCCAGAACCCAGCGCAGCACATCCGGGCCCAAGACCGTGGTGACCCAGGCGCCGGCTGCACCCGCAAGTGCATGGTTGGCGATGGTGGCCGTCAGTATGCCCAACACTATGGGCCAGGGTTTGCGAAATCGGGCCGCGAGGATGAGGGCGAGAAGTTGTGTCTTGTCGCCCATCTCAGCGAGGGCGACGATGCCGGTGGATACGAGAAAGGCTTCCAAATTGAACTCCGGCTGGGGTGGAAAACGCCACGCCATTGTATCTTTGCCCATTTCGGGGCTTGTCACCCCACTCTGGCGCAGTTATTGCTTATCTTTGGTGCAGTTTTAAATATCTCAACAAAATTGCACCAATAAGCAGCATTTCACACAAAGAGGTTGATATGGAAGCACTCAAACAGGGCGCAGATGCCTTGTTCATTCTTCTCGGCGGCATCATGGTTCTGGCCATGCACGCTGGTTTTGCATTTCTGGAACTGGGCACCGTGCGGCGCAAAAACCAGGTCAATGCGTTGGTCAAGATCTTGGTCGACTTTTCAGTGTCCACCGTGGTCTATTTTCTCGTGGGCTATGGCGTGGCATACGGCACCAGTTTCTTCGTGGGTGCTGAAGTGCTGGCTGCCAAGAACGGCTACGAGTTGGTGAAGTTCTTTTTCCTGCTGACCTTCGCTGCCGCCATACCCGCCATCATCTCGGGCGGAATTGCAGAACGCGCGCGTTTTTGGCCCCAATTGATTGCAACAGCGGTCATCGTTGGCTTTATTTACCCCTTCTTTGAAGGCATCATGTGGAACCAGCACTTTGGTGTGCAAGCATGGATCAAAGCCCTGACGGGTGAAGAGTTCCACGACTTTGCGGGTAGTGTGGTGGTCCATGCGGTGGGTGGATGGATTGCCCTCCCGGCCGTCATCCTGCTGGGTGCGCGCAGCAACCGATATCGCAAAGACGGCGCCATTTCCGCCCATCCACCGTCAAGCATCCCCTTTCTGGCGTTAGGCGCGTGGATTTTGACCGTAGGCTGGTTTGGCTTCAACGTGATGAGCGCACAGACGCTGGACAAAATATCGGGCCTGGTGGCCGTGAACTCGCTCATGGCCATGGTGGGAGGTACGCTGGCTGCTCTGGTGGCGGGCAAGAACGACCCGGGCTTCGTGCACAACGGCCCGTTGGCCGGTCTGGTGGCCGTGTGTGCCGGCTCCGACCTGATGCACCCGCTGGGCGCATTGGTGGTCGGTGCGGTGGCTGGAACAATTTTTGTGGTGATGTTCACGCTGACCCAGAACAAATGGAAGATCGACGACGTGTTGGGTGTGTGGCCGCTGCATGGTCTTTGTGGCACGCTGGGCGGCGTGGCAGCGGGTATTTTTGGCTCCAAGACTTTTGGGGGGTTGGGCGGCGTTTCCTTCGGTGCTCAGATAATAGGCACCGCAATGGGCGTAGTTTGGGCCATGCTGGGCGGCCTGCTGGTGTACGGCGTGCTCAAAAAGACCACCGGACTACGGCTCAGTCAGGAAGAGGAATACGACGGAGCAGACCTGTCAATCCACAAGATCAGCGCATCACCCGAGCGCGAGGCAAATTGGTAAGTTTGGTCTGACCCAAAGCGCAACGAACGTCCAACTACTGCTGTGTCGTCGTCGCTTTGGTTGCCAGCCAAATTCCATCTTTCAGCTCAAGTTGGTATTCTTCGATGGATTTAAAACTAAAGGCACTGCCGTTTTGACGCCCATGCTCGACGGTAAGAGATTTAACCAATACAACTTCGCAACGACCGGGCCTGGCAGTGTTAGCTTTGACGGACTGGCGACTTTGACCGTAGTCGGAAAGACTTTCCATCATGGCCTTGGTACTCGACGCGAACTCTTCACGGCCAACGTTGATCGTTGTAGTACCACCTGATTTAATTTTCACTACGCTGCGAATAGCCACATCAGTCGCCAGTAGCGAAAGCACGCCATTCGAATCCTTACGCGCAAGTGCGCCGTCCAGACGATCAAGCCAGGCCTTGGCGACACCGCTGGCGTTGCATTGACCATTCTCCAATCTCGCGGGGATTAGCTGGGTTTGCAAGTCAGCAATGGGTTGCCCCGCAACTTCGACCACGCCATTGGTTCGCGCAGCATCAACGCTCTCAAGTGAAGAAATTCGATCAAGCTCACTATCAAACCGACCAGGCACAAAGAATTCGGGCACCTTCTCCAAAATGACTGGAAGCATTAGCGTCATCAGCGCTCTGTCCTTCGACGGTTTTACAAACCGCGCAAAACCCACCCGACCCGGGTCGACACCAACGCTTTTGCTATTCATTTCCAGTACGGTGGCGCCGCTGTTGACCTTATCGTACGTTCCTGCCGATTGCGCCATGCTCGTAGCAAGCTCTTCGGTTACAACATAGGGCTCGTGGTCGGTCCCTCGAATTCCGATGGTCGCCATGGGTGTCGTTACCCGATACCCTTTGGGATTTAATTTTCCGATCCATCCCGTCAGTAGTCGCAGCCCACCCTGAATGATTCGAATGGAAATATGGTCGCTCGCTTGCTTATTCGCAGCGAATTGCTCGACCAAAAAGACACTACCGGGCCGCAAGGCGATGTAGCCTAAATCGGTGGTTTGCAGAACAGCCTCGCCACTCGCGTCTGACTGAATGCGCTCGCCCAAAAAGACGCTGTCGCCGACCTTAAGTCTTCGTAGCGCAGAGTTTTCATTGAGGACCGCTGTCACCGTCCCACTCAAACGCAAGACCTTTGCGTAACTTTGTTGCGCTGGACTGGCTGCATTTACGCTCCCCGCCAGGGCAAAAAACAAAAGGATGCAGATCTGAAAACTGACAAAATTACGATAAGCCCAAGCGCGGCAATGCTGCGATGTCATATTTCGGGTGTCCCTCAAAATCATTGTTACTTTTAGTCAATTCGACCCAGAATTTAAAGTACGCACATTACACGGCGTCATTCAGCAGGAGGATATCTCCACTTTCAACGGGCTACCAGAAATGATCGCGTCCAAGTCGGTCCAAATTCAGTGTATAAACATATACCATGTAGACATCATATTGATTTTTTAAGTCGCCTCTGCAAAGAATCAAGTGCTTGTTCATCTCCAGCTAAGCTGTTTGAACATCTGGTGATTTTTGTCGGATATGAACTGAGCGAAAAGAAGAGAAGGAGAGGGGAGAATGCGAAAGACGCATATTTGTGTCCGTTTCAGGAATTGTTTAGCGTATTTTTTGGCAACCCTTGTCGCCATATTCTCGGCCAACTCGGCACTCGCAGCGGGAAGCTCAACTTCAATTGGTCAGCAAGAGTTAAAAGTTGCGCTGGTGATCGGTAACAGCAAATACCTTTCTTCCCCGTTGGCTAACCCCATCAATGATTCACGAGCCTTTGCTGCCAAGCTACGTACTCTGGGTTTTGAGGTGGTAGAGAGAGAGAACCTGCTGGCTAAGCAGATACCCCCTACATTGCGCGAGTTTCGGGCCAGCCTGAAACCGGGCGCAGTGGCACTGTTTTTCTATGCCGGCCACGGCCTACAGATCAAAGGTTCCAACTACCTGCCGGCAGTCGATGCGGACATTACCTCAGAAGAGGATGTACCCATGAACAGTATCGACCTCAACAAAGTGCTAGACATGATGGGAGACGCCAAGACAAGGCTCAACCTGGTCTTTCTCGATGCCTGTCGCAACAATCCATATGCCCGTAGCTTTCGCTCCAGCGCTGGTGGTCTAGCCAAAGTGGAAGCACCGTCTGGCACCCTGATCTCCTTTGCGACGCGACCAGGCAGCGTCGCCTCGGACGGTCAAGGTCAGCATGGTCTTTACACCGAATACTTGTTGAAGGCAATTGACGAGCCCAATGTTCAGATAGAGCAGGCGCTGAAGACCGTCGTTAGCGGTGTGAAAAGAACATCCAAAGGCCAGCAGGAACCCTGGATGGAAGGCAGCATTGAGGGTGATTTTTATTTCCGTGGCGGCCCCACCGGAGTGACCAAGGTCCAGGCGGCGGCCGACCCCTTGTCGCTCGAAGTGACTTTCTGGGAAAGCGTGCGCGGCAGCAGCGACAAACGGGATCTGCAGGCCTATGTGGACAAGTACCCAACCGGGCAGTTTATTCCCTTGGCCAAGACGCGCATCGAAGGACTTGACACTCAGCAGGTTGCCAGGAACAGAGTGACCAGCGTAGAAAAGGCGCCTGCCACCAATCGGCGCAAACTGGTCGCCATATCCGGGTTTGAAAACAAAAGCACCTTTGGTTCTGACAAGCTTTGGGACACATCCGGTCAGTTGCTCACATCGAGCCTGCTCGAAATGGGGGTCTTCCGCCTAGTCGAGTGGGAAAAGATGAAACAGCTCTTCGACTGGAAAGCACTTTCCGCCAACAGCCTGGTGAAGAGTCCCGAAAGTCGTGAAAAAGCACGCAAGATTTTGCTCACCGAGTACTTCTTGTCCGGTGCGGTCACGAACTACGACGTCGCTCAAAAGTCGGAGGTGAGCGCCCTTTCCAAACGCAAAACCTACGTCACCGACGTGCGCGTTGATCTGCAGATGCAGGATTCTGCAACTGGTGAATACATCGGCAGCGCAACCGGTGAAGCCACTGAAAAACAAGAATTTTCTGGTGATTTCAGCGGTGGGCAGACCGGCACCTGGGATCCCAAGTCCGGTGACAAGGCTCTCAACCGGGCAATCCAGATGGCATTAAATAAGCTGGTCGATAACTACAAAAAACATGAGGATGAAGATTAGCGGTTTGTGGCAAGCGGGGTTTCGAATAGTTCGCGTAATTGTTTTT
>JBAWYQ010000138.1:0-11341 GCA_037143475.1 Burkholderiales bacterium | reverse complement strand
TCGCGGCCTCTGGCATCTACACCGGGTCGTCGGCCTACTCGCCCATCGTGGCCAACCGCAGCACGTCAGATTTCAAAACCCGGTTTGCACCTACCTCGATCTACTTGGCCGTGAATGCGGGGCAAGTCTCATTGTTGTCGGATCTGTATGAAACCCAACTCCTGAAGCAGCGACTCTTTATTCCACCGGGGACCAAGTCGCTGCAATTGGTGCTGGTCACATATGCAACTCCGCCCGATAGCAAGGTGTTACTCCGGTTTGGCGCACCGCCCACCGGCACCGCCCAAAGTGTGACGCAGCAAAGCGCCTCGGCGGTCGACTTGACGACCGTGTTGCAGAGCCTCACCGGCGGCGTGGAAATTCCCTTCTGGGCACCCACTACAGCGGGTACGGTCGTGTTGTCGTCGAAGCCGACCACCCTTACCCTGCCTGTCGTGACCAACACGGGCGGCTGGATTTACATCAACGCCTTGCAAGTGCCCGGGAATCGGATGTACCGGATCACTGCAGAAGTGACCGTTGATGAAACCTGCTACCGCGCCTGGTTCGCCAACGCGCAGTGGGACGCAGCCGGCAACCCTGCCGAAAACGTCAGCCATACCTGTGCGGGCAGTTCGGCCGTCACCAACACCGTGGCTATACAAAGTCTGACCGGCCCGGCAACGCTGCAAAGCGGGGGCCAAAGTTCCCTTGTAGCTACGGCCAAGTCAACTTATTCCGACGGCAATACCCGCACCATCACCCCGAGCTGGACCAGTTCCAACCCCGCAGCTGCCAGCGTCAGCGCCGCAGGCATTTTGTCCGCTGGTTCGGTCACGGCGGACACGCCGGTGACGCTGACTGCTACTTTCACCGACAACGGCATCACTGTACAGGGGACGCTGCAAGTCACCATCACTGCCGCACCGGCACTGCTGTCTGACACCGACTGTTTCCTGGACTGGGCCGAAGCCCGCTTTCCGGATCTGCTCAAGCCCGCACACCCACTGACCCAAACCGCGTTCACAATTCAATACCGCGCTTACACCGCCACTGGAGTGTATGCAGGCTTAAGCGGCAATTCCGTGCTGGTAGTGGGTGGACCATTTGGCTCCACCGTAAGCACCGTGGGGGCGTTGAGCGACTATTTACCAACCGCACGCGCTGCATCGTGCAAATAGCCGCATAGCCCCGGTACAGCGACCATCATGAAGCGTGGGCATGGTACTCATGCGTGCTGAGTCTCACTGGTATGCAACGGTTTATTGGGGTCCGAACGCAAAGACACTTTGAATCGCACCCTTGTTTTCATCAACTCTGCGCCCAATTGCGATAGAAGACCTATCATCTATCGCAATGCACACCCTTTACGACTCAGAAACCTACTCGGTCACCCACATGCTGGCCAATGCTGAAGCCAATGGCAAGATGGCCGTGGGTGCGCTCAAAACCGTGCAATACCCTGAAGGCGTGCCCGTAATGGCACGCCACGGATTTGAGATCGTGGACAAGCGGTCGGGCAAAGAGGTGTATCTGGATGGCTCTTGGGCCGAATTGTTCCAGCAGCACATCATGGCCTGGCAGGTCAACACGCCCAGCCAGGAAGAGGTAGAAGATACGCTCGAAAAATACGCCGAACTGGCACAAAACCCAGTCGTCATGCACTGAAGTTCCGCTCCCACCTTACCCAGGGCGTGTAGCAGCATTGGCCCATGCTGCGACAATTGCTGCACCATGAGTCAGACCTATACCCTTACCCTGTCATGCCCGGATCGTCTGGGCCTTGTGCATGCCGTATCCGGCTTCCTGCTGGAGCGCGGCGGCAACATTGAAGAAGCCGCCCAGTACAACGACCCCGACACTGGCTTGTTTTTCATGCGGGTGCAGTTCACCTGCGCACGCCTTACGCACGCTGACCTGCGCACGCAACTCAGTTTTTTTGCCAAGCCCAATAATATGCAATGGGGACTGCACCCGAGAGCGCAGCCCATGCGCACGGTGCTGCTGGTCAGCAAAGAAGGCCACTGTCTCAACGACCTGTTGTTTCGCTGGAAGAGCGGGCTGCTGGCACTCGACATCCGCGCCATCATCTCTAACCACCGTGATTTTTACCAGTTAGCCGCCAGCTACAACGTGCCGTTTCACTACATTGCGGTTACGCCCGACACCAAGGCCAAGGTGGAGGAGCGGCAGTTCGAGATCATTGAATCCGAAGGCGCCGAGTTGGTGGTGCTGGCGCGCTACATGCAAATTTTGAGCGACGATTTTTGCAAAAAACTCGCCGGGCGTGCCATCAACATACACCACTCGTTTTTACCCAGCTTCAAGGGCGCCAAGCCCTACTACCAGGCGCATGACCGGGGTGTCAAACTGATTGGCGCCACCGCTCACTACGTGACGGCAGACCTGGACGAAGGCCCCATCATCGAGCAGGATGTGGCCCGTGTGGACCACAGCAAGACTGTGGAAGATTTAACGACGCAGGGCCGTGATACCGAAAGCCAGGTGCTGGCCCGAGCGGTCAAGTGGCACAGCGAACACCGCGTGCTGCTCAACGGCCACAAGACCGTTATCTTCAAATAGGCCGTAAGTCGAAGCGTCCGACCAACTGATCCAGCGCCTGGGCCTGTTCGTCCAGAGACTGAGCCGCTGCTGCGGCTTCTTCAACCAGCGCAGCGTTTTGCTGGGTTGTTTCATCAATTTGCGCAATAGCACGGTTCATCTGCTCAATCCCCTCGCTTTGTTCCAATGAGGCGCCAGACATTTCCTCCATCACGGTGCTGACCTGCTGTACGGTCTGCGCCATGTCGGCAATGGTTTGCCCAGCCGTACGGGCCAGCTGGGTACCCTCTTTGACTTGCTGTGTGGAATTCTCGATCAGGGCGCTGATCTCGCGCGCTGCGGTGGCGCTGCGCTGTGCCAGATCGCGCACCTCGGACGCCACCACAGCAAACCCGCGCCCCTGCTCACCGGCATGGGCTGCTTCCACTGCTGCATTGAGCGCCAGAATGTTGGTCTGAAAGGCAATGCTCTGAATCGCGCCAATATTGGCATGGATGGCCTGGGTACTTTCGCTGATCTTCACCATGATGCGCACCACGTTGGCAACCACCTCCCCGCCCTCGCGCGCCGCCTGACTGGCGCTGCCCGAGAGCTGTGCAGCACGGGTGGAACTGTCGGCGTAGCGCTTGGCAATGGCGGTCAACTGTTCAACATTGGCTGTCGTCTTTTCCAGTGAACTGGCCTGCTGCTCGGTGCGGTTGGACAGATCAAGGTTCCCCATGGAAATCTCCCGAGATGCGTTGGCCACCTGGGCCGAGCTGTCCGCAATTTCGCCCACAGTGCGCGACAACTGGGTCTGCATGTCATGCAATGAATACAGCAGACTCTCGGTGTCGTTGGCGTCGAGTTTGATCTGCGCCGTCAGGTCGCCACTGGCAATGCGACTTGCAATCGATTTTGCATAGGCCGGCTCGCCGCCAAGTTGACGCGTCAGGCGCCGGATCACCCAGCTGCCAATGGCCATGGAAAGGACAATCAGCACCAGCGCAATCCCAACCACCCAGACCCGCGATGCCTCGTAAATCTGCTCGGTGTGCAGCATGGTTGCTTGCGCCGACAACCCCCTCTGGGAAACCAGGCTGTCGACAATTTTTTCGACTTTGCGTGTCTCGTTTCCCAAACCTGCGTCTTCCATGGAAACATCGGGGCTCATCTCCATGAACGACAGCGGCTGGGCTTTGACCAGTTTTACATACTCGCGCAACCGTTTGGTCCATTTAGCAACTACGTCTACCAGTTGCTTGGACGCCTCTACCGACTCCTCACTGTCGGACAGCGCCCGGATGGTGTCCATTTTCTTGCCAATCTCGGCCAGGCTGCTCTCTACATCTTTGGACAGCGTGTCACGCTCGGCCACCGTACTGGCCGTCAGTAACTGGGTCTGCGCACGACTGGCGCGCAAAACATTGCTTCGCACCTGCTCGGCAGCTTGCCCGGCCGTGTACTCCTTTTCATAAATGGTGTGTGTCGATGCATTCAGCCGCCCCATCTGCAACAGGGAGAACACGCCAATCACCAGAGCGCCGACCACGACACAGGCAAACCCCAGTCGCAAGGTAGCACGTACTGACAAGCTACTCGCAGAGGCTCCCGACGGAAGCAACCGATTGAGCGCGAATTGTGCGACACCGCCAAGCCTCTGGGGGGAGGGCCCTGTGCCAAACGCTTGCATCAAAGCAGAAGATTGGCCTTCGGGGTTGGCAGTTTTCATAATGCGACTCCTCAATGCGCTCGGTGCAAAGGCGTCAGGATAGCCGTGTTTTAACCAAGCGTGGCCATTTTTTCACCCATGCGGATTGCACCCGTGGCAGCCCACTGCGGGTTAAATTGCAACGAGCCCTTGGGGAACAGCATCACCACGGTAGAGCCCAGCAGGAAACGCCCCATTTCTTCGCCCTGCCGCAAAGTGACGGCATCACCTGCGTAGCTACGCTCCCACAACATACCGGGACGCGGTGGATTAACCATGCCATGCCACACCGTGGCCATGCTGCCCACAATGGTGGCGCCTACCAGAGTCAGCACAAACGGTCCGTGGGCCGAGTCAAACACGCACACCACGCGTTCATTGCGCGCAAACAGGCCCGGCACACCGCGTGCCGTGGTCGGGTTGACCGAGAACAGATCGCCAGGCACATAAATCATGCGGCGCAACACCCCATCACACGGCATATGAATGCGGTGGTAGTCCTTGGGGCTCAAGTACAAGGTGGCAAAGTGCCCGTCCTGAAACTGCGCGGCCAGTACGGCATCACCCCCTACCAGCGCTGTCGTTGAATAGCTGTGGCCCTTGGCCTGAAAAATCTGGTCCCGATCAATGGGCCCGAGTTGGCTGATGGCGCCGTCCACTGGGCTCACCAGGTCCGCTTGGGCCAGAGGCCGCGCACCGGGCTTCAGGGGCCGTGTAAAAAAATCATTGAACGTGGCGTAGCTGGAAATGTCGGGGTGGGCCGCCTCGGCCATGTTGACCTGGTAGCGCTTGACAAACCAGCGAATGACCGCCGTGGTTGTGTTTCCGGCCTTGGCGCTGGCGAACTTGCCAGCCAGTGCGGTCAACGCCTGCTTGGGGATCAGGTACTGCGGCAATACCGCGAGAGTGTCGGACACGGCAGTTCCTTTAGTTAAGTGAGGGCGCCTCGATCGCGAGGGTCGAATGCGGCCGGATTATAGTGAGCCCATGTCCGCTGCCCGAATCCCGCCTATCCAGTGCCTGTTGACCTTTGAGGCGTTGGCCAGGCTGCGCAGCGTGACGCAGGCTGCAGAAGAGCAGTGCGTAACCCCCAGCGCCGTGAGCCACCGGGTGCGCCAGCTTGAGCAGATCATCGGCACCAAGCTGTTTGGCAGAGCCGATTTTTCACTCACCACCGAAGGCAGCGAATATCTGGCCCATGTGCGCGAAGGGCTTGCCATTTTGCAGAAATTCCCCAGCTCGGCCGCTGCTCCGGGCAAGCGCAAGCTGCGCCTGGCGGTCACGCCCACATTTTCGCGCTCCATCCTGATCCCACGGCTGCGCCAGTTCACCGACGCCTACCCCGAGATTGACCTGACGCTGCAGGTCTCCATTCCGCTGCTGGACGTGGTGGCCGAAGACGCCGACCTGATAGTGCGCTTTGGCCCCGGTCGCTATGCCGATGTGGAGCACATTTGCCTGATGAAGGACGAGGTCACGCCACTGGCATCGCCCGCTTTTGTGCGCGAACACGGCCCATTTGAAACGGCGCAAGACCTGCAAGGCGCGCCACTATTGCGTAGCCCGCTGGAACCGTGGCGCACGTGGTATGTGGCACGCGGCCTGGACTGGCCGGAGCCCATCGATGGCTCCCAGTTCAACGACATTGGCCTGATGTGTGACGGCGCCGCTGCCGGTATGGGCGTGGCGCTGGTCCGCCTCAAACTGGGTGCACCATGGCTGGAGAACGGCTCACTGGTGCGCCTGGGTAGCAACGACGTTTATTGCACCAATGTACCCAGCCCGCACGCCCACTACCTGTGCTGGCGCACCGGCATGATGGACCGATGGGAATGTGCGGCGTTTGCCGAATGGCTGAAAAAAGCGGTGGCATAGGTTTCAATTTCTTCACGTCATGGCGCTGCAGATTGGCGTACAGTGAGCGGATGATCGCATCCACTTCCGCCACCAACGCCCAGTTGCTACAAAAAACGGAGCTGCAATCGCAGGTTGTACGGGGGCTGGAGGCCCATTTGCCATCCGACGCCCTGCTATGGAACCGGGAAGACACCACCCCCTACGAATGCGACGGCCTGACAGCCTACCGACAACACCCACTGGTGGTGGCACTGCCGGAGACCGAAGCACAGGTGGCGGCCGTGCTCAAAACTTGCTTTGAAATGGGAGTGCCCGTGGTCGCGCGCGGCGCTGGTACCGGGCTGTCGGGCGGCGCCATGCCGCATGCCATGGGCGTCACGCTGTCGCTGGCCCGGTTCAACAAGATTTTGAAGATGGACAAACGCAGCCGCACAGCCGTGGTGCAATGTGGCGTGCGCAACCTGGCCATCAGCGAAGCCGCTTCGCCCCTGGGCCTGTACTACGCGCCCGACCCCAGCAGCCAGATCGCCTGCACCATTGGCGGCAATGTGGCCGAAAACTCGGGCGGCGTGCACTGCCTCAAATACGGGCTGACACTGCACAACGTATTGAAGGTGAAGGGCTACACCATCGAAGGCGACCCCATCACCTTCGGCAGCGATGCCCTGGACTCGCCCGGCTACGACCTGCTGAGCCTGGTAGTGGGTAGCGAAGGCATGCTGGCCATCATCACCGAGGTCACGGTCAAGCTGGTACCCAAGCCCATGCTGGCACGCTGCATCATGGCCAGCTTTGACGATATGCGCAAGGCGGGCGACGCGGTGGCTGCCGTCATTGCCGCCGGAATCATCCCGGCCGGTCTGGAGATGATGGACAAGCCCATGACCGCCGCCGTGGAAGACTATGTGCACGCCGGTTACGACCTGAGTGCCGAAGCCATTTTGCTGTGCGAGAGCGATGGCACACCGGAGGAAGTTGAAGAAGAAATTGGCCGGATGAGCGCGGTGCTGCGCGAGCATGGCGCCACGGCAATAGCGGTCAGCCTGAATGAGGCCGAGCGGCTACGATTCTGGAGCGGCCGCAAGAACGCATTCCCCGCCAGCGGGCGTATCAGCCCAGACTACATGTGCATGGACAGCACCATCCCGCGCAAGCGCCTGGCCGACATCCTGCTCGCCATCCAGGAGATGGAAAAAAAATACCAGCTGCGCTGCGCCAATGTGTTCCACGCCGGCGACGGCAACCTGCATCCCTTGATTTTGTTTGATGCGAACGACCCCGACCAGCTGCATCGCTGCGAACTCTTTGGTGCAGAGATTCTGGAAACCAGCGTCGCCATGGGTGGCACCGTAACGGGTGAACACGGCGTGGGCGTGGAAAAGCTCAACAGCATGTGCGTGCAGTTCAGCGCTGAAGAGAATGCGCAGATGTTTGCCATCAAGCATGCGTTTGATACCAAAGGTCTATTGAACCCGGGCAAGGTGATTCCCACGTTGCAGCGCTGTGTCGAGTACGGCAAGAAATTGGTGCGTGGAGGCAAGATCAGCCACCCTGAGCTGGAACGGTTCTAGATGCAGGGCTTGCGTGGACTCGCCTGGCTGCTCGCTCTGCAATCGGTCGGAGAAATCTTGTCGCGCGGGTTGGCGCTGCCGTTTCCGGGACCCGTGGTGGGCATGGTGCTGTTATTGGTTGCCCTGCAATGGGCACCGGTGCGCGAACCCGTTGCTGCTTGCGCAGAGTTTCTGCTCAGCCATTTGTCCCTACTGTTTGTGCCGGTGGGCGTGGGGGTCATGACCCACCTGGCGCTGGTGAGCCAATACGGCGGTCGCATGCTATTGGTCATCGTACTGTCCACCTGGGTCGGCCTGGCCGTCACCGCGCTGGTGCTATTCAGGCGCAACCCCGCCGCTCTGAAAGACGACGATGCCAAAATTCGTTGAGCTCTGGGTCTATCTATCCGCCACGCCGCTGTTTGGGCTGACGGCGACCCTGGTCACCTACGTGCTGGCGCACGCCGTCTACCAGCGTGTGAACCAGGCCCCCTGGGCCAACCCCGTGTTGTGGAGCGTGAGCACCATTGCTGCCGTTTTGCTCATCACGGGTGTGCCCTACCCTACCTATTTTTCTGGTGCGCAGTTCATCCATTTTTTGCTCGGGCCAGCGGTTGTGGCCCTGGGCTGGCCGCTGTGGCAGCGACGGGCCGAGTTGGGCAAGCGCTGGGGGCGACTATTGATTGCATCACTTGCAGGCGGCACAGCCGCCAGTGGCTCGGCCCTTGCTTTGGGCTGGGCACTGGATCTGCCCACGGACGTATTGTTGTCCCTTGCGCCTAAATCCGTAACGGCTCCGGTGGCCATGGGTATCGCGGAAAAAATTGGTGGCATACCGGCGCTGTCTGCTGTGTTCGCCGTGCTTACCGGCCTGGTCGGGGCGCTGAGTGGCAAGTACCTGTTTGCCGCATTGCACTTGCCCTACAGCACTGAGGGCTGGACCGCGCGCGGCTTTGCCCTGGGAACCGCAGCCCATGGCATTGGCGCGGCCCGCGCGCTGCAGGTCAATGCAGACGCAGGGGCCTATGCAGGTTTGGCACTCGGCCTTCAGGTGGTTTTGGCATCGCTGTTGATGCCACTGCTGTTTCGCTTACTGGCCTGACCTGCCGCTAGCGTTGTGAGCTATGGCATGGCATGCAGTCGGCAAGGCTTTTCGCGCGGCCTTTTTGCACAAGCCGGATGGCACCTCGGTGCTTGGAAACAAAACGGTCCGTCGTTGTAATGCGCGGCAAACTCCCCGAACTGTCACGCCGGCTGGATGACGTTCCATGCTGCTCAAGGTAGCGTGCTATTTCCTGCTGCACCGGCGGATCAAGACTGGCATCCGCACCAAAGTGTGACTGCAAGTCAACCATAATTTTCGACCAATCGCTGGGCGACAACATTCCAGGTGGAAACGCCATGTGGCACGCGCCGCACTCTGCGCGCCACGTGGCATTGTCTTGCGGTGCGTTCCAAATATCGTCGCGGGCGTATGCGACGGCGCAAAGCGAAAGCAGGCAGATAGTACAGCGCAGTGCCAGTGAATACCCGGTCATTTGGGACATGCCGCCCAGTATGGCCCACCCCGCCACGGAAGCTGCCTATTTCGCCGGTGCGGCAAATTGCGACATGTAGTCCGCCACGGCTTCCATGTCAGCAGACTTATAGTTCTTGATCAACAAAATCATATCGGGATTGGCGTTGCGCCGATCACCATCGCGAATGTACTGAATCTCACGCAACAGGTACCGGTAATGCTGCGCAGCGACCATGGGGTAAAACTTTGCGCTGTTGCCCTCGCCTTTTGCGCCATGGCAGTCAGCACAGTCTTTGTCGTAAAGTTGCTGGCCTAAGGTCAAAGCAGTGCCCGGTCCCTTGCCGTTGGCTGCGGGGATGGGCAGGGCCTCCAGATATACCGCAATATCGGCGATATCAAAAGCGGTCAGGACATGGTCATCAATAAAGGGTTCCATCTTGACATTGCTGCGCCGACCGGACCGGATGTCTGCAATCTGTTTCATGAGCACGTTGGCATGCTGACCAGCCAAGCGGGGGTAGGCCCCGCTGACACGACCAGAAGCATCCTTTCGATGGCATCCCTGACAGGGCTGAAACGCTGCTTCGCCGCGCACGGGGTTACCTTTTGCCTGCAAAGCTTCTTTCAGCTCACCCTTTATCTCGTTCCAGGCGGGGGTCTGCGCCATCACCAGTGCGGGCCACATGGACACCACCATCAACAAAGCTAAGATTTTTTTCATTGGCTGTTCTCCTGACTAAGCTGAATTTATTTGGAATCGAGGCCAACGAGGTATTCGGCAACCGATTGGATTTCTTCTTCGCTCATGCGCTTGGCCACCACACGCATAAAGCGACTCACATCGTTAGAGCGCTCCCCGCTGGCGAAATTTTTCAGCTGCTGCGCAACATACGTCGTATGCTGCCCGCCGATTTTTGGATAAATCTGGTATCCGACGCCGCCGGGCAGATGGCAACCAACGCAAGCTGGGACACCAGACTCTTCGTTGCCCTCAAAAAAGACCATCTTGCCGAAGGCAGCCGCCTTTTTATCACCATCGGTACCCGGCTTCAGCTTCTGTGCGCTGTAATAGACAGCCAAAGGAACAATGTCCTCTTGCTTGAGGGCCGCCACAACGGGGGCCATGATGTCGCTCTTGCGACGACCGGTTTGAAAGTCACGCAACTGCTTGACGATGTAGCTTTCCTGCAAGCCGGCAATTTTGGGGAACATCGGGATGGCGCTATTGCCGTCCTCGCCGTGGCAGGCCATGCACACGGTTGCGGCGATGGTCTTGGCGTCTTCCGCCATCGCGTTGCTGGCGAACCCGCATCCGACGACAAGGGCGGCTGCAAAGCCGATCAAGCGGTGAAAGCGTTGCTTCTGGTCACAAATAGATCGATAGTTCAATTTCAGCTCCTTAGGCAGACGTGTCATCGCTTACAGCTTGTATTGCAGGATGAGGCCAATGACATTGGCGCGGTAGTTTTGTGCACCTGCGTCGAGTAGCAGGGTGCCGCTGTCGTAGTTGGCCATCACGCCGGTCAAAACGCCGTCGTAGTGCCAGTCCTTGACCTGACCGATCTCCAGACGATCAAACACACGCAGCGTCAGCTTCTTGCTCATCGGAATCAAGGCGTTGAAGTTCAGCGTTTGCTGGGTATAGGTCATGCTCGGCAGGGCACTGCCGGCAATCAGAGCCTGCGCCTGCTGCGTAGCTAACACGCCACTGATAGCGGTGCTGCCAAAGGTGTAATCCACATTGGTCGAGCTGTTCATATAGGTGTAGTCCACGCCCAGTCGGACCGTACCCACAGCGGTCTGGAAGCCAATGCCAAACATGTTGTTGTTGTCATCGGTGTTCATGGCCCATGCGGCAGACAGAGGTCGTGTTCCACCCACGCCATTCACATTATCCGAACAGGCAGAATACCCGTAGGTCGCCAGGTTCGCCGCTGTACACGTATTAACCACCGGGCTCAGCGCAGCACCCGAATTCAGGGACATGAATTTGGTACCACGCTGGTACGAATAGAAGGCCGTGATGTTGGTCCCTGTGGCAGGCTGGTAGTTCATGTCCAAGGTAAGGGAATTGAGCTTGTCAGTCTCCAGTCCGTAAAACGAATCCGGGTACTTCACGTCCTTGAGCTGAACCACCGCACCAATGTCCAACTCTTCGCTGGCCAGGATGTTGAGGCGAGCGTT
>JBAWYQ010000137.1:0-11642 GCA_037143475.1 Burkholderiales bacterium | reverse complement strand
AACCACCGACACAAGGATTTTCAATCCTCTGCTCTACCGACTGAGCTACCGGGCCTGAGCCTGAAATTATAGCAGGAAGATTGACAGGTTTAGAACTGCAGGTAATCAATGCCCGTTGCGTTTACCGCGGGTCAGGTCCACCCCTAGCTGCTTGAGTTTGCGGTACAGGTGCGTGCGCTCCAAACCGGTCTTTTCAGCAACCCGGGTCATCGATCCGTTCTCTCTCGCCAAGTGGTATTCGAAGTAGGCTTTCTCGAACTCATCCCGAGCCTCACGCAAAGGTTTATCCAGTACAAATTTTTGTGTAGCCTGCAAACTGAGTTCACTGGGAGCACTAACTGAAGGTGTTGCAAATCCAAGAGTTTCAACGGCTGGTACCGCCGATTTTGGCGCTGCAGCGGCAATAGATCGGTGCAAGTTGCTTCGCGCCAGCCCCTGCTCCACCGCCTTGAGCAGCTTCTGTAATGTGATCGGTTTCTCAAGAAACGCCAAGGCACCAATTTTGGTGGCTTCAACAGCCGTATCAATCGTGGCGTGCCCGCTCATCATGATGACTGGCATTGTGAGCGCACCAGAAGATGACCACTCCTTCAGCAGCGTCACACCGTCCGTGTCGGGCATCCAGATATCCAGCAACACGAGATCAGGCCGCTCACGCAAACGTGCCGCCCGCGCCTGCGCTGCGTTCTCTGCGAGCTCGACGTTGTGTCCTTCGTCATTGAGGATCTCCCAGAGCAAATCCCGAATGCCATGCTCGTCATCCACAACCAGAATGTTTGCCATGTTGTATGCGTTATCCCTTAGATGCCAATGGTTCGCGGTCAAACCGGATCTGTGCCGTCTGCCGACAATGATAACGACACTTGCGCACCAACCACTGCGCCATCAACAATGCGGTTGACAATGTCAACCCGTGAGGCATGTTCGTCTGCGATTTTTTTGACCACAGCCAACCCCAATCCGGTACCTTTTGACTTGGTCGTTACGTATGGCTCAAATGCCCGTTTGAGGATGTGGTCGGGAAATCCCCCCCCATAGTCTAAAACACTTATACGCACTCGCTTGGCGGCTCGCTGGTGTTGGGTGCGTATGACCACGCTGATGTCTTCACTGCCTTCTCCACTGGCAGACTCGCTTGCATCTTGCGCATTTTGAAGCAGGTTGTGAATTACTTGGCGCAACTGTTGAGCATCCCCCATCACCATGGGACACTTGGCGTCCAGTTCCAGACGGACAGGGACTACTAAACATTCATGCTCGTAGAGTTGCAATACATCGGCAATTAACGCATTCAGGTCAACTGGCTTTAATTCGGCTGCAGGCAATCGCGCGTAATCGCGAAAATCGTTCACTAATCGTTTCATGGCTTCAACTTGATCGACGATTGTCTTCACAGACTTGGTCAATATCGCCTGATCTGCAGTTGCCAGTTTGCCAGTCAACTTCATTTCCAGTCGCTCAGCGGACAACTGAATCGGGGTCAACGGATTTTTTATTTCGTGCGCCAGTCGACGTGCCACCTCTCCCCAGGCTTGCGCCCGTTGTGCTGACACGATGTCCGATATGTCATCAAACACCAGCAAGCGCGCGCTACCAGGCAACTCTGCTCCGCGGGCCACTAGGGTCAGCTTACGGTCAAACGGGCCCTGCGGCGCCGATCCGTCACCGCCAAGTTCAAACGAGCGCTGCCAGTGATCTAAATCCTGCTCGGCTCGTTGGTTCAAAAAATCATCGAACTGGGTCTGTACCGCTCCCGCAAAATCGCGCAGCCCATCAATATCAGCAAGCAACTTTCCCTCATAGTCGGCAAGGGAGACCTTGAGAATACGGGTTGCACCTGGATTGGACGACCTGATCAGGCCCTGCGCGTCCATCACAATCACCCCAGCTGTCAGGTTGTCCAAGATGGTCTGCAGGTTGGCGCGCGCCGCGTCCACCTGCGCCATACTCAGTTGCACAGTGCGCCGGGCATCAGCCACCTGTTCTGTCATGGAGGCAAAGGCGCGGGTCAAATCGACCAATTCATCATTGCCTTGCATTACCAATTTGGGAGTCAGGTCTCCTGCGGCGACTTGGCTGACGCCTTCGGCCAGAGTCAACAAAGGACGGGCAATCTGATCACCCAGAATGACTGCCAGCAACACCGCGCCAAACACCGCCAAAAACAAACTCAAGGTAAGCGTCCCGATGTACATGCGTTTGAGCCCTTCACGACCCAATGCGCGTTCCTGATACTCGCGATTGGCACTTTCCACCGCCAACGCGTTTGCAACCAGATTGGGAGGCAGCGCCCGAGTAACCATGAAAAATCTGAGCTCTGGGCTCAACCCTAAAACCGAACTTGGAATAGGAACTAGGACCTTGATGCGGGCTCCATCCAGACTGGCCGGTACGGCTTCGTCGAGTCCCTCGATCCACGACAGAGCACGCTCGGCCCTCGCAGTGCGGAACTGCGCAGAAGTTGGCTTATCGGGTGCCAACTGAAAGCGGGACTGACCAGCACTGGCCAGCAATTTCCCAGAAACGCTCCAGATTGTCGCTTCGGCCGCGCCAAGTTGCTCGACCAATCGGTCCAGCATCAAGCCCACAGCCGGATCCCCAGCTTCCGCAAATTGCGCTGCTGAGGCTCGTGCCTTGCTCGTCAGATCGTTCGATAGGGTATCGAGCGCTACGCGGCCCAGATTCAGTCCAGCTTCCAAGGCCCCTTCCACCTTCACGTCGAACCAGGTTTCAATGGAACGCGACACAAATTGGTAGGACACCACATAAATGAGCATGCCGGGCGCGAGTCCGACCAGAGCGAATATGGTGGCCAACTTGACCAGCAGTCGGCTTCCAAACCGCCCTTGACGCAAACGCATGAGCAGCCGATAGCCGACCCAGGCGATGGCACCAAACAGAGTAGATGCAACCACAACGTTAACGACAAACAAGCGAGCGTAGTTACGCTCGTACATTTCCCTGTTGTTGGTCGCTTCCATCAGGAGGTACAGCAATCCCAACCCAATAGCCACCATGGCCAGCGCACCACTCGCAAGCGTCCACCGCAGGGCACGCGAACGTTGCAAGGCTTGATCGGGCTGGCCGGTACGAACGCCGTTCATTTTTGCGGAGCAATAGCCAGCACGGAACTGGTCGTGGCAGCGATGTCCCAATCAGACTGACCCAGTGCCCCAATCTGGAACGGGCGTGGCAACTGATTCAGATCCAGCCGAAAGCGAAAATCCACCTTGTATTTTTGACTCGTATCGAGGTCGCTAACGTCGGCAATCTTCCATCTCGAAACTCGCTTGATCGCGGATAGCACTTGTGCCAGGGTGTCAAAATTCTGATTCAGCGCAAGACCTAAACCAACTTCCCGGCCAGCTCCCGAAGTTACATTTAAGCGCCACCGTCGGGTGAGTGGTTGGTAAGCCAAGCGCAAATGCCGCTCGACGGAACTGATCTTTTTGTCGTACCAATACCAACGTTCGCGTAAAACATCGGCTTCCATAACAAAAAACAGCGGGATACCCTTCAGTAATGCGTCTTCTACCGCTGTCGGAAGTTCAAATGCAACCTGAGCGGAAACTACGATCTCATCATCAAGGCGTTCCAGTTGGTACTGCGTGATCTCGGTTGCGCTTTGCGCATAAGCCCAACCGGCAAACAGTAGCAAGATCAAAGCGGTAAGCGCGTTCCTGGTTCGTTCAAACCATCCGCTTTTGGAGCAGCGCGTAATAGAAACCATCGTAATCACAAGGCTGATTGTCCGGGACGCCCTCGCTAAATGCGCCATTTTTGGGAATTAAATGCCCCACTGAAGGCAGCAAAGCCGCGTCGGTGTTGTGTGTTAGAAACGTTTGCACTTGGTTGTAGCCTTCGGCAAGAAACACCGAACAAGTGCAGTACACCATTCGCCCACCCGGACGCAGCAATTTCCACAGTGCCTGCAGCATAGTTTTTTGTTGTTCCGCCAATTGGGCGATGTCAGACTCGCGCCGCAACCATCGCACATCTGGATGGCGTCGCACGATGCCTGATGCCGTGCACGGGGCGTCCACCAGGATGGCATCAAACAACTGACCGTCCCACCATTCCTGAGGGCGTGCCGCGTCTGCCGTCAGGACACGGGCCTCGAGCTGTAAACGAGCAAGGTTTTGATGAATGCGTTCGATGCGACGGGCATCAATTTCTAGTGCGACAACGGGGCTATTCGTCAACTCCAGCAGGTGCCCGGTTTTTCCACCCGGCGCAGCGCAGGCATCGAGAATGCGGAGGTCTGCAGACTGCAGCGACCCGCCCAACAGAAGCGGTGCCGCTATTTGGGCGGCAGCATCCTGCACTGAGACCCATCCATCGCGAAAGCGCGGCAACTCTTGCACGGCAACAGGGTGTTCCAACACAAGGGCGCCGTCGTCGGTTGCCCGAGCAAGGATTCCCGATTTTGTCAATAACAATTGGTAGTCCGTCAGAGTGGTTTTCCGCACGTTGATGCGCAACGTCATGGGCGCATGGCTATTGGCGGCAAGCAGGATGGACTGCCATTCCTGCGGATGATCTCTTTGCAGTCGCCTGATCCACCAGAGGGGATGGTTCCACAGAGCTGCTAAATCCGTGTCGGTACTAGCTACCAGTGCGTCGCGTTCCCGCAAAAAACGCCTCAAACACGCATTCAAAAAATTGGCTTGTGCCTTGGTTGAAACACCACGTTTGGCCGCCTCCACCGCCTGATTTACAAGCGTAAACATGTCATAGGGCGCATCACCACGCTGCCATGCAAGTGCCAACGCCACGCACAATAGAGCGTCGGCGGGCGGCGGTGGTAACTTGTTTGCCAACTTGGAACGCAGTGCCTGCGCTCGCCCAAGATTGCGCCAAACGTGAAAGGCAAGCGCCTGCACGCCCGCGCGCAAGTCAGGCGGGATTTTGTCGATGGCCGCAGTCCCGGAGACTCCGTCACGCACCGCCATAATCACAGCAGCGGTCGCGTTCAATTGACGCCACAAGGGAATGGTTTCAACGCCTGATTTCATATCGTCCTTACAGCGTTCCACCGCGTTTAAAGCCCATCAGGCCAACAACCAAACGAGCCGGCACTTGGGTCAACGCCTCGTTGTACTTCAGCAGTATCTGGTTGTAACCGCTGCGCGATGTCTCTACCCGATGCGTAACAACATCCCATTGCATTCGCATTTCGTTGGGCATGGGTGGTCCTGCGAGGTCCTCTGGCACATCGCGCAGTCGATCCCAAACTTGCTGCAGTGTGGCCATGGCTAGTGCCAATTCGCCCAACGGCTCAATGACCAGCGGTGCAGCCCGCGCATTCTTCAACGCCAGTTCGACTGATTGGAGTGCTCCGTTTAGTAGACCCCAACCATACGCTGAATCACCAGCATGTACTGCCGCCATATTCTCCAGTTCGTTTTGAAACCTTTGCGTCTGCTCCCGAGTTAAATCTGCGTATTCACGCAAGTGTTTTTCAACGGATCCAAATGCACTCAGTCCTCTTGCACGCATGCGCATTAGCCGGTTGTACAAGCCAACCCCCCAAAATAGAAGTAGAGCCAGCATCGTCCACAGCAACAGCGTACCGCTCATGTAATCCCCGAACACTTCATCGAACAGTCACGAAGAATGCATATATAAAAAAAAGCCTCAAGCCCCCGTGAAATGGGCTTGAGGCGCTATGCCAAATATAGCAATTTGCCGCTATTCGGCGAGTCCACTTTCTCCAGGCTGCTCTGTCGCGAGTTCGGCGTCGCCCGCGAGTTCAGCCGCCTCAGCATCGGCAATCGCGCGACGCTCGGCATCGTCCATGCTTTCGCGGACTTTGCGCGCTTCGTGATAAGCCAAGCCGGTACCGGCCGGAATCAATCGACCCACAATGACGTTTTCTTTCAAGCCACGCAGTTCGTCGCGCTTACCCATAATGGCCGCTTCGGTCAATACGCGAGTGGTTTCCTGGAAGGAAGCCGCGCTGATAAAGCTGTCAGTGGACAAGGAAGCCTTGGTAATACCCAGCAACAAGTTGGTGAAGGTGACAGGAATCTTGCCCGCACCCCGCAACGCATCGTTGGTGTTGAGCATTTCAGAACGTTCGACCTGTTCACCATTAATATAGCTGGAGTCCCCGGCGTTCTCAACCACCACACGGCGCAACATCTGACGAACAATCACTTCGATGTGCTTGTCGTTGATCTTCACACCTTGCAAGCGATAAACGTCTTGGACCTCATCCACAATGTAGCGAGCCAATTCTTCGGAACCCAGCAAACGCAAGATGTCCTGCGGGTCGGCTGGGCCGTCCACAACGCTTTCGCCCTTGTTTACTACTTGGCCTTCGTGGACCAGCATATTCTTTTCCTTGGGGACCAAGTCTTCCCAGACCTTGCCATCAGGATCGGTAATCTGGAGACGAATCTTGCCCTTGGTTTCCTTACCGAAGGAGACGGTTCCGGTGATCTCAGCCAACGTACCCTTGTCCTTAGGTGTGCGCGCTTCGAACAACTCAGCGACCCGTGGCAGACCACCGGTAATGTCGCGCGTCTTTTGACCTTCGATTGGAATACGGGCCAGCACCTCGCCAGGACCCACGTCCTGGCCGTCACGCACCTGCACCAGCGAACCAACGGGAAACCCGATGGTTACCGAGTGATCAGTGCCAGGAATCTTGACCTCGTTGCCGGATGCATCGATCAGTTTGACCTGGGGACGCACGACCTTGGCTGCACCTCGGCGCTTGGGATCGATAACCACCATGGTGGACAATCCGGTCACTTCGTCGACCTGTTTGGCAACCGTCAGGCCTTCTTCCACATTCTCGAAATGCGCCTTGCCGGCAAACTCGGTAATGATGGGTCGGGTCAAGGGATCCCAGTTGGCCAATATGGCACCGGCCTTGATAGTTTGATCCGCCTTCACGGTCAATATAGCACCGTATGGCACTTTATGACGCTCGCGCTCACGGCCATGCTCATCATGAATGACGATCTCGCCTGAACGGGCAATGACAACCAACTCGCTCTTGCTGTTGGTCACGTAACGCATCGTGGCGTTGAAGCCGATGTTACCGTTGGACTTGGCTTCCACGCTGGACGCAATCGCAGCACGCGATGCCGCACCACCGATGTGGAAAGTCCGCATGGTTAGCTGGGTGCCCGGCTCACCGATCGACTGGGCTGCAATCACACCAACGGCTTCGCCGCCATTGATCAGGCCACCGCGACCCAGGTCACGACCGTAGCACTTGGCACAGATGCCGAAGCGAGTTTCGCAGGTCAGTGCGGTGCGTACTTTGACTTCGTCCACACCGGCAACTTCCAGCTCATCAATCAAATCCTCGTCCAGCATTGCGCCAGCTGGCGCCAAAACGGAACGATTTTCTGGGTGCAGCACATCCTCAGCCGCAGTACGACCCAGCACGCGGTCACGCAGAGACTCGATCACCTCACCACCCTCGACAATGGCGCGCATCAGATAGCCACCGTGCGTTCCACAGTCTTGCTCGGTAACGACCAAGTCCTGCGTTACATCGACCAAACGACGAGTTAAATAGCCGGAGTTTGCAGTCTTCAAGGCCGTGTCAGCCAGTCCCTTACGGGCACCGTGTGTGGAGATGAAGTACTCCAACACGTTCAGACCTTCACGGAAATTCGCAGTAATTGGTGTCTCGATGATGGAGCCATCAGGCTTAGCCATCAGACCCCGCATACCGGCTACCTGGCGAATCTGGGCTGCAGAACCGCGAGCGCCGGAGTCTGCCATCATGTAGATAGAGTTAAAGGACTCTTGCTGCACCTGGTTGCCGTGGCGGTCTGTGACCATTTCCTTGGACAACTTAGCCATCATGACCTTGGACACTTCGTCGCCCGACTTGCCCCAGATATCGACCACCTTGTTGTACCGCTCACCAGAGGTCACCAGGCCGGAGACATACTGCTGCTCGATCTCTTTAACCTCTTTCTGTGCACGGGCAATGATGGCGTGCTTTTCCTGGGGAACCAACATGTCGTCGATACAGATGGAAATGCCAGCCCTGGTTGCCAGACGGAAGCCGGCCTGAAGCAATTTGTCAGCGAAAACCACGGTCTCCTTCAAGCCGCACTTGCGGAAGGACACATTGATCAGCTTCGAAATTTCCTTCTTCTTCAACGCCTTGTTGATATTGGAGAAAGGCAAGCCTTTTGGCAAGATTTCGGACAACAAAGCACGCCCCGCCGTAGTTTCCCAGAGCTTGGTCGACGCAACGAACTCGCCAGAGTCTTTGTCCTTGGTGTACTCGGTTAAACGAACATTGATTCTGGAGTTGAGTTCAACTTCGCCCGCATCAAAAGCACGCTGCACCTCACCGGTATCGGCAAAAATCAGGCCCTCGCCCTTGCCGTTGATACGGTCACGAGTCGTGTAATAAAGGCCCAGCACCACGTCCTGCGAGGGAACAATGGATGGCTCGCCATTGGCAGGGAACAAAACGTTGTTGGAGGCGAGCATCAATGTGCGAGCTTCCATTTGCGCTTCCACCGACAGGGGCACGTGAACGGCCATCTGGTCACCATCGAAGTCGGCGTTGAAGGCCGCGCAAACGAGGGGATGCAACTGGATGGCTTTGCCTTCAATCAGGATGGGCTCAAAGGCTTGGATACCCAAACGGTGCAGCGTAGGCGCACGGTTCAGCATCACGGGGTGCTCTTTGATGACCTCTTCCAGTATGTCCCACACCACTGGCGTGCCGGATTCGACTTCCTTCTTGGCCGCCTTGATAGTGGTGGCAATACCCATGGCTTCCAGGCGCGCGAAGATAAAGGGCTTGAATAGTTCCAAAGCCATCAGCTTGGGCAGACCGCACTGGTGCAGCTTGAGCGTTGGGCCCACGGTAATCACGGAACGACCGGAGTAGTCGACGCGCTTACCCAGCAAGTTCTGACGGAAACGGCCTGACTTGCCCTTGATCATGTCAGCCAGGGACTTGAGCGCACGTTTATTGGCGCCCGTCATGGCCTTGCCGCGACGACCGTTGTCCAGCAGGCTGTCGACAGCCTCTTGCAACATGCGCTTTTCATTGCGTGCAATGATTTCCGGCGCTTTGAGTTCCAGCAAGCGGCGCAGACGGCTGTTGCGGTTGATCACGCGGCGATAGAGGTCATTCAGGTCAGAGGTCGCAAAGCGGCCACCATCCAGAGGAACCAAAGGACGCAGGTCCGGTGGCAACACAGGCAGTACGTCCAACACCATCCACTCGGGCTTGATACCGGACTTTTTGAATGCTTCCAAAACCTTCAAACGCTTGGCGTTTTTCTTGATCTTCAGCTCGGAGCCTGTCAGATCGTTGCGCAATTTCTCGATCGAGCCTTCGATATCGATGCTTTGCAACAGGTCTTTGATGCCTTCCGCACCCATCTTGGCCTGGAACTCGTCACCGTATTCCTTGAACTTGGCGTCGAAATCATCTTCCGACATGATGCTGAACTTCTTCAACGGGGTCATGCCGGGGTCGGTCACCACATATGCTTCAAAGTACAGCACGCGTTCAATATCACGCAGCGTCATGTCCAGCACCAGGCCCAAACGGCTTGGCAGAGATTTCAGGAACCAGATGTGGGCGCAAGGTGCGGCCAGATCAATGTGACCCATCCGCTCGCGACGCACTTTGGTCTGTGTGACTTCAACGCCGCACTTCTCGCAGATCACGCCACGGTGTTTGAGACGCTTGTATTTGCCGCACAGGCATTCGTAGTCCTTGATGGGCCCAAAAATTTTGGCGCAAAAAAGACCGTCACGCTCAGGCTTGAAGGTGCGGTAGTTGATGGTTTCGGGCTTGCGCACTTCACCAAAAGACCACGAACGGATCTTTTCGGGCGAAGCCATGCCAATTTTGATGGCACCGAAGTGCTCATCGGGCGTGAACTGCTTGAACAGGTCGAGTAATGATTTCATGGGTTAAATCCTTTTCTTGTCCGCGATCAGCTACGCTCAAGTTCAATGTCGATACCCAAGGAACGAATTTCCTTGACCAACACATTGAACGACTCCGGCATGCCGGCTTCGATGGAATGCTCGCCCTTGACGATGCTCTCATATACCTTGGTACGGCCCTGCACGTCATCGGACTTGACGGTGAGCATCTCCTGCAAGGTGTAGGAAGCACCATAGGCTTCCAGTGCCCACACTTCCATCTCACCAAAACGCTGTCCACCAAACTGTGCCTTACCGCCCAATGGCTGCTGGGTAACCAAGCTGTAAGGACCAGTTGAGCGGGCGTGCATCTTGTCATCCACCAAGTGGTGCAACTTCAGGTAGTGCATGTAGCCGACCGTGGTGGTCCGCTCGAACGCATCACCGCTACGGCCGTCATACAACTGGGCCTGCGTCCGCGCGGCAGTCAGACCCTTGGCCTTGGCCACATCTTCAGGGAAGGCCAACTGGAGCATGTCGCCAATCTCCTGCTCGGTCGCACCATCAAACACAGGCGAAGCAAACGGCACGCCGTTGGTCAACTCCTGCGCCATGTTGCGAATTTCATCGTCGGACAACTGATTCAGGTCTTCCTTGCGACCGGTACCGTTGTAGATGCGATCCAGGAAGGCGCGGATCTCTGCAGCTGCGGCTTCGCGTTGCAGCATGTCACCGATCCGCTGGCCCAATCCCTTGCCAGCCCAGCCCAGATGCACTTCCAAAACCTGTCCAATGTTCATCCGTGACGGAACGCCCAATGGGTTCAACACGATGTCCACTGGCGTACCGTCAGCCATGTATGGCATATCTTCCACGGGAGTGATCTTGGAGACCACACCCTTGTTACCGTGTCGGCCGGCCATCTTGTCACCCGGCTGCAGGCGGCGCTTGACAGCAATGTAGACCTTGACCATCTTCAGCACGCCGGCGGGCAATTCATCACCCTGTGTCAGCTTCTTGCGCTTTTCTTCAAAAGCCAGATCGAAGCTGTGGCGAGTCTGCTCCAGTGAGTTCTTGATGCTCTCCAGTTGCGAAGCGACTTCATCGTCAGCCGGGCGAATGTCAAACCAATGGAACTTCTCGACGGAAACCAGATAGGCTTTGTCGATCTTGGTACCCTTGGCCAATTTTTGAGGTCCGCCGTTGGCAGCTTTGCCAGTCAACAGTTTCTCGATACGGTCAAATGCGTCGGCTTCCACGATACGCAATTGATCGTTCAAATCCAGCCGGAAGCGCTTCAGTTCATCATCAATGATTTGCTGAGCGCGGCGGTCACGGGTAATGCCTTCACGCGTAAACACCTGCACGTCAATGACGGTGCCTTGTGAACCCTGGTCCACACGCAGCGATGTGTCTTTGACGTCACTGGCCTTCTCACCAAAGATGGCTCGCAGCAGTTTCTCTTCTGGCGTCAGAGTGGTTTCACCCTTGGGTGTGACCTTGCCAACCAAGGTGTCGCCAGGCAGAACCTCGGCACCCACATAGATAATTCCGGACTCGTCGAGGCGGTTGAGTTGCTGTTCGCTCAGATTCGGAATGTCGCGGGTAATTTCTTCCGCGCCCAACTTGGTGTCACGCGCCATAACCACCAATTCTTCGATATGGATCGAGGTGTAGCGGTCTTCGGCGACCACGCGCTCACTGATCAGGATCGAATCTTCGAAGTTATAGCCGTTCCACGGCATGAAGGCCACCAGCATGTTCTGACC
>JBAWYQ010000136.1:0-11663 GCA_037143475.1 Burkholderiales bacterium | reverse complement strand
AACAAGTCAGACTTACTATCGGGAAATGTGTCTTTGGTGAAGTCTTTCAACGCCGAATTCATGCCCTTACTGCCCATATACGGCGGATTAGCCACCACCGCATCAAACTGCATCGCCAGCACCTGCGCCTGCTGCATGAGCGGCAGCAAATCATCCGCAGCCGCACTGGCGTACATATCCCCGCTCTGCTTCACGGAGGCCAGCACTTCCGGCAACACCGCCAGATGCGTTTTGAGCGCATAGGGAATCTGAATCAGCGAGCCAATGGTTTTGGCATGCTCAAAGGCTTCCACCAGCGCGGTGATGGTGGCGCGCTGCACTTTGAACGGGGCAAGGTGGGTGGCGAGCTCATCCACGCTTAGACCCTTGCTCTCCTGAAGGCTCAGCACATTGAGCTTGGGCGGCTGCAGGGTGCCAGCATTATCCGTAGCGGTGAACAGGCGACGGTCGTCTGAACGGGCCTTCATCAGAAGAGCGAAACCAGCCATCTGGGCTGCGCGGTCGTCAATGTCCAGACCGTAGAGATTCTTTTCCAGAATCAGGCGCGGAATGGCTCTGGGCTGGTAGCCGCGCTCCAGGTAGATGGCCTTGAGCACGTCATAGGCCACCACCAGTATGTGGCCGCTGCCACAGGCCGGGTCCAGCACGGTGATGGATTCGGGGTTGAGGGTGTCGCCATCTTCCCGCACACGGGTCTGGATCAGTGCATCGAGCTGGGCTTGCACCTCGGGTGTTTGCTCGGCGGGGGTGATGTAGTACGGCCACTCTTGGGCCAAGGTGCTTTGCGGGTTGGCCATGAGCCACAGGCGACCCACGCTGTTTTGCACCAGGTATTGCACGATCCAATTGGGCGTGAAGAGCTGAGTGGCGGCGGGGATGTCTTCGCTTTTGACGACCTTGCCGATGACCTGGTCCTTCTTCTCACTGATATAGAACTGGTACAACCAGCCGATGATTTCGACCTCGGCCCAGTCTTCTTCAGGGATCTCAGCCACCAGCTTGGCAATGACGGAGTCGCTGCGCAGCAGGTTGTCGGGCAGCAGCAACTCGGAATCGTCGTCAATGCGCTCGAACAAGAAGGGCATGGCACGGGACAAGGCGTTGCACTGGGCCACCAGCAGCATGCGGTACAGCTCGCCATCGCGGTTGCCAGCGAGTTTGAGTTCGGTGACCTTGGTGGCGTTCAGGCCCGGGAGTTCACTGGTCAGGTTTGTGGCATGGGTCAGGATGTCTGGTAGCCCACCCGAAGTGCTGGACAGCGCCTGGTGGCCGTGGCCCAGGTAGTCATGCAGCTCCATGTAGCGCAGCGCGGCAAAGCGGTTGAACCAGGTGTAGGCCACGGCTTCCATGGTGTGGGCAAAGCCGTCTTTGCGGATACGCTCAATCAACTTGTCGCGCTGGCCGCTGACTTTAGCGGGCCAGACTTGGCCTGCGATGACGGTGACGTCACCCTGGGTTTGGGCGGGGGCTACTTCCAGCGTGCCGGCCTTGTCGGACAAGCCCAGCAGGTTGGCGCGGGCGGTGACTGCTGCGATGAAGTCTTTGCGGGCCTGGGGGGCGTAGGACTTTAGGTTGGACTTGTTCATGGGTGTGACAGCTTTGATTTTTTATTGGTGAAAACGGGCTCTGGCCCTTTTGGAATATGCGCAAGCAGCTATGAATTTAGGAGTAATTGGTTGTTTGCCACCCGTTGGCATCGAAGGTCATCGATTCGCTGTCGCGCCGCCAGATGACGGCATCGGGGTGGACGGAGAGCCACCAGGTTTGCATCAACGGGTTGGGTTTGGGTTTTGCGAACGCCTGCGGCACGAGCACTGCCATGCACCAGGCAGGGTTGGGGTCGCGCACCGATTGGTACTGGATACCTCCCACCCGGGCTGCGCGTGCAACTTGGGCGATGGCCTGGGTAGCGGTGTAGTCGCTGGGGTGCGTCCACGCAGCGGCATTGGCGCTGAATGGCGCTTGGCGCAGGTCAATCACTTGGGTGCTGACCTCCGCACTGAACGCGGTGTGCGCTACGGGCTCCAGGCGGTCCAGATCAACCGCGTCTTTGAGAAACTTCCAGCGCCAGTAGCCCAACTCGGCACTTGCGGTGCGCACCGTCTCGGCGCCGTAGAAGACACCGGGGTCGTTTATGGCCCGAAAACGGGACCCACCACGCAGTGGGTAGTAGCGAAACGGGGTGGCCAGCAGGTAGTCAAGATCCTGCGCGCTGGCAGGCTGTGTGGGTTTGCTGCCTTCCAGCAGTGTTTCCAGCAAGTCTTGCTCTTCGCTGTTGTCCACGATTTTCATGGTGGATGCGGTGTGCTGCGCTTCCACCATGCGCCACACGGCCCCGGCCCAAGGGCGGGCCTCAGACGAGACCGCGGCTGGCGTCAAGGTATTGAACGACACGGACCAGACCTTCGGTGTTGCGAATGAGGTCGATGGGCTTGGCATTGAGCCCCCGGTTTTCACTCTGGAGCCATTTGCGGGCGGTGGGCTCGTCTCCCACGATGGAGTCGAGCGAGCGGAACACGCGCACAAAGAGCAAAGCAAAGTCCCACTCTTTGCGATTTTGGTCCAGCAGGTAGTTGCCGCTGTAAAGCCGGGTTACCGTTGGCGGGCTCACACCCAGCACTTTGGCCAGCAAGGACTTGGAGACATCGAGCTTTTCAGCAGCGCGGGCCACCGCCTTGCTCAAAACTGCAGCGGCTTCGGGCTTTTTCGTAGATTGGGCAGAGATGGCAGACATGGTGTGGGCTCCTTCCATTAATTTCAATAGAAATAATACATCATAATTATTTCTATAGGAAATTTATTGAATGCGCCCGATCAGATGGTCGCGTTGGACGCTGACCTTGGCGGGCCGGGCTTGGAAGGCGTAGGACTTGAGGTTGGACTTGTTCATGAGTGTGACGGTTCATCCAGTTGGGGATCGGTGAGGCGGCGAATGGTCAGGGTGCAGCGCTGGTCGATAAGCGTAACGATCTGGTCGATGATGGGGTGGCTGTTACCTTGGCTCTGCAATGTGGCCTGGGTGGCACGGGCCAGATCTGGCAGACGCTTGGCAATGTCGAGAATGCGCTTTTTTAACTGGGGGGGTGATAGGGCCGCCTCAGTGGCGAATTGCTCCCAATGCCGAGCAAACACTTCCGAAAACTTGTATTTGCTGCCGATCTTCATTGCCATTTTGTCGGTCAGCGTGGGGTAGACGGCGGTGCACAGCGCGTCGTATAGCGGCGTCAGCACCGCACCGGCAGGGGCGTACAGCAGCGAAAAGTTTTTGCCATGGGCATCGTGGTTACCGATCAGCGCGTTGAACACCACGTAGTCGAGCAGCTTGAGCGTGTGGATCGCGCTGGGGCGCGTGGCGCTGCGCAAGAGCGCAAACGCCTGGGCCAGACTCGGGCCGCCTTCGTTTTGGTATTTGTGCTCTGAGACGATGCCCAAAGCCTGGCAAAAGTCTTCCTGATGCAGACGCAGGACGGGCACGCTGGCTTGGCGGTCATAGCGCTCAACCAGCAGGTAGTGGCGCTGCTGGGCCCCATCGGCAATGGTCTGAATTTGGGTGCGGGCCACGTCCAGCTTCAACGCGCCAGCCAGCACCATGCAGAAGGCTTCATTGAAGACGCTGCCATCTATCCCGGCAATAGGCGGCTTGAGGATATGGCTGCTGGGCGAGCCGTTCAGAGGCAGACCAATGCGAATGCCGTCACCATCGAGCACAACCGGCAGCTTGTCTTGCGCGCCAGCCAGCGAGAGGCGCAGGCCATCTTCCCCCGCGCGCATGGGGCGCAGGGGCATTTCATCCAATACCTGCATGAGCTTTGTATCTTCCAGCCAGCGCACTTCAAGCGGTGCATCTGGCGCTGGGGGGGACTGACCCTGCTCCAGCAGGGTGACTGCACCCGCACATTCGCCACCCAGGCTTTCCAACAGGGCGTAGTCGTTTTGGTTTGAGACTTGCAGGGTCTTGGCGATCTGCTTGCGCTTGCCGCCTTCGGGCAGTAGCCCGGCGAAGAACGGGCGGGTTGCACGGTCGTCAAAGGGCTCTGACCGAATGGGGAGCGATTGAGACAAAGGCCTAGTAGCACCCGGCGCGTAGGCAAAGCTGAGGCGACCCTCGATCTGCGACAGGGTGCCAACGTGCGCGTCCAACAACCATACTGCGAGGTGGCGTGCCATCTCAGTCCAAACCTTCCACAGCCAAACTCCCGCCAAGCGCATGCAACACTTTCAGCAGTGTTTCCAGGCGCACGGTGGGCTTTCCTGCTTCCAGCTCCACGATGAAGCGCACACCGACGCCTGCCGCTAGTGCCAATTGAGGTTGGGTTAAGCCAAGCTTGTTGCGGGCAGCTAAAACAGCTGCGCCCAGCGCTTCAGGAGAGTTGGTAAGGGTAAAGGCCATGATAATTTCCTGTTCGGGAAATTATTGCCAATTGAGAGCTGCAATGCAAGGAAAATTTCCCGATTGGGAAATTGACTCAACTTCAGTGCATACAGGCACAGAAATTACCCGAACGGGAAATTTAGTAAAGACCGGTCCAATATCAATGACGGCGCCGATGATGTCTTTATGCGCATTAGGGGCGCAGGTCTTGAGGTTGGACTTATTCATCAGTGTGACAGCTTCGAAAGTTTTATTGGTCGAATCGAGCCTTAGCCCTAGCGTAACTTGCGTATGACGCTATAGATTTAATAGCATTGAGTCTCAAACTCAAAGCGCCCGTATCGTGAATGCTGGTTGAAATTTCAAACCATGCTTGGCACCACGAGTCCACTTGATGGCGAAGAAGAACCCGTTGCCGTCGGAGAATCGAAACAAGAGGTCATCACCATAGGAGGGGTCGTACTCGCCGCCATCCTGGCCGCCAAATCCGCCGATGTAGGCAGGGTTACGCACCACGGTGAGTCCAGACGGGTCAAGGTAGTCAATGAACTCTATGGACACATCGATAAGTTCGTCTTTTCCCATCTCTTCGGCCTCAATGGCATGGTCTGACCATGCCATTTCTAAAAGGTGCTGCATAGAGCCAAACATTGGCAGAGGTTGGCCCCACTGCAGCCTGGGATTGCCGGCAGCGGGCTCATCGTCAGCTATTTCCATGTGGAATGCTGTCTTGCAAGAACCAGTGCTTGCAGATCGCCAATCGGGCAAAAAATCAGACGGAGCCTCGGCAAGTGCGTCTAAGGGAATGAGCCGAAGCATGAAGTGCTTGATGTCCACCGATAGCTCGCGCATGGTGGGCGCAACTGGCCCCCAAACCTGGAGCAATTCGGTTCCAAAATCAGTCCCAAGGATCTTTCCCACAGTACCAAGGTTGAGTTGAACGATGGGCTGCATGGGCAAATCGCTTACGGGCATCTTGGGCCAGGGATACGACTTACTGGTGTAGGGAAACCCACCCACCATATCGTCGGTGCGCTGGGACTGATTGTCAGAATCCTGCGGCAAATAGTCCGGAGAACTGAACGTTCTCGTTACCGTAGAAAACTGGTCAACGAGCTTACTGAAGAAGGGAGAACCCTTTGACTCAGCAAACTCCTTCATTAAATGCACTGCCTGTTGATACAACTCGTCCGCAGGCTGGCCTTCGTATGCTTCGTTCACGGTCATCTACCCCCTGAAATCACATTGTTTAACGTTATTGGATACGTGCGATCTGACCTGCACGAACTGCGGCCATCAATTCCGCCTTCAGCTTGGTTACATAGGCATCAACATCGGCCTCGGTCTCAAGATAGGTTTTGCTGGAGAGTTCGGCAGCGCGGATAACCTTGGTGGTCTTGGCGGGGGCCTGAGGCAGGTTGGGCTGGCCGGTTTGCAGGGGCTTGGTGGTGTCACCGGCTTCGGACACTAAGGCAGGCTTGGCAATGGCTACAACCACTGCAGCTTCAATCAGGGTGATGGCTTCGTCCATGGCGTCACCGCCCTGCCCTTGCAGGTAAAGAATCTGCGCAATGCTGGTTTGGCTGGCGAGCCGGGTTTTGAGGTCTTGCAGTGGGCGCAAGGCTTTGTTGCTGGTGTCGGGCGTGGCGGCGGAAGCCGTTAGCTTGGCCTGGACTTCGGCAATTTTCTCGTCGATGGACAGCAATGCGCGTTCGCGCTTTTCCTGAGCCAATTGTTCATTGGCGGTGGTCACGGTAGCGAGCAGCGGCTCGATGCGG
The DNA here is from genome assembly GCA_037143475.1 of Burkholderiales bacterium. Taxonomy (GTDB): domain Bacteria; phylum Pseudomonadota; class Gammaproteobacteria; order Burkholderiales; family Burkholderiaceae_C; genus Allorhodoferax. Next base: position 5,513 of record JBAWYQ010000136.1, on the reverse strand, counting down.
TTGACCTTGCCATAGGGCTTAGGGTTGTCACGGATCTGTGTGAGCTCGGTCAATGCCGCGGCAGCCTGTGAAACCTTGTTCAAGGCTTCGCGGTTATCGGCAAAGGAACGAAGGCCATCGAGCAGCTTGTGCCAGGCGGTGATTTGGGTTTTGTAGAAGTTAACCAGGTCGTTGATGTCTTCGGCGGCATCGAGCCAGTCGTCTTTGGCAGATAGCAGGGCTTCGATAAAGGCAAAGCTGTCGCGTGTGGACAGTTGCTGGGCGATGCGGGCGAGGGATGCTTCGATCTCAGACTTGCCGGGGTGATGCGCGGTGCTGGCGGTGAGGGTGAAACCTTTCAGATCCGTCTGCCACTCGCCCAGACGGGCGCGGAAGTCGGCTACCAGGGCATCTTCTTCTTCGCGGCCGAGCTTTTGGAACAGGTCTTTGTAGAGCTCGCGGGCACGTTTCAGGCTGTTGGCATCGGCCACCTTGCGTTTGAGGATGGACACTTGCTTGAAACGGGCGCTTTTGGTCAAGGGCTCTACCGCAGCGGCGGGGTCGAGGTCGGAGCCTTCGAGCATGAGCTTGATTTCACCGGCCATAAACAGGCGGGCGATCAACAACACGGTTTCCCACTCGGGCTTCCAACCCCATGGGATTCCGGCAAAACGGTCCACTACGTCCGACAGCAGCACGCGGGTCTGGCTGGCAGCGAGGTGGAGGTAATCACGCATCTCCTTAACGGCCAGCGCATTGCCCTCCTCGCCATTCAGCCCCAGGCCGGGGGTGGTGACGTTGTCGGCGGTGAGCACGGCCTTGATTTCAGCCATTGGGTCTGCCTGGCGGACTTTGAGGTACGGCAGCTTGCTGTAGGTGTTGGTTACCAGGTAGTTGAGCAACTCGTCCAGCACTTTGTCGGGTGCTGCCGCCTTGATTTGCACAGACTGGCCCAAGGCGAAAAAGTCGCCCTCGGTGATAAGGGTGGACAACTGATGCACCAGGCGCTGGCGGCGTTCGCGGTTTTCGTCTTTGCGGTCTGCGAGGATGCGTTTAAGCGAAGCGTTGGCCTGGTCGGCCTTGGGGCTGACGATGTACTTCTCGATCTGCTGGTACAGGGCGAGCTCAATGTCCAAGCGGTCACCTTCTGCCAGGCGAACAATGGCGCGACCATTGCCTTCGCTGCTGCGCAGGATGCATTTGGCGTTTTGCAGCTTTTCGTAGTCGTCGCCCAGCGGGGTGAGCACTTCAAAGCTTAGCGCATGGCTTGCCTGGCGCCAGGGGGCACCGTCCAGCAGGCGGTTGAATTCGTAATCGGCCTTGGTGTCGCGGTGGCGCACCTTGGTCAGGTTGTTGAAGATTTCGTCATAAATCAGCTCAGCCAGCAGGCGGGACTTTTCTGCGGCGGAAACTTCAACGTGACCGATCTCGCGGGCAACGTCTCGCTCTTCATTGGTCAAGAAGAACCACAGGTCACCATTGCGACTGACTAGGCGCTGTTGCTCCAGCCGGGCCAGGCTCTCCTGAATCTTGCGTCGCAGGGCCAGTTTGTCGGCGTCGATCTGGTCAATGCACAGAGTGGCCAGGTTGTCGATGTTGGGTTTGACGATGTCGGGTATGTACCGGATCAGGAACATGGCTTTGAGCAGCAGGCTGTCATAGTCCTGAAGTGCAGGGTTTTGCGGTGCCTCGTCGATAGAGCGCTTGGCCATGCCGTCGATGAAGCTCTCGATGGACGGATAGAAGTCGTACAGGGGCACCAGCACGTCAGTACTGAGGTTGGCGTTGCGCACAGCGGCTGACTGGAACGCATCCAGCAAGGAACGCTCGCCGCGCGACAGGTGTTTACCAGTGGCCCCCACCTTGCGTATGGACTCGAATATCTTTTGCAGCAGGGTGAACTGGTAGGGGGCGAACGGGTACACCGCCACAAACTCGGCTGCGTCTTTATAGGCACGCAGGCTGACGGAGTTGCCGACAAAGCTGAGCTGGTTGTTGATGACGTCGCTCTTGCCCGCAAACACGTCACGCAAGGCCACATGGGCGTCCTCAGTCTTGGACAACAGGCGCTCGCCGATGACTTCATCGGTATTGCTACTGGCCAGGGACAGGCGGGTGTGGAATCGGCCTTGAATTTTCGAGAAGTCCTGGCTTTTGGCTTTGTTGTCTTCACCAATCGCGGCGTCAATATCCTCTTGACTGGTCACGATGATCCAGGCCCGGCCCTTGCATTTGCCGCCCAGCTCCTCGGTAATGGTCTGCAGGTTGAGCATGAGTGCTGAGCTGTTGCCGATGAACTGCCCTACTTCGTCAACCAGAAAAACGACCTTGTGGTTGGCGGTTTTGGTCGCCAGGTAGTCATTAACAACCTTGGCAAAGCCTTCAATGTTGATGCGGTAGTCTTGCTTGGCATCGTCGAACCACTTGCCCGCTGAGTCCGGGGAAATCTTTAAAGCCTGTGCCAGGGCGGCCACAATCTCGTCGCGGTAGAAGGTGAACGCGTCGCGCTCGGCTTCCCACGGGCTGCCCTTGGCGGCAGCGAATGCCGCTTTGAAGGTATCGAAAACGCCCTTCGCCACCAGGTGGCGCTCCATATTGGCAATGTGTGGCGCGTCACCGGACAAGCCGATCTTTTCATTGAAGACGCGCAAGAAGACCTGCAGGATGGCATCCGGGTCAGACTTATTGGCCTTGGCATCGATGTTGAACAGCATCACATCGGCGGTGCCGGAAACGGCGCGCTGCACGTCTGCCAGCAACATGGCGTCTTTGATCTTTTGGTGGTCGAAGAACTGGGCAGCCCGGCGCTTTTCGCCCGTGGCGGGGTTGGACGCCTCGATGTTTTCCAGCAAGTACGACAGGATCTTGATGAAGTGCGACTTACCGGAGCCAAAGAAGCCGGACACCCACACGCCCATGCGGTCGGTGATGGCTGCGTCATGCGGACGGTCTATAGCGGCCAGGTAGGCATCAAAGAACTTGCGCAGGTATTCGCTGATCTGCTTGGTGACAACATACTCTTCGAGCTCTTGCCACACGCTGGCGGCGTCCATTTGATCGGCTTTGATGACGCCGTTGATGGGGCGATCGATGGGTTTGACGAATAGTTGGCCGATTTTCATTTTTTGTATGTCCCTGTTTGTCTGTGCATAGTGGCGCGGTGCGCTTACGTCGTTTCCGGAACCAGCCGAAAGGCCCGGTAGTAATGGTCTTCTGCCAAGGTGTTGAATAGCTTGAGAGAGTGGCCGTCGTAGCGCCCCGGAAAGAACATGAGCAAGGGGGTGTTGCCCATGATGGGGTGCAGGGCCGATAACAAGGTGTGGGTGCGCAGCATGGGGTAGACCGATCCGACACCGGTCAGGATCAGCAGATCCAGGTTGGCAATGTCAAACTGATCGGCAATCTTTTGGGCCAGTTTGTCCTCTTTCAACACCGAGCGTAGTGCAGACAAGGTGCTGTCATCGCCCTTGCTTTTCTGCATCTCCATGGCTTTATCCAGCAGGTTGCGTTCTTCCAGCAGTTCGGTGACGAGTTTTAACAAGTCCACCGTGGCGGCGGTCACTGGTGGCACCTGCTTGCCCAAAGCCGGGAGCACGGTACCGGTCACAAAGCCACGCACATCCATTTCCCGCTCTGGCGGGTAGTCAAAGATCCAGAACCCGATTTCATTGCCCAGGCCCTTGCTGTCCAAAAAATCCCGCGACGTAATGCGGGGCAGGATTTGATTGAGGCGCTCTTCAAGCGTGAAATTCATTGGAAGCGCTCCAGGCATTGAAGGACATAGGACTCATGGTGTTTACGCATGTAGCGTTCAACGTCAGGGTGTAGGGACTGCGGGGTGAGTTTCATGGAACGCCCGCTTTCGAGGTATTTGGCTTCGACCAGGATGCGGACGATCACCTGAAACAGCTTGGCTTTAGTGCCATCGGTCCAATTGGCAACGGCGGCGTCATGGTGCGCACATTCAGCCAAGAAATCCTGCCAATCCGTGGCCGACAGCTTGGTTTCCAGGCGGCGTTGGCGATCTGCATAGACGTTGCGCAAGAAGTCACCCAACAACAGGCTGTGCTTTACCGATGCTGCCAGCAACAATTGGTTGACGACCTCAGCCTCCCGCGTCGCAATCATCTCCCAAGCCTTGGCATCCAGCGTCATCAGGCGCTTGCGAATGAGCGTTGCCTGTCGTCTAGCCGTGGCCGGGGTCTTCTTTTGCAGAATGTTCTGGTCCTCGACGGCATCGCGCCACGCGCTGTCATCAGGTTCTGTGAGCAGCAGCGCCGCGATACGCTTGCTTTCAAGCGGCAGGAGGGAGCCGGCAGATATTTCGGCGTTGTATTCAGGCATTGGGTGCGGTCAGTCTGGGGTGATGGCGGTTGCTGTGCAAATAATCGTCAAATATATCGCCCGGCGGCGTCATGCAGAGCCTTGCGGACCCTCGCCCGCAGGTCGGGTGGCCCCAAAACCTCGACATCGGCACCAAATCGCAAGATGTCACCCAAAAGCTCACGCTCGTCCGAATAAGGGACCTCCAGGACATAGCTGCCATCAACGGACTCGTGCGACCGCTGGTCTGGGTGCCACTGCTCGCCGGACACCCATCTCGCGCGTTCTGGAGTGAACTTAAGCTCGGCCCAGGCCTTTGGGGCGCCAGAAAAGATGCCATAGCTGGACTGCATGACTCGGCGCAAATGCTCTGGCTCTACGATGTGGGCCGGATCTGCCTGAATATCACAATGTTCAATTGCATCTACGGCAAAGCTGCGCAGGTCATTGCGCAGGTGGCACCAGCCGTCCAGGTACCAGTTGTCGCGGTAGTGCACAAGCTGCTGGGGTGAGACCGTGCGCACCAGCTTGCTGCCGCTTTGGCGGTTCAAATGGGTGATGGACAGTTGCTTGCGTGCCAAAGTACCGGCTGCCACGGCTTGAAATGACTTCAAAGCAACCTTGCGTTTGCCCGCATAGAGCAGTCGAATATGGCGAGCCATATCTGCTTCGCTGAGCCCCTGCTTTTCCAGCATGCCTGCCAACCGCTGCTGCAAAGGTTTGAGTTTGGGGCCCAACAGCCCTGGCTCCAACTGGCTGAGCATGTTTTGAATGGTCAGCAGTGCCAGCAATTCATCTTGGGAGAACCACAGACCCGGCAATTCGCTATCGGTATGGCCCTGTTCGAGGCGGTATCCACCAAAGTCTCGGTCAAAAACGATGGGAACGTGCAGTTGGTCGCGCAATTTGGCGATATCACGCTTGAAGGTGGCGTGGGAGATTTCAAGCTCTGCCATCAATTTGGCAGTGGAAACAGCGCCCCGCCCGCTCAGAAGACTGCGATAGCGGTACAGGCGTGCGATCTCACTCATTCTTCAAGGCTCCCAGGTTGCTCTTTTGTTTGTGCCCCATTATGGACAAAGACTATTGTCATTCGAACCCAGATCGTGGCGAGAGCCTGTGCAGTGGGTGATATTTTTGGTTTGACTGGACGGCCAAACGGGGTATCCCCTTAGCTCCAATTGTTTGTCAAGGCCTTGGACGCACGCGTG
>JBAWYQ010000135.1:0-11684 GCA_037143475.1 Burkholderiales bacterium | reverse complement strand
TTATGAGTCCTCTGCTCTAACCAACTGAGCTAACGGCCCGAACCAGCGAGGATTGTAATGGCCTTGGCCGGTGACTATTTGTGATGGCTCAGCGCATTGCTGACCAATTTTGACGTAATGTCCACAATCTGGATCATGCGGTCGTAGGCCATACGGGTGGGGCCGATGACGCCCAAGGTGCCGACGATCTTGCCATCTACTTCGTAGGGACTGGTGACGATGGAGAGATCTTCAAACGGCACAACCTGGCTCTCGCCCCCTATGAAGATACGCACACCCTCGGCTTGTCCGGCAATATCCATCAGTCGCATCAACTGCGCTTTTTGCTCAAACAGTTCGAACGCACGACGCAGGTGGCCCATGTCGCTGGAAAAATCAGTAACCGCCAGCAAATTGCGTTCGCCCGAGATGATGACCTCATCCCGAGACTCGGTGATGGCTTCAGAATTGACAGTGACTGCCGCCTGCATGAGTGTGGCAATTTCAGCACGCAGGGATTCCACTTCGCCCTGCAGGCGCTCACGCACGTTGTCGATGTCCATACCCACGTAATGACTGTTGAGGAAATTTGCGGTTTCCACCAGTTGCACCTGTGAATAATCCATCTCGGTAAAAATGACGCGGTTTTGCACGTCACCGTCTGGCGACACGATGATGACCAGCACCCGACGCTCGGACAGGCGCAAAAATTCAATGTGTCTAAATACTGATGTACGCTTTGGCGCAATCACCACACCCACAAACTGCGACAGGTTGGACAGCAGATTCGCCGCGTTGGATATAACCTTTTGCGGCTGATCCGGCGCCAGGATGTGCGAGCCATATTGGCTAGGATGCACAGTGAGCATAGTGTCGACAAACAAACGGTATCCGCGCGCCGTGGGGATACGCCCTGCCGAGGTATGGGGGCTGACAATAAGACCCAGATCCTCCAGGTCCGACATCACGTTTCGTATAGTTGCCGGCGACAACTCGAGGCCGGACGCCTTGGACAAGGTACGGCTGCCAATAGGCTGCCCGTCGGCGATGTAGCGTTCTACCAGCGCTTTCAACAACAACTTGGAACGATCATCGAGCATTGAGACATTTTAGTGATGTAATTTGACAATGCAGACCCATTTCCGCAACGTAGCTCTTATCGGTAAGTACCAGGCCGTCTCCAGTGGCGCAACCGGTGCCTCGTCGCGACAGGCGCTGGAGCGCATCGCACACTTCCTCATGGACCAGGGCTGCGAGGTGATGGTCGAAACCGAAACAGCCGCCAACATGGGCCTGATCGACTACGCCACGACCGATGTACCCGGCATCGGCCGCACCGCAGATGTGTGTGTGGTGGTAGGCGGTGACGGGACCATGCTGGGCATTGGTCGCCAATTGGCTCAATACGGTGTGCCGCTGATTGGCATCAACCAGGGTCGCTTGGGGTTCATCACCGATATTCCACTGGACAACTTCCAGACCACCTTGAAGCCCATGCTGGCGGGCTTTTATGAAGAGGACCACCGCAGCCTGATGCAGGCGCGTGTCATGCGCGATGGGCACTGCGTGTTCTCTGCGCAAGCCATGAACGACGTCGTCGTCAACCGCGGCGCCACAGCCGGCATGGTGGAACTGCGCGTGGAGGTTGACGGTCACTTTGTGGCCAACCAGCGGGCTGACGGTTTGATTATTGCCACGCCCACGGGCTCGACAGCCTATTCACTGTCGGCCGGTGGCCCCTTGATGCACCCGTCCATTCCGGGCTGGGTACTGGTTCCCATTGCACCACACACTTTATCAAACCGTCCGATAGTCCTCGCCAATGCTTCAGAGGTTGCTATTGAAATAGTAGCTGGCAGGGATGCAAGCGCCAATTTTGATATGCAGTCCCTGGCGTCACTCATGCATGGCGACCGCATCGTGGTGACCCGTTCACAGTACCAGGTGCGGTTTTTGCACCCCAAGGGCTGGACCTATTTCGACACCTTGCGCCAGAAACTGCACTGGAATGAAGGAGTAGCTTGATGGCGTTGAAGCGTATTGTTCTACGGGACTTCGTTATTGTTAGCGAACTGGAGTTGGACCTTGACACCGGTTTCACGGTGCTGACAGGCGAAACCGGCGCGGGCAAATCCATCCTGATTGATGCGTTGCAACTGGTGACCGGTGCCCGCGCCGACACCGGTGTGATTCGCGAAGGGGCCGGCCGTACAGAGGTCAGTGCCGAATTTGATACGCCTGCCGGCGTACACGACACGCTTCAGGATGCCGGTTTTGATGGCGGCGACACACTACTGCTGCGCCGCACAGTGGACGTAACTGGCAAAAGCCGCGCATGGATCAACGGCAGCCCTGCCACCGCACAACAGTTGCGCACGGTGGGCGAGCAACTGCTGGACATTCACGGGCAGCACGCCTGGCAAAGCCTGACACGCCCCGAAGCAGTACGCGGCCTACTGGACGCCTATGCCAAGATTTCAACCACTTCGGTGAGCGCACGCTGGCTGGAGTGGCGTCAAGCGCAAGCCACATTGAATCAAGCTGTGAGCGCGCAGGACTCACTGCAGCGCGAGCGTGAACGGCTGGCCTGGCAAATTGGTGAGCTTGAAAAACTTGACCCCCAACCCGACGAATGGGACGAACTTCAAAGCAGCCACAGCCGCCTGTCCAACGGTCAAACCTTGCTGGACGCGGCACAGAGCGCTCTGCAGGTGCTGGAGGATGATGACAGCAACGCGCTGCGCCTGCTCAACAACGCCTTGCAGCAATTGCAGAGCCAATCCCATCTAGAGATTGATTTCAATGGCCCGGTGGAGGTGCTGGCATCGAGCCTGGCGCAAGTAGAAGACGTTGTGCACACATTGCGCGGGTATTTGCGCCGAACCGAGCTGGACCCCGAACGCCTGGCTGAGTTGGACCAACGCATGGCGCTGTGGGTGTCACTTGCACGACGATACAAGCGTGCGGCACCCGATTTACCCGGGCTGCTGGCCTCATGGAGGGCAGAATTGGCGCAACTCGATGCCGCATCTGATCTGGAAGGCCTTCAAGCAACCGAGAAGAACGCCCAGGCAGCATATTTGACAGAGGCCAAGGTTATTACCAAAGCCCGCACCAAGGCATCGCCCTTGCTGGCGCAAGCCATCTCTCAGGCCATGCAGGGTCTGGGTATGCAAGGTGGGCAGTTTCAGGTCCAGTTGGAGACCAGCGCACAACCCATGCAAAATGGCCTGGAGGACGTCAGCTTCCTGGTGGCGGGGCATGCGGGCAGCACGCCGCGCCCGGTCGGCAAGGTAGCGTCTGGTGGCGAGTTGTCGCGCATGGCACTGGCCATTGCCGTGACCACGAGCCAGTTAGGCACCGCGCAGACCCTGATCTTTGACGAGGTGGACTCCGGGGTCGGCGGGGCGGTAGCCGAAACTGTGGGGCGACTCATGCACCAACTGGGAGCGGATCGCCAGGTGTTGGCAGTCACTCATTTGCCGCAAGTAGCGTCCTGCGCGGACCACCACCTGGTTGTGGCCAAACAGTTAATCGGCACCACCACACTGAGCAGCGTGTCCACGGTAAGGGGCGAGTTACGGGTCGCAGAAATTGCGCGCATGCTTGGAGGCGAAAAACTTTCCAGCACCACACTGGCGCACGCCAAAGAAATGCTGCAATCTGCTGGCTGACACCATCCAGAGCAACAACCAGTCCATGGAAATTGTCCTCATCACCGGTATGTCGGGCTCGGGCAAATCAGTGGCGCTGCACGCGCTGGAAGATGCGGGTTTTTACTGCGTGGACAACCTGCCGCCCGAGTTGCTGCTGCCTTTTGTTGAGCTGGAACAAAAGCATCTGGCCAACCGGGTGGCCATCGCCATCGATGTGCGCAGTGCGACATCGCTACCGCTGGTACCGCAACAACTCGATGCACTGCGCCAGTGCGGCATCGCCATCAAATCGCTTTTTCTGGATGCCAATACCGACACCCTGGTGCGCCGCTATTCCGAAACCCGGCGCAAGCACCCGCTGTCACAGACGGACCCCGGCCACGGCGAACAGGACGCGCGTCGTGCACTGGTGGATGCCATCGAGCTGGAGCGCAAGTTGTTGGCAGTGCTGCGCCGACAGGCGCATGTCATGGACACCAGCATCATCCGTGCGTCCCAGTTGCAGGCCAATGTGAAGGCCTTGATTTCGGCGCCGGTCGGACAGCTGACCCTGGTGTTCGAGTCTTTCGCGTTCAAACGTGGTGTACCTACCGACGCCGATTACGTATTTGACGTGCGTATGCTGCCCAACCCGCATTACGAGCCAGAATTGAAGAGGTTGACTGGCCGGGACCTGGCGGTAACGGAGTTTTTGCAAGCACAACCCGAGGTCGATTTGATGCTGCACCACATTGGACATTTTTTGGAAAACTGGCTCGATGCACTGGCGCGCGATCACCGCAGCTATGTGACGGTAGCCATTGGATGCACCGGTGGCCAACACCGATCGGTCTATTTGGCGGAACGTCTTGCCCAACGCTTCGCCGCAGAGTGGGTCACACTCAAGCGCCATCGGGAAATTGACGCCGCATAAGCCAATCCATCATGGGATCGAGTCACGTTGCAATAGCTTGCGCACCGGTGCGGGCAAGCCCAAAGTTGGCCACGCATCGGCATTGACCCATTGGCCATCGCCCCACCGCTCGGCCTTATCGGCGCGAGCCGGCAATAGCAGCCGCCAAGGGTGCAGGTGCAGATCCTTATGTGTCAGTACATGGGTAAACACCGGCATTGCAGTTAGAAGATTGCGATGCCCTGGCCGCACTTCCCGCAATAACGCATCCTCACTATTGAACAGCGGCAGGCAATGCAAGTCCGCCCATACGCCCGGTGCGGGTCGCTTGCTCAACCACACAGCGCCTTCGGTAGTTTGAGCCCACAACAACCAGATGGACTGACTGCTGCGCTTGAGGGTGCGTGTGCGTATTGGGTAGCGATGGGGGTCGCCAGCAGCTGAAGCTGTGCAGTCTGAGCGTACCGGACATTTGACGCAGTCGGGCTTCTTTGGCAGGCACACGGTAGCACCCAAGTCCATCATGCCCTGGGTATAGCGCGGCATGTCGTTCAACGCTGTGCGCCCCGATGGGAGAAGCGCAGTGGCAGCCTCCCAGAGTGCACGCACATTGGTTGCGTGAGCAAGATCGGCGTCAAACCCGACCACCCGCGTGACGACACGCTTCACATTGGCATCCAGTATTGCAACACGCTCACAAAAACACAGAGAGGCAATGGCCGCTGCAGTCGAACGCCCAATCCCGGGTAGGCTCTCCAGAATTGCCGCAGTCTGGGGGAACACGCCACCGTGCAGTTTCAGCACGTCTTGTGCACAACGGTGCAGGTTGCGGGCACGACTGTAATAGCCCAAACCGCTCCACAAGCCGAGGACATCGTCCAAAGTGGCTTGCGCAAGAGATTTCACATCCGGAAAACGCGCAACAAAGCGCTCAAAGTAACCCAAAACGGTGACCACCTGGGTTTGTTGCAACATAACTTCTGACAACCACACACGATAGGGATCACGTGTGTTTTGCCATGGCAAATGATTGCGCCCGTGCTGTTGTTGCCACGCCACTACCCGGGCCGCAAACCCCCCATCAGACTGTCGCACGCTCAGGCGAACTCGATGTCTACAGGAGTACTGACGGGTTGATTTGCAGCGATCAAGTAGTCGGTCAACTCAATCAGCTTGAGTTCAACCTGGCTCAAAGCCGCTTCCTGCTGGTCGATGTCCTGAATACGGTCTTCCAAGCCCCCAGCAGCCTGCTGGATCCGGTCAATGGCTTCAATGCGGCGGCTAAAGTTACGGCGGCGTTCACGCAACTGGGCGTCCAGTTGGGCAGCGGCTGACTTGCTCCACAACTCCACATCACCCAACGCCATTTCATGGATGCTACGCAGTCGTGTCGACAAAGCCCGCACCAATCGGTCCGCGAAATCGGGTTGTGCCAGCTTGAACGCGTTGCCAATCCCCAGGTACTGGATATGACTGCGCTCCACGACGTCCAGATCGGTCACGTACTGGGCCATTTGTGGTTCGGCTGGGGCCTGCAGTGAAAAACCGTGCTCCGCGTTGAGTTGGCGAAAGGTTGCCGCCAGCATGGCCTGAATTTCGCCACACAGCGTTTGCACATTTTGCAAGTTTGCACGCAGTCTGTCGAAGGTTTCGCCATAGGCCCGCTTGACACCCAGCTTAAGGCCTTTTTCCAGCAGTCTGCCGCTGAGCTGAGCCATTTCCTTTTTCAATGCGGTAGAGCCCAATATTCCGAACACTTCTCGCAGCAACTTCAGGTGAACTGAACGCACAGCGTGAATTTTCGCGCCCCCCAAATCAAACTCGGCCTGCTCGTGCGAGATGCGCGACCGCATATGCTTGATCACGGCCGCATTTTTACCCTGCAAACCTTTTAGCTCCATCATCTGCTCGGTCAGGTCGCGTTTGCGAATATTGATGACGCGTGCCGTTTCTGCACGCAAGTCGGTAATACCCACCGCCATGGCATTGCCCAGAATTCGCTGGCGCTTTCCCATCATGCCGCGACCCAGCGCGTCTTCCAGTATTGGCAGGCAACTGCGTTGCAACAATTCAGCGTCATCCGTGACCTTGGCAACCAGCCCCTTTTGGGCGGACACGGCAATGACCCGGTCACGCGGAACACCCAAAATATCAGCAGTGCTGATTTTCTGGCGGTCAATCTGCGCTGCAATTTGCGCAGGCGTACTGAGTTCATCCCACAAAGTGTCAATCTTGTTTAATACGATCAGGCGTGTTTCTGCGGTATCGGTCTCTGTAGTTAGATGCTCGCGCCAAATGGCAAGATCGGATTTGGTAACGCCGGTATCAGCACCCAAAATAAACACGACAGCGTGCGCCTGTGGAATCAAACTGACGGTCAACTCCGGCTCGGCGCCAATGGCGTTCAGGCCGGGCGTATCCAGGATTACCAGGCCCTGCTTGAGCAAAGGGTGCGCAATGTTGATCAGCGCGTGACGCCACTTGGGTACCTCGACCATACCTTGCGCGTCAACCATGGGGTTGTCTTCAGGCGCCTGGTTGTGCCAAAAGCCCAAAGCACGAGCCTCGTCCTGCGTCACTCTACGGGTTTCAGCGACTTTCTCCAACGCCGACGCCAACTGTTGCGGGTTGTTCACATCCAGATCAATGCGCGTCCATTTCTCGGGCACCATGCGCCACTCCATCAAAGCCTGGGGCTCCAATCGGCTTTCAATGGGCAATAAGCGCAGGCATGGCGGCACATCGGCGTCGTAACCCATTTCAGTGGGGCACATGGTGGTGCGCCCTGCGCTGGCGGGCATGATGCGGCGGCCATATCCGGCAAAAAATACGGCGTTGATCATCTCCGATTTTCCGCGCGAGAACTCGGCCACAAAGGCAACCATCACTTTGTCAGAGCGCACTTGCGTTCCCAACCGACGCAAGCGCTCTTCGACAGCCGCGTCCAGCAGTTCGTTGTCCTTCATCCACTCTGCAAGCAATTTCAGCCGCAGTGCAAACTCCCGCCGCCATGTGCCGAGCTGGTCAAATTGTTCGTTAAATGAAGTAGTCAAGAGGCCCCCCGTCTAGTCGCCCAATATAGCACTGCACCTGCTGAACGCCCTCATGGTTTTTGGCATTGAGGGCAGAAAAAAGTCGATCGCTGCCCCTGTCGAATAGCCCGGACTGGCGTTCCGCAGACCTTGCAGGGCAGCCCTTGCCGCCCATAAACCATAGCCTCGAGTTGAAAATGGCCCTCCTCGCCTTGTGCATTGGAAAAGTCGCGCAGGGTGCTACCTCCTTTTTCCACCGCGCGTGCCAACACGTCGCGAATCGCCTGGTGCAGTCGCACTGCCCTCGGTCGGCTTAACCGCAATGCCGCTACGGTCGGACGAATACCGGCCAAAAAAAGAGCCTCGGAAGCATAAATATTGCCAACACCCACCACCAAGTCGCCCGCCAGTAGAAGCTGCTTGATGGGTACCTTGCGCCGTGCCAGCCCTTGTTGAAACAGGCGCAGGTCAAAGTCGGCACCCAGGGGCTCCATGCCCAACCGGCCCAAGAGCTTTTTCGCCACCGGGTCTTGCTCACTGTGCGCGAAGACCACGGCACCAAAGCGCCGTGGGTCATTCAATCGCAAAACACCTTGCGTAGTATCCAGGTCAAAGTGGTCGTGTTTGCCGGCCGTTGGAGGTCGAGCAGTAAAAGACAGACTGCCTGACATACCCAAATGAATCAGCAAAAGACCATTGTCCAAGTCCAGTAGCAGGTACTTTCCGCGCCGCCGTACAGCGAGCACATGGAGACCCACCAAGCTTTGGGGGTCCGCATGCAAAGGCCATCGCAGCGGCTTGCCAAGGCTGACGCTCCTGATCCGCGCACCGGAGATGCGGTCGACAATACTCAATCGCGTTACTTCAACTTCGGGCAGTTCGGGCATGGGAAAAGGTCTCTTCGTGTTGGATTATTATGGTCCGATGTCATTACCCAACCGACTCCTTACTCTGGCCCTGGTTGCAGCCTGCGCTTGCGGCTCTGCTTTCGGCGCAGCTCCCGCATCGGAAACACCCGACAACTCCAGCCTGGATGGAGAGTTGTTTTACCAAATGCTGGTGAGCGAAATGTCGGCGCGGGCAGGCGACAACGGCTCAGCTTACGCGTTGATGCTCAATGCGGCCCGCAAGGCCAATTCGTCCCGACTTTATGAGCGCGCTGTAGAAATTGCCTTGCGCGCACGCAGTGGCGAATCGGCTCTGGATGCTGCGCAGGCTTGGGCACGCGCATTCCCGTCCTCCAGGGAGGCCAACCGTTTTCACCTCCAGATTCTGCTGGGACTCAACAAAATCCCAGAAACGCAAGAACCTATCAAGCGTGAGCTTGCCAGCCTTGCCCCAACCGAGCGCGCTGTAGCCATCAGCCTGCTGCCACGTTATTTCTCCCGAACAACAGACAAAAAACTGGCCGCTCGAGTCCTGGAGTCGAGTCTGGCAACGGAATTACCCAACCGTGTCACCGGTCCCAACGCATGGGCTGCCATTGGTGCCCTCCGACTGCAGGCAGAGGATATGGACGGCGCGCTGGACGCTGCGCGCAGAGGCGCAGCGCTGGACCCCGCCGCAGAGGGGCCAATTTTGCTGGCAACCGCCCTGATTAGTCCCAAAGCACCCGCAGCCGAAGTGATGGTGCGCACCTACCTTGAGAGCAAGCCTGAAGCCGACGTGCGAATGGCCTACGCGCGTAGCCTGATCAATGCGCAACGATATGCCGAGGCATACTCGCAAGCCCAGACTTTATCCATAGAAAAGCCGGATTTTGCAGACGTGTGGCTGATGCGAGGCTCACTGGAACTGCAAAACGCCAATCTGCCAATGGCTGAATCGTCGCTCAAGGCCTATGTAGCGCTCAACCCGCCTTCCGATGAAGCCGATCATGGCAGCGCCATGAGCCGAGGTCTGGTCCAAGCCTATTTGCTTCTGTCCCAGGTTGCAGAACAGGGACATAAACTCGATGATGCCAAGGGCTATCTTCAAAAGATTGAAAGCCCTACTGACGCGCTAAGGGTACAAAGGCGCTATGCCGGCATTCTGGCCCGCCAAGGCAAGATCGATGAAGCGCGCATGGTGATTCGCGCCGTTCCCGAATTGCAGGCGTCGGACGCTCTGGACAAACTTAATGCCGAAGTCCAGTTACTGCGCGACAGTCGCCAGTACGCAGCGGCCTATCAGTTGCTGCAAGAAGCCGTAGCGCGATACCCCGACGACACAGAACTCGTCTATGACCAGGCCATGATCGCGGAAAAAATTGGAAAACCTGATGAAATGGAAAGCCTGTTGCGCAAAGTGATGCAGGCGAAACCCGACTATCACCACGCCTACAACGCGCTGGGCTATTCGCTGGCGGATCGCAATATCCGCTTGACTGAAGCCCGCGAGCTGATCCGCAAGGCACTGGAATTTGCGCCAAACGATCCCTTCATCATTGACAGCCTGGCATGGGTCGAATTTCGCTCGGGCAATTCGGCCGAGGCTTTGCGTCTGCTAACCGGTGCATTTCAGGTGCGTCCTGACGCCGAAATTGCAGCGCACCTCGGTGAGGTGCTTTGGGCGGCGGGCCACCGCGACCGGGCAAGTGCGATCTGGAAAGAGGGTGTCGGACTGAATCCGAACAACGAGACCCTGCTGGAGACCATGCGGCGCCTGCGTGGCAATCCGTGAACAGTTTTCTTTTGCCAAGCCTGCGGCTACTATTCTTATTCGCTATTTTTTTGATAGCTGGTTGCGCAGTGAGTACGGGGGCTAGCGGGTCATTTCATGCGCAGGACACGCACTGGCAAGGACGCCTGATGCTGAAAGTGCAGTCCGATCCCGTGCAGACGTTTTCGGCTGACTTCGACCTCCAAGGCGATGCCCAAGCTGGTCGCCTCTCGTTTTTCACACCCTTGGGTACCACCGCAGCCCGTCTGGACTGGAACGCCCAGGGCGCCCAATTACAAATGGCTGGGGAACCTCAGCAGTTTGAATCCATTGACTCCCTAACCCGCCACATTTCCGGTGCCGTATTGCCCATCGCGAGCTTGTTTGAATGGCTCAAGGGAATGGACCCGGCGACACCTGGATGGCAAGTGGACTTGCGGGACCTGGTCAATGGCCGGCTCAGTGCCCAGCGTTTGGCGCCCGAGATACCTGCAGAACTCAAAATCATCCTGGATCGCTAAGCCCAACGGATAATCGGCCCATGCAGTCGCTTTACGACATTTCCGCCCCCGCCAAGCTCAACGTCTTCCTGCACATCACCGGTCGCCGTGCCGATGGCTATCATCTGTTGCAATCTGTCTTCATGCTGATCGACTGGTGTGACACGTTGCACTTTCAGGTGCGAGCCGACGGCCAGATTAGCCGCGAGGACTTGACCTGGGCGTTGCCGCAAGACGATCTCATTACGCGGGCAGCTAGAACACTGCAACAGCACAGCCAATGCCCGTTAGGTGTGCACATTGGCATAGCAAAATCCATCCCGGCACAAGCAGGTATGGGCGGCGGCTCGTCCAACGCAGCATCCACACTGCTGGCGCTAAACCGGTTGTGGAATCTGAACCTGCCCTTGCAAACCCTGGCAAGATTGGGCTTGGCACTAGGCGCCGACATACCGTTCTTCCTGGGTGGTCATAACGCCTGGGTTGAGGGCATTGGTGAGAAAATTACCCCAATGAAGCTGCCTTCCGCCAGGTTTGTGGTTGCCAAGCCCGACGCTGGGCTCGAAACCAGGCTCATTTTTTCAGACCCGACGTTGAAGCGCGATTCCGAAACTGCTATAATTTCAGGCTTCGCTGCAGACGGAAATGTTTTTGAATATGGCCGTAATGACTTGCAAGCCGTTGCCCAAAAACTCTGTCCTGGAGTGACCCAAGCCCTTGTATGGCTGGAGTCCCGGGGGCTGAGTGGCAGGATGACAGGCTCTGGGAGTGCAGTGTTTGCGCAACTGTTACACGACATTGATCTTTTAGGCGCGCCCGACGCGCTGCAAGTCAGGTTATGCAGCAACCTGGATGTTCACCCCCTGGTGGGATGGGCACCCAGCGATGGATTAATGATGGATTAGTCACGGTTTATCGGTTGGCAGCATTTAGCTGTCGACCCGTGTAGGGGAGTCGCCAAGTTGGTTAAGGCACTGGATTTTGA
>JBAWYQ010000134.1:0-11822 GCA_037143475.1 Burkholderiales bacterium | reverse complement strand
CAGACCGTGCGCATCAGCTTTGATGCGCTGCCCAAACAGTCCTTCCCCGGCAAGGTGAAACGCGTGGCCCCGTATGTGTCAGCGGTTGAGAAGCAAGCCCGTACCGTCGATATCGAGGCCACGCTGGATACCGACAAATCGCCCCCGCGCCTGCTGGTTGGCTACAGCGCCGACGTAGAAGTGGTGCTGGCTGTGCGCGAAAACGTGGTGCGCGTGCCCACCTCGGCCTTACAGGAAGGTGGACGGGTGCTGATTGCGGGCGCGGACGGCACGCTACAGGAACGCAAGGTCAAAGCCGGTCTGGCGAACTGGGAGTTCACCGAAGTGCTGGAGGGTTTGGCTACTGGAGATAAGGTGGTGACCTCGCTGGAGCGTGAAGGGGTCAAAGCGGGCGCGGCATTCGTGTCCGACGACAAAGCAAAAAACTAATGGTTGCGCAAATCCAACTCGCGGGAATCGAGCGGGTGTTCCACCTGGGCGATTCCGATGTGCACGCCCTGCGCAATCTGAATCTGTCGATATCGGCGGGTGAATACGTAGCGGTGATGGGCCCTTCAGGTTCAGGCAAATCAACCCTGCTCAACTTACTGGGCTTGTTGGACCGCCCCAATACCGGGTTGTACCGACTGGAGGGGCGTGACGTCACCACGCTGTCGCCGGACGAGCAGGCTCGCGTGCGTAGTGAGCGCATTGGCTTTGTATTCCAGAGCTTTCATCTGGTGCCGCGCCTCACTGCGGCAGAGAACATTGCGCTTCCCATGGTACTGGCCGGATTGGCCCCGGCGCAACGCAACACACGCGTCAAGCAGGCGCTCAAAGACTACGGCCTGGAAAACCGCGCCGACCATCGGCCTGATGAACTCTCGGGCGGACAGCGCCAGCGTGTGGCCATTGCGCGAGCCACCATCATGCACCCGGCCATGATTCTGGCGGATGAGCCAACCGGGAATCTGGACCGTGCAACGGGTGAGGAGGTCATTCGCCTGCTCGAAGGTCTCAATGCGCAGGGAGTGACCTTGATCATGGTCACCCACGACAGCGCCTTGGGCGCACGCGCGCACCGCCAGTTGCTGATGGAAGACGGCGCAGTCAAACAAGACCAACGCCATGAACCAGGCACCCAACCATGCGCAGCGCCGACCTGATCCGCTTTGCGCGGGATGCCGCCACGGGCAATCCCTTGCGCGCATCGCTGCTCGTACTGGCCATGGCTATTGGCGTCGCGGCTGTAGTCGTACTGACTGCGCTGGGCGACGGCGCTCGGCGTTACGTCATGAATGAGTTCTCGAGCTTGGGCAGCAATCTGGTGATCGTGCTGCCCGGTCGATCGCAGACCGGTGGGTTCAGCCCCGGCAACGCCATCACCAACACCACACGCGACCTGACCATCGATGATGCCCAGGCCCTGCAACGCGCCAGCGCAGTCGCTCGTGTAGCGCCGCTGGCAGTAGGCACATCCGAAATCAGCGCAGGTGGTAAGTTGCGCGAGGTCATGGTTGCAGGCACCGTTTCACAATACATCAATGTGCGCAACATGACCATGGCACAGGGGCGCTTTTTGGCCCCGGGTGACTGGCGCCGTGGTGCCGGCGAAGCGGTAATTGGCGCCAAAGTGCGTGACGAAATTTTTGGCAATGCCCCCTCGCTAGGACAACTGGTGCGCATTGGCGACAGGCGTTTTCGCATCGTGGGGGTGTTGGCCCCAAGTGGCCAGGGATTGAGCATGAACACCGACGAACTGGTGTTTGTGCCGGTGGCCATCGCCCAATCCATGTTCAACAGCAACACGCTGTTTCGTATCCTCATCGAAGCCAATGGACGAGACGCTATTGAGGCGGCAAAAGTTCAAGTGGCCGACATCATCAAACTGCGCCATGAGGGTGAGCAAGATGTCACCGTCATCACACAGGATGCGGTGCTCGCCACCTTTGACCGCCTGCTGGGCGCACTTACGCTGGGCGTAGCAGGCATTGCCGCCATCAGTCTGGCGGTAGCCGGCATTCTGGTGATGAACGTGATGCTGGTGTCAGTCAGTCAGCGCACGTCGGAAATTGGTCTATTGAAGGCTCTGGGTGCCACCGAAAGCGGCATTCGTCTGGTGTTCCTGACAGAGGCGACGATGCTGTCACTCACTGGTGCGGTGGTGGGCTATTTACTGGGGCAACTAGCAGCGGCGTTGATTCGACAGTTGTACCCCACATTTCCCGCCTACCCCCCAGACTGGGCCGTTTTTGCGGGTTTGGCAACGGCGCTGATGACAGGCATTTTGTTTGGCGTCTTACCGGCACGCCGCGCCGCGCAGTTGGACCCGGTGCAGGCACTATCCAAACGCTAGAACATGCTGCTGCCCGACGCCATCCGCCTTGCCCTTCGCGCAGTCACCGCGCAGCGCCTGCGCAGTTTTTTGACGCTGTTGGGCATCGCCGTGGGCATTGCGTCGGTCATTTTGTTGACCTCCATCGGCGAAGGGATTCACCGGTTTGTTTTGGCAGAATTCACCCAGTTTGGAACCAACATTGCCAGCATTTCACCGGGCAAGGTAAAAACCTCGGGACCGGCCCCCACTGGCATACCGTCATCCGTGCGTCCCCTGACGCTGGACGATGCACGTGCCTTGCGTGCCCTGCCCCACGTCACCGGCATGACCGCCACCGTTTGGGGTAACACCGAGGTTGGCGGCAACGGGCGGTTGCGCCGGACCACGGTCAATGGGGTGGGTGCCGACATGCTCAAGGTCTATAGCATCAAGGTCAAAACCGGCCAGTTTTTGCCGGATGAAGCGCTGGAAAACGCCCGTGCCTTTGTGGTACTGGGCTCCAAGCTCAAGTCCGAATTGTTTGGCAGCGCCAACCCACTGGGTGCTCGGGTACGCGTGGGCAACCTGCAGTTTCGCGTCATCGGAGTATTGGAAGCCAAAGGACAGTTTCTGGGTGTCGATCTAGACGATGCGGCCTACATACCAACGGCGCGCGCACTGGAGTTGTACAACCGCGACGGCATGATGAAGATCGACCTGGCCTATGAGGAGGGCATCCCCGCAGCGCGTATCGTCAGTGCAGTCAAGACCACGCTCAATGCCCGGCATGGCCGTGAAGACTTCACTATCACCACGCAAGAGGACATGCTGCGCACGCTGTCCAACATTCTGGACATTCTGACCATGGCGGTGGGTGCCTTGGGCAGTATTTCGCTAATGGTGGGCGGTGTGGGTATCGTGACTATCATGACCATTGCGGTCAGCGAGCGCACAGGTGAGATAGGTCTGCTGGTTGCGCTGGGTGCGCCAAGGCGAACGATTCTGGGCCTATTCCTTGGCGAGGCGGTCACCCTGTCGGCCATTGGCGGAATCATGGGCCTGGCTCTGGGCTTTGGACTGGCACAGATCATTCACCTGGCGGTGCCGGCCTTGCCGGTGCACACGCCCGTTACCTTTGTGTTACTGGCCGAAGGCATTGCCATTGTGATTGGCTTGCTGGCGGGTGTACTCCCCGCGCGCAGTGCTGCCAGACTGGATCCCGTAGAAGCATTGCGATCGGAGTGAACGAGCGCGAACCGCACTGTAGGCGCCGAAACAATACTTATCGCCCGGTGCCCAGGATCAAGCGAGCCTAAACGTCTCAAGGTGGATGCTGGTCTCGGTATTGCTAATACCTTTGAGCAGGCGGATACGTTCCAGCACTTTGGCCAATTCTTGCAGCGTTTCCGCCCGCAACTCGGCCAGCAAGTCCCAACGGCCATTGGTGTCATGTAGCGACGACACACCAGGCTCGCCCAAGAGGCTGGCAATCACGGTTCGGGTCTGGTTGCCTTCTACTGCAATGCTCATCCAGGCCTTGATCTCGTTGTGCTGCACATCCGGGCGCAGGCGCACCGTATAGCCCACGATGACCGCATCGTCCTCAAGACGGCGTATACGGTTGGTCACCGTACCGCGAGAAACGCGTAATTTGGCTGCCAACGCGGCAACCGTCAGTCGTGCATTCTGGCGCAGCAGGGACATCAGCTTTTGGTCAATTTCATCCATTATGGCAATTTACCATGCCATAACGGCAATTAGTTGCCATTTTTAATACACTATTGTCGATTGTTATTGCCTGAGCATAAATCCATACTAGGTCTCATCGCTTGCAGACACTCTGTACGCAACCAGGAGACACCGTATGAACGCCGCAGTAAGCACCCACCCCGCTACCCACTTTTTGAGCCCGCAGGACATAGCCGACATCGTCAAACGCCAGGGACTCGCTGCGACACTGAAAGGCTTGGCCGACTACATTCGCGAGGATTTTCTGCGCTGGCAAAGCTTTGACAAGTCAGCCCGACTGGCGTCTCACTCGCCAGTGGGCGTAATCGAACTTATGCCCATTGCCGATGCCAAAACCTACACATTCAAGTACGTCAACGGCCATCCAAAAAACACGGCGCGTGGACTGTCCACGGTGATGGCCTTTGGCGTTTTGGCCGACGTCAGCACCGGCTTTCCGCTGTTGATCAGCGAACTCACTCTTACCACGGCCATGCGTACCGCAGCCACCTCTGCCGTCGCCGCACGCGCATTGGCGCGCCCCGACAGTCGGGTCATGGCACTCATTGGCAATGGTGCGCAGAGCGAGTTCCAAGCGCTGGCGTTTCACCACCTGATGGGTATTGAAGAAGTCCGTGTGTTCGACGTAGACCGTGCAGCCACCTCCAAGCTGGTGCACAACCTGCAGCGCAACCCGGATTCCGCCAACCTGCGTGTGGTGGTGTGTCGCAGCACGGCAGAGGCCGTGCAGGGCTCTGACATCGTGACCACGGTCACGGCGGACAAAACCAACGCCACCATCATCACACCGGATATGCTGCGGCCCGGCATGCACATCAATGGCGTGGGCGGAGACTGCCCAGGTAAGACGGAAATCCACGCCGACGTGTTGCGCGCCGCCAAGGTCTTTGTAGAGTTTGAGCGGCAAACCAGAATAGAGGGCGACTTGCAACAAATGGAAGACAGTTTTGCCGTGACCGAACTGTGGCAGGTACTAGCGGGTCAGCAAACGGGACGCGACAACCCAGCACAGATCACATTCTTTGACTCAGTTGGCTTCGCCATGGAAGATTTCTCTGCGCTGCGCTATGTGTATGACCTTGCACGTGCGTTGGAGACCGGTTGCGAAATTGCCTTGATTCCCACGCTGGCGAACCCAAAGGACCTCTATCAGCTGATCAGGCCCACCGCAACCGTGCGGCAAATGGGTGCTTATTCAAAAGACGGCGTTTCCGGCTTCGCTACCGGCTTGCCCGCTGCAGCCCATGCATCAAAACCGCCAGCAAGGGACTGCAAATTCAGATAACCCATTTCATGCAGTGCGGCGGCCGCGAGGGCTGCGCGTCCGCTGGTCTTGCAATACAACAAGACCTTGAGGTCACGTGCTTGCAGTGCCGGATTGGCACTGAATTTGAACTCCAGCATGCCGCGCGAGATGTGCACGGCGCCGCCCAGGTGGCCCGCGGCAAACTCATCGGCCTCTCGCACATCGACTAGCACATCCGCGTCGCGAATGGCTTGCTCAGCGTCTTGAAGGGAAACTTCTTGCACGTGCGCTTTTGCGGCAGTTACGAGGTCGTGGGCGGTTTTCATATCTCACTCCGATTCAATGGACTTTCAACAAACCGCACTATACGCAAAATGACCGTAGCAATTGCGTTCAATTCACGGTCTGCAATGCAACCTCGGCGGGATCAAAATACAGACAGGCTCGCTCGTAGCGTTGCACTTCATCCACCGGGTAACGGATCGCACCATCAATTTTGACGTAACGAGGTCCGGCACCAACAGCCGTCGCCAAACTGATGGCGGACTCGGTCCTTCCCCAGCGCTTGGCCAGTTCGCCTTGAGACAGCAGATTATTGAAGGTGGCTTGCATGGTTTTCTCCGGTTTCCGTGTATGGCTTGATTGTTCTATCGACAAGCCTGCATAGAAGTGAAGATATGTAGCCATTTATTAGCGCATTTCCGGCCCCGGCTCGGTCATTACTTGTCCAACCCAGCGGGTTACATGTGCAATTCCCTGGTGACCTGGTCCCTCGGCCAGGCGAGTCTCGCCATGCCACGACTCAACCGATGTCAACAGACCCGCAAAATCTGCATCCAGTTGCTCGAGGGTGTACAGCATATCGGCGTCCTTCGGCCCCCCGCTGGCGTAAGTCAATTGTGCGGGATGAAAGGCTTCAAGTACCAGCCAACCACCTGGCCGAAGCCCCCGCGCAAGGCGGCGATGGGCCAACTGCCGTATGGCTCCCGGCAAGTGGGTGTAGATTAGTACCACGGCATCCAGGGTCGATGCTTCAGGCGCCCAATCGGTCAGGTCGACGCAGTGGATCGTCAAACGCACACCCCGACTTGCCGCCAGCCCTTGGGCCTTGTGCAGTCCGATCTCCGAGAGGTCAACGGAGGTAACCGCATGGCCCTGCTCCGCCAGCCAGACACCGTTTCGCCCCTCGCCATCGCCTGGCACCAGGATTTGGCTGGCAGGAGCCAGCCTTGCTGCCTGCTGACGCAGGAATGCGTTGGGCGCCAAGCCGTACTTGTAGCCAGGCTCGGAAAATCGCTGGTCCCAGAAGTTCATGGAATGGGTCTCACCGTGGAACAATGAAAGCTGCTTTTTCGGTCACCTTGCCGATCGCGCTCTTGGCGACAATCTCAAAGTGAATCGGGTACGACCCCGGCACCGAACCTTCCATTGGCCCCTGCACCCGTACTGCAACCCAGCGCGCCTGCGTAGAGGCAATGTCGATGTCATTCTCGGAGACGACCTGAAGATTGGGCATCCCGGAGACTGAAATGTGAAATTGCTGCGTGGCCTCAGTGGCGTTCATGATCTGAAGGCGGAATACATTCTCAAGGCGACCGCCATCGGCTATACGGGCCAGCGCCCCGCGGTCACGAACCACGTCCACCTTGAACGGGACACGCATCGAAAGACTCACCGCCATTGCGGTCACCACGGTCCCCAGTATGGCAATATAAATCAGCACGCGCGGACGAAATACATGGCGCAGGGTCTGCGAACGGGTCCAGTGCTGGTTGATAGCATTCTCGGTGGAGTACTTCACGAGACCGCGTGGATAGCCAACCTTGTCCATAACGGTGTCGCACACGTCCGCACAGGCGCCACAGCCAATGCACTCGTATTGCAAGCCTTGGCGGATATCAATACCGGTTGGGCAGACCTGCACACAAAGGCTGCAGTCTATGCAGGCACCCAGATTTAGCTTGGCGGGATCCGCCTTTTTCGAACGTGCTCCGCGTGGCTCGCCGCGCTCAGCATCGTAGGTGACGATCAACGTATCCTTATCGAACATGGCACTCTGAAATCGTGCGTAGGGACACATGTGCTTGCACACCTGTTCACGCATGAAGCCGGCATTGCCGTAGGTGGCAAAGCTGTAGAAGAATGTCCAGAAAATCTCCCAGGCACCCAGTTCCCAGCGTGCGAATTCGCCACCCAGTTCGTGAATGGGCGTGAAGTAACCTACAAAAGTAAAGCCTGTCCAAAGGGCCACGGCCAGCCACAAAAAGTGCTTGCCTACTTTGCGGCCTAGCTTGTCGGCATTCCACGGACCCGCATCCCGGCGCATGCGTGCTGAGCGGTCTCCTTCGGCCTTCTTCTCCAGCCAAAGAAATATCTCGGTGTACACGGTCTGTGGGCAGGCGTAGCCACACCACAGCCGCCCCGCCACGGCCGTAAACAGGAACAGCGAGAAGGCAGAGATCACCAAAATGCCGGTGAGGTAAATGAAATCCTGCGGGTACAGGACCAGCCCGAAAATATAGAAGCGTCGGGCACCCAAGTCAAAAAGTACCGCCTGACGCTGACCCCATTCCAGCCAGGGCAAGCCGTAAAAGATAATTTGCGTCAGAAAGACCATACCCCAGCGCCAGTTGGAGAACAGTCCAGACACGCTGCGTGGATAGATTTTTTTATGCGCCTCGTACAGCGAAACCATCTCCACATCCGCATCAGGTGGCGGTTCGATGGGTCCTTTATCAGGCGAAACGGCAATGGGGATAATGACGCGCCCCTTTTCAGTCTTTTTATTCACAGCTTCTTCCTTATCGTCTATTGGTATTGCGTCGGGCTTCAGGGTGCTACATGGCTATGGCTGTTGACCATATGGTCTGCAATCTGCGCGAAGGTTTTGATCAAATGGTCCCGAAAGGTGACGTCGGTCACCTGCTCCGTCAAGGCTTGGGTCATGCACAACATCCATTCGTCGCGCTGCGTGGCCCCCACAACATAGGGGCTGTGGCGCATTCGCAGCCGCGGATGGCCCTTCTTCTGAACATAAAGGTCCGGCCCTCCGAACCAACCCGACAGAAAGTCGAACAAACTTTGTGCACTTCCGCTCAAACTTTCAGGGTGCATGCGGCGCACACCATAGGCTTCCGGCAATTCATCCATCAGCGCATAAAAGCGTTGCACCAAGAGATGCACTCCAGCCTCACCGCCCAGCAATTCATAGGGGGTCCGGGTCGCTGACTGCACAGTCGTTGGTTCAGGCATTTCAGTGTCTTGCATAGTCAGTGGTCTCTATTTTTTTGGACGACGGCAAAGCTGCCACACGCGCCAAATATTCGTCTCGGGACAGCCCGGCAAAGAATGGGTGCCAACGCCGCTGCTCCAGCACCGTGCTGACTGCACGGGCTCGGCGCTCGTGCCCCGCAAACAGCAATGTCTCGTCAGGCAATGTGAATACCCGCTGGCGAACACTGTCCCATAGCGCCTGGGGGTCTGCCGGGTAAGGTTGATGCGGACAGGCATCTACGTCCAGCAACCCGCCGCAAAACAGACGATCACGCCAGGCAAAACTCAAGCAGCTGCCGGTATGACCTGGCGTTGCCATCACGCTAACCATTTCATTGCCAAAGCCAAGCATATCGCCATGCACCGCAGGCTTCACGAGTCCGGCAGAATGACCCTGCACGACTGGTGCTTCCAAATTGGCCAACATTGCGGGCTCGGTCGCCATCAACGGGTCGTGGTGGTGCGTGCGTAACACCCAACACAGACGTAACTCGCGCTCGGCCAGCAAGGACTGCAATAGGGGCAGGTCGCGCCCACGCGGGTCGACCAGCACGGCCTCGCGCGCATCGACATCGGCAAGCAGATAGCTCAACTCACCGCTGGATTCATCGTGCAGGATACGAAAGTACATGGTTCTTGAAGGTGCTGGGCAACGTGTCACAACTGTCACTAACAAGAAATGTGCCATGCGGCCCACTGAGAATTTCTTCTTTAAATTCAATCACTTAGAGAAAATACACCCACCATCGGTATTCGGTCGCATGAAGAAAACTGCCAATGTGGCAGTTGACTGACACAAATTGGCATATTTTGGCAGTATCGACCTATACTGTCACCACCATGCATGACTCAGCAAAAAGACCTCTACCCGAGCTAGTCTCTTACCTGGAGGGGCTAGCCGAGCCCCATATCCTGTTCGATACGCAATACCGAATTTTGGCGGCCAACGCCGCATACCGACGCCAGTTCAGCCCCGACCGCAGTGTGGTGGGGCGAACTTGCTACGAGGTGTCACACCACTTTCATGTGCCATGCGACCAGGCTGGTGAGTCCTGCCCGCTGGTCAAGGCGCGCGAGTCGGGTCAACGCGAACGCGTCTTGCACCTTCACCACACCCCAAAGGGCGAGGAATACGTCAACATCGAACTGTCACCGCTGCATGACGCCAACGGCCGGCAAGCCTTTTTTGTGGAGCGCATGGAGCCGCTTCAAGTAGCGCAAGGCCAGCCTGAAGCACAAACATTGATCGGCCGTGCCGTCGCATTTCAACGAATGCTCGAACTGGTCGCCCGCGTAGCGCCATCCCAAGCCACCGTATTACTTCAAGGCGAGTCCGGAACCGGAAAGGAGTTAGTGGCCCACGCGGTCCACGAGTCCAGCACGCGCGCTCATCGCGCGCTGGTGGCGGTGGACTGCTCCAGCCTGCCGGAGAACCTGTTTGAGTCCGAACTGTTTGGTCATGAGCGTGGGGCCTTTACCGGCGCCATTTCCAGCAAGGGGGGGTTGGTCGAAGCGGCCAGCGGCGGCACGCTTTTTTTGGACGAAGTAGGCGACATTCCGCTCTCCATGCAAGTCAAGCTGCTGCGCCTGCTCGAGAGCGGCACCTACCGCCGGGTTGGCAGCACCGAGCTGCGCCACGCCGATATTCGCGTGGTATCCGCCACCCACCGGGACCTTGACCGCCTGATTACTGAGGGACACTTCCGGGAAGATTTGTATTACCGACTGAGCACCTTCCCTATTCACCTGCCCGCATTGCGTGAGCGGCGCGAAGACATCGCGCTGCTCGCTGACGCCCTTCTGAAGCGGGTAGCCCCCAAGCGGCACTTGAACCTGGCACCAGAAGCCCTTGCCGCGCTGCAAGAACACCCATTTCCCGGGAACGTGCGCGAGCTACGCAACCTGCTGGAGCGCGCCACGCTGTTATGTGATGGGGCTCTCATTCAGCAAAGCCATGTTGAGCAAGCATTGCAATCCGGCCGTCGCCCGAATCCGACTATCAACAACACAACAGCCACTCTGGCTCCATTTACAAAAAATCTAAATCAGTCTGCATGGCTGCAAATCATGGCCCATCATCAGGGAAGCCGGGCCGATCTGGCTTCGCAGCTGGGCATGAGCGAGCGCTCGCTTTACCGCAAGCTCAAGGCTCTACAGTCACAGGACAAAACTTAAGCCAAACCCTATGGCACAGCAAGGCTGCTTGCAGGCGGCACGCAGGGTGCTACTATTCTTCGCACTGGGTGCGTGACGCGACAGGCTGTCTATGATCAAAAAAATCCAATCAGACCAACTGGTGCTGGGAATGTATATCCACGACCTGGACTGTGGCTGGATGGCACACCCGTTCCTGATCAACCAATTCGAACTCACCCGTCAAAGTGAGATTGATAAGATCATTCAATACGGCATCCGCGCGGTCTACATTGATACCGAACGTGGCCTGGACGCCCCGGGTGCACCGACGGAAGCCGAAATTCACGAACAGCTCGACATCGCTTTAGCACCCGTACTGCAGGCCTCGAAAAAGCGGGTTCCACACTCAGTCCTCAGCGATGAGTTGGTCATTGCAAAACGGGTTTTGACTGAGGCACAGGACGTCGTGCAGGACATTTTGTCGGACGTCCGTCTGGGACGCCAAGTCGAACTGGAACGCGTCGAACCGGTCGTTGAGAAGATGATCGAATCCGTGCTGCGCAACCCTGGTGCCCTCACCAGTCTGGGGCGCGTCAAACAGAAAGACCGTTACACATTTCAGCATTCTGTCAATGTGGGCGTGCTACTGGTCAATTTCTGCCAGCACTTGGGTCTGGACAAAGATACGACTCGCGATGCCGCCATCGGCGGACTGCTGCACGACATCGGAAAAATGAAGACGCCCGACACGATTCTCAATAAGCCAGGCAAGTTGTCGGACCATGAGTTTTCAGTGATGCGCGAGCATGTCACACAGGGTGTGAGCATCTTGCGCAACGTGCCTGGTATTTCGAGCGTTTCCTTGTTAGTAGCAGCGCAGCACCACGAACACATGGATGGGGGTGGTTACCCGGCAGGGTTAAAAGGTTCCGGAATATCCCAGCTGGGCCAAATGGCCGCCATTGCGGATGTCTACGACGCACTAACATCCATACGCGTTTACCACTCGGCAATGGAACCGACGCAGGCATTGCGCAAGCTATTTGAGTGGAGTCCACGTCACTTCAGCGTCGATTTGGTTCAGCGATTTATCCAGTGCATTGGTATTTATCCGGTGGGCAC